>CAJXVA010000293.1 GCA_913061055.1 uncultured Pseudomonadota bacterium
CGAGATGTAGAGAGGTCTCGTGGGCTCGGAGATGTGTATAAGAGACAGGATCAGCACGGCTCTCGACCGAGAGAACGCCCATGCGCCTCCCATGAAGACGCTCAGCGCGATGCCCGGGATCATCAACCCAAGCGCGGGCCCGGAGACAAATGCGGATCCGACCAGCAGCGCCACCCCCACCGCACCGAGGACGGCGGTGGCGCGCATGGGGATCCGCCAAGGACTGGGGTACCCGTGGGGGTTGCCAGGCATGTCAGGACACGCGGAGTCCGACCGACAACTTCTCGCCATCGATCTTGTCGGCGGCGTGATGCTGGGTGCCGAGGCTGTCCGGTTCGGCGTGCGCTTGATGGGTCAGCGCGCTCGCCAAGGTCTCGGCCTGGATCAGCTCCACCAGCGCCGCGTCCTTTGCCACGTCGGCCAAGGCGCCATCACATGCGAGCACCAGCTCGACGCTCTGGCTGACGTCGAGGTCTGCCGTCTTGCGCAGGTTCTGGACGCGGCTGATCACCTCCCGTGCGAGTCCCTCGAGGCGCAGGGAATCGGTGACCTCCGTATCGACCAGGACGGTCATCCCGTCCGCGGCCTCTGCCGACTGGCCCCCTGCGACCTCACGCTCGATCAGGATGTCCTCTGGGGAGAGGGTTTCGCCCTCGAGCTCGATCGAACCATCACGAACAAACGCCTGCACTTGCTCGGGGGTCAGTGCCGCGACCGCGCCCGCGACGGTCTTCATGCGTTTGCCGAGCTTGCGACCGAGTACCTTGAAGTTGGCCTTCGCCTTGAGCGTGACCAGGCCACTGTCATCCGCCACAACCTCGAGCGCCTTGATGTTGAGCTCGGAGAGAAGGTCGGCCGCATGGGTTTGCACGGCCGCCCGTACGGCCTCGTCGACCGAGGCCACGGTGAGCGTGCCCAATGGACGTCGCACACCGATCTTCTCGCGCTCGCGGATCGCGAGCCCAAGGTTGACCGCCTGACGCACCGCCGCGACCTCGACCTCGAGGGCCTCGTCACGAAGAGACGCGTCAGCCAGCGGGAATGCGCTCAGGTGCACGCTGTCGGCGGCAGACAGACCTGTCTCCACAACGAGCCGCTGATACATCCACTCGGAGAAGAACGGCATCACCGGGGCGATCGCGGCCGAGACGGTCTGAAGCACCCGGAACAACGTGCCGTAGGCCTCGGCCTTGTCGCGCTCGGCCTCGGCGCCCTCTTCTTTGGACCGCCAGTAACGCCTCCGGCCGCGACGGATGTACCAGTTGTTGAGGTCGTCGCAGATCCGGTGGAACGCCGGCACGACGTTCGACAGCGCGTAGTCGTCGTACTCGGAGACCAGATCGGTGAGGAACGACTGCACCCGGCTGAGGATCCAGCGGTCGGCGGTGCCCTGCGGACGGATCTCCAGGTCGGCCTTGGTGGGCGACCAACCGTCGGCGAGCGCGTAGGTGCTGAGAAACTTGTAGGCGTTCCACAGCGGCAGCACGACGGTGCGGACCGTGTCGCGCACGCCCTTTTCGGCGAAGCGCATCGGCTCGGCCCGGACGACGGCGGAGTTGATCAGGTACGCCCGCAACGCATCTGCCCCGTACTTGTCCATGACCTCGGTCGGGTCGGGATAGTTCTTGAGACGCTTGGACATCTTCTTGCCGTCCTCGGCAAGCACGAGCCCGTTGACGATCACGTTCTTGAATGCGGGCCGCTCGAAGAGCGCGGTGGCCAAGACGTGCAGCGTGTAGAACCAACCCCGCGTTTGATCGAGCCCCTCGGCGATGAAGTCCGCCGGGAGGTTGTTCTCGACGTACCCCTTCTTGGCGGGGTCGAACGGGTAGTGGTTCTGGGCGTACGGCATGCTGCCGGATTCGAACCAGCAGTCGAACACCTCGGGCACCCGGCGCATGAGCCCCCCCGCTTTGCTGGCCCATGTGATGCCATCGACGCTTTCTCGGTGCAGATCGACGACGGAGCCCTTCTCCAGCCCAGCAAGCTCCTCGAGCTCGGCGACGGAGCCGATGCACAGCATGTCGGAGGGGTCGGTGTCGCAGCGCCAGATTGGAAGCGGCGTGCCCCAGAAGCGGTTGCGAGCCAAGTTCCAGTCGCGTGCGCCACCAAGCCAGTTTCCAAACCGCTTCTTGCCGACGTGGTCGGGCACCCAGTGGATCTGCTCGTTGTACTCGACGAGGGTGTCGCGCATCTGCTCCACCTTCATGAACCAGGTGGAGAGCGCCATGTAGAGCAGCGGCTCTTCGGTGCGGTAGCAGTGCGGATACGGGTGAACGTAGACGTCTTGGTCGACGACGCTGCCTCGGTCCTTGAGCATCGCCATGATGCCCTTGTCTGCGTCCTTGGCGTTCTGCCCGGCGAAGTCGGGAACCGCCTGGGAGAACTTGCCGGAGAGATCGAGAGGCCGTAGCAGCGGCAGCCCTTCCTTCACCCCGATCTGATAGTCGTCCTCACCAAATGCCGGGGCTTGGTGAACGATGCCCGTTCCGCTGTCCGTGGTGACGTACTCCGCCCCGACAACCTTGAACGCCCAGCGCGATCCGTCCTCCTTGACGCGGTACGACTCGAAGTATGGAAGCAGCGGCGCGTAGGGTCGGCCGACCAACTCGGACCCCTTGATGCGGGCGAGTTCTTTGATCTCCCCGACCTTCCCCTTGTCTTGGTAGTCGGCCAGACGACCCGGCTCGGCGAAGGCGATCTCTCCGGTCTCGACGACCTCGAACTTCACGTACTCGAGGTCGGGGTGAACGGCGAGGGCGAGGTTGCTCGGAAGGGTCCACGGCGTGGTGGTCCACGCCCACAGATACGCGTCCTCATCCTCGAGCTTGAACCGGACCGTCAGCGACGGATCTTGCCGACGCTTGTGGCCTTCCTTGCGCGTGACCGGATCCTTTTCCTGGGGCCCCTGCGCAACCTCGAAGTTCGACAGCGGTGTGCCGAGCGCAGGAGACACGGGCTGCACCCGGTGGCCCTCATAGATGAAGCCCTTGTCCCACAGCTGACGGAAGACCCACCACACCGTCTCCATGAACGAGGCGTCCATGGTCTTGTAGTCGTTCTCGAAATCGATCCACCGCCCCATGCGCCGAACCGCGAGCTCCCACTCTTTTGTGTAGCGGAGCACGCCCGCCCGGCACGCAGCGTTGAATTTCTCGATGCCGTACGCCTCGATGTCGGCGCTGCCGTGAATGCCGAGTTCGTTTTCGACCAGGCTCTCGATGGGCAGCCCATGACAGTCCCAGCCGAAGCGGCGCTCGACGGGGCGTCCGCGCATCGCTTGGTATCTGGGGACAACGTCCTTGATCGTGCCCGCGAGCAGGTGACCGTAGTGAGGGAGGCCGGTCGCGAACGGGGGCCCGTCATAGAAGGCAAAGGAGGTTCTGCCGTCACCGGTCGCCGCGTCGGCGCCTTGGCGTAAGCTTCGAGCCTCGACCTCGTTGGTTTGCCAGAAATGGAGAATGCTCTCCTCGAGGGCCGGGAGATCGAAGCTCGCCGGGGGCGCCTTCAGCGTGGACGTTGCTGCGTGGTCGGACATGGCTTTGCTCCGTGGCCCCGAAGAGTAGGGTATGGGGCAAACGGCCGCTATCCGGCACGTTGCGCGTCCACACACACCGGCCTGGCCCTATCTTGTCGGGGACCCCATCCCCGCGTTATTGCTGCCCCCCAGACGCGGGTATATGCTCCGCGTCAGTCCTCGGAGAACGATATGAAGCGCTCTTTCCTCATGATGATGCTCGCCGCCGCCACCCTCACCGGGATGGCCAGCTGCAAGTCCGACGGCGGTGGCAGCAGCTCCGGCGTCTCTCAACCTTTCCGGGAGAGCGGATGGACCGTCGTCATCGACCAACCCTTCCAGGTGTACGCCGAAGATGGCACCGTCAACATTGGCTCGCTGCAGATCGGGAACGAGGGCGGCGACAACTTCCGCAACCGTGGTGACGTCATCGTTCAGTACGCCGACGTCGATCGCATCACGGTCGAGATGCGAAAATTCACCCAGGTCGACAGCGAAGCCCTCGCAGAAGCCGACTACGACAAGCTCTCCATCTGGGGTTCCACGAGCGCGCTTCCGCCTCCTCCGTTCAACCTCGACCCCGAGAACAACTGCGTCGACCCCCAGTTCCAGGCGCCCTGGCAGGACGGCTGCCAAATCGCTGTTTTCTACGAAGGACAGACCCAGGTTGACCGCTCCGGCGCCGACCTGCGCGTCACCTTGCCCAAAGAGTTCATCTTCGACCTCTTCGTGGTCACCGAGGACAACGACGCCGACTCCGACTACCAGAACCGCGGCAACGTCTGCATCGAGAACCTCCCCGGTACGGCGGACATCAGCCTGAGCAACGGCTCGGCCTACGTCATCCTTGACGAAACCATGCCGGAGATGCCGGAGTGTCCCGACGACCTGCGCATCGAGTGCGAGGACTCTGGCTGGAACCCCGATGGGTGCGGTTGTCTCGCGCAGGGCTTCGCGTTTAGCCAGGTCAAGATCACGTCCAACGACGGCCAGGCTGCCGATGGTTGGATCGACATCCCGGGAACCGGCGACTTCTGGGTCGGCTACAACCTCCGCAACGACGGCCAGAACACCCCAGGGGACGATGCCCCGGGCGCCCTGTGCGAAGCGGTCGTGATGGACAGCGCCGGTGCGGTTCGCCTCAGCGACAACACCGACCTTGGCCAGGCGCCCAACAGCAACCAGGGGTCGATCAACTACCCCGGTGAGCCCGCCACCGAAGGTGCCGGCTTCAGCATCCAGATGATCTCGGACCAGTGCAGCGTCATTCTGGCAACCGAAGACCCCAGCGCGTTCGAAGGCGTGGGCAACGGTCCCGAGCAGGAGTCCGCAGAGCGCGGCAACCTGACGGTCTGCTCCGGCTGCGTCCGCAGCATGGGCTGCGACGCTTTGCTCCCCGGCGTCTAACCGGCGCTCATCTGCAGCACGAACACGAACACGAAGAGGGTCGGCACTTCGCCGACCCTTTTTCATTGGTTGCGCGGCGCACGGGCCTCACTGTGGCTCAATGATCGCCCGCATGATCCAGTTGCCCGTCAGGCCGAAGTCGCCTGAGGGTGTCCACGTCCCATCGGAGAACAGCCAGTTGCGGTCTGTGAGGAGTTCCTGACCCACATCGGCCGCGATCGCAGGGAATCCCGCGTGGTCCGCCAAGCACATGGAGATCGCGAAGCTACCCTCGTCGAGGATGATGTCGTCGATCGCGAGTAGGTCAAACTCAGCGCTGTTGAACGCCGCGTTGGACGCGGTGAACTCGGCCAGAGCCGTTCCAAGCTCCGTCTCGGGTCGCAGCTCATCGTCCACGGACCACACGGTGACCTGAAACGCCTCGGTTGCCCCGTCCACGTCGCCGCTGATCAGAGCCTGGAGTCCACGGACCCGAAGCGGGTAGTCCGTGGCCTCGGGTACGTACGTCGACGCCCAGCACTCTCCGGACGCGAAGCCGCCCTGCACCGCCGTCTGGGCTCCGTCCCGCCACATGTCGTTCTGCAAGACGACGACGCCGCCACCTCCAGTGCTGCTGCTCCCAGATCCAGCACCCGTGGTCTCACCGCCTCCACTCGTCGACGACGAGCCTGCGGTGCCCGTGGAGCTCGGAGTCCCCGTCGATGAGCCCGTCTCCACTCCGGAGGTCCCAGCTCCAGTCGTCGACATCGAGGTGGGGCCGCTCGTCGGGCCCTGCGAAGTCCCTGAGGAGCTTCCATCCCCGGAGGTCGTCGTCGCAGAACCACCGTCGTCTCCACATCCGACGACGAGCCCAACAGCCAAGACATACCCAAGGGGAAAGCGGCGCATGACCCCCACGGTACCGCTACTCGAAGCGGTTGGGGCTCGTTGCCGCGTCTGTCGCGAGGCAAACCGAGGTACCGTTGCTGCTCGCCCTATGGATCGGATGCGTCGCGTCTCCAACCTTTGGAATTGGCTTCCCACGTTTCGGGCAGTAGCCGAGACCGAGCACGTGCGCCAGGCGGCGGATCGACTGCACATCAGCCCATCCGCGCTCTCGCGAACCCTCAAGCTGCTCGAGGACGAACTCGGCCAACCGCTGTTCGATCGGGTCGGCCGGCAACTGCGCGTGAACGCGGCCGGCCAAACGCTCCTGCGCGCGGTGCGAGACTCGATGCGACAGGTGCATGACGCAACACAGGCGATCGAGTCCGCCACACTCAGCGGGCCCATTCGCGTGAGCGCCGAAGGCACGCTGATCGCTGCGTTCGTGGTTCCCACGCTCGCCCGGATTCGCAAGTCCTACCCCGAGCTGATCCCCCAGGTCGCGACGGGTGCCATCGACGACCCGCTCTTGGCGCTTCGCACGGGTGACGTCGACATCCTGTTGCAGACAACCGCCTGCGCGGCGACGGACCTCTCGTGTGAACGCCTGGGCACATCCACCAACGGGATCTACTGCGGTCGCGACCACGCTCTGTACGGCAACACCGAAGCCATGACGCTCGAAGATGCCGCGCAGCACCTCTTCGTCGCCCCGCCCGCGGCCGATGGCCAACCGGTCGAAGGATGGCCAGCTGAAATCCCCCGTACCGTGGCCGCGACGGTCTCGCCGATGCAGACCGGTGTCGAAGTGGCACGGACCGCGGGACTGTTGGCCGTCTTCCCGGACCGCGTGGTCGCACGCGAGCGCGACAGCGGGGACCTGCACCGACTCAGCGTCGACGGGCTTCCTTCCGTCTCCTTCTTCGCGACGACACGAGAGACCGTTGGTGACGGGCCGGTCGAGGCATTCGTCGCTGTCCTGCGCGGTGTCGTCAGCGACGGATGAGCCGGCGGCCGGGTCAGACCGGGCGGGGATCCGGAAGACCCGGCGGCAACCGCTCCACGAGTAGTGCGCCCCGGATGTGGCGGACCTCGCCTGGGTACCGACTCCTGGAGGCACCCACGATGACCGCTTGTCCGCCCTCGCGCGTCGCGGCTTCCGCCGCCGCACGAGCCTGATCGATGCGCGAGCGCACCACAACCATCATCGGCCCTGCCAGCGGCACATCGGGCACCGGCCAGTCACAGGCGAACAGGGCGGGCGCCATGTAACAACCCGGAGCACCCGAGCGTGCCAAGTCGCCCCCAGCCACCAGCACCTCGGCCCCCGGCTCGCGCTCCCAGGCTCGATGCGCGTCGAGAAACGCCTCCCGCATTTTGGGCGTGACCGGACCGGCAAACGAGAACGGGTCGTCGGGCGGACCCATCACCGCCCCAACCCAGACCCGCTTGAGGTGCCGAAGAAACCGCTCATCGGCATCGACGACATAGGCCCGCTTAACGCTACGGGGGTCCGTTCCCGACCGCCGAAGACTGGTCCGGGCCAGGACGTACGCGGCCAGTTCGCGATCGGCAGACGATTCGACGACGGCAACCCGCGGACCGGGACGCCGAACTCCGACAATCGGCCACCTCCCGGGGTCTTCAGGGTTGTCGTGGGCAACCTTGAAGGCCATCTGTGAGGCTGAGGGTTCTTCCTCACCGGCGACCCAGGGCGTCTGCGAGATGTGCAGCACCTCGGCACCGACCGTGCTTCGCAACACCCGAGCCAGCGGGCGAAGCAGCGTGGGCACCACCGCGCAGGCGCCCTCTTCCCACTCGAGCTTCACGCGTCGCCCCTGACGTAAGTTCGTCCAGACCAGCTCCAAGCTCTCCAGGGGCTGGCCCGCCCGTTCGATGATTCGAACGTTGGTATCCCCGAGTTCGCGAAACCGTTGACCACGAAGCCCGTCGAGGCGCTGCTGAACTTGGCCGATCAGCTGCTCGCGATCCCACGCGACCATCTGTGCCTGGTCGGCCAGGTTGGCTCCGACCGCGTCCGCGTACAGCGTGACCAGATCGCGCAGCTCGGACCCGAGGGCTCGCGCTGCGGCAGCGATGCGTTCGGGCCTGGGCGCTCGGTCGGTCACCGCAGGGCCATGATCACCGCCGCCGACACACCCACGCCGATGGCGATACCCGCGGCAACCGCGATTGCGACGGTCTTGCTGCGCTGGGGGGTTGGCGCGATGTCGTTGGTCTCGACCAGCTCGGCCGGAGAGGCCTTTGTGGCTTCGAGGAGTTCGACATCCTGGTGACGTGGCGGAATGCGACCGCCGTTCTTCTGAGAGAACTCCCCAAGCTTGTCGACCAACTCATCGAACGTGGGACGAACGTCGGGGCGCCGACTCATCATCCGACGACAAAGATCGGACAGCGGCGTGTCGAAGTTGGCAACTTCGAGCTTGAGTTGGGGTCGCTCGGACTTGAGGTGCCGGCGAACCACCGCGGTGTAGTGGTCGTCGTGTCCGCCCTTGCGGAACGGCGGATGCCCGCTGCACATATGGAACAACGAGCAGCCCAGCGCGTAGACGTCGGCGCGCGAGTCAACCTCGTCGCCCATCGCCTGCTCGGGCGCCAGGTAGTCCGGCGTTCCCACAAACACACCGGTCGCGGTAATGGAGAGATCTTCTTGGAGCGCCTTGGCCAAGCCAAAGTCGGTGACCTTCACCGCTCCCTGACTGGTGACGACCAGGTTCGAAGGCTTGACGTCGCGGTGCACCACGCCCGCCCGCTTGGCTTCTCGCAAGCCCACCGCTGCCTGGCGAATGCCCTCGGCTGCGTCCGCGGGATGAAGGGGACCGCGCTTCTTTAGCGCCGCACCAAGGTCCTCCCCATCGAGGAATTCCATCGCCAAGAATGGCCGACCTTCGTGCTCGCCGATCGCGTAGATCTGCACGATGTTGGCGTGGTTCATCGCCGCCAACGACCGGCCCTCGCGAAGGAAACGGGTCTTGAACTCGGTCGATTCCCGGTGCTTTGCACCTAGGATCTTGATCGCAACTCGCCGGCCAAGGGCTGAGTCGAGGCCCTCGTAGACCTCTCCCATCGCTCCCTTGCCGAGCAGTCCGACCACTGAGAACTGGCCGATGCTTTCCGGCGGTGCCGCCATCGTACGGCCAGGGTTTATCATGGGAGCGGCGTTTGCTGCCACGAAACGCATGGTGCAGATGAACGGGTGTTCCACCCTCCGGGAGCGTACATCGCGCACGCTGCCTCAGCGCGGGTGAAGACGGCTCTGGCCGCCGGTTCGATTCGACCGCCGGTCAGCCCCCTGGAGGGCCGGTGCCTTCGAACGCAGGGTTCTCGAACCGGGTGTGCTCACCGATGAACGACAAGTGCACGGTGCCGCAGGGGCCGTTTCGCTGCTTGCCGATGATCACCTCGGCGTCGCGCTCGATCTCTTTGCGCTTCTGCTCGTCGGTCACGTACCGCGCCTCGCGGTAGATGAACATGATGATGTCGGCATCCTGCTCGATAGCGCCGGACTCCCGAAGGTCGGACAGCATCGGACGGTGGTCGGCTCGGCTGTCGACACCCCGGTTGAGCTGGGAGAGCGCAATGACGGGCAACTCGAGCTCCTTGGCGATGGCCTTGAGCCCCCGGGAGATCTCGGAAATCTCCTGCTCGCGGATGTCGTACTTGCCTTTGCCACCGCGGGCCAGCTGCAGATAGTCGACCACGATCATGCCCAACGGCTTCCGGTTGCTGCCCTCTTCTGGGGGTGGGAACAGGCTCTTGTCCTGGCGGAAGCGGCGAGACCGCGCTCGAATCTCGAGGATTGTCGGCGCGGCGGAGTCGTCGATGAACAGCGGCGCCTTGTAGACACGATCGGCCGCACGCACCAACGCCGCGAACTCCTGCTCGACCAATCGGCCGGCCCGGAGCTTGCCGGCGTCGATGCGAGCCTCACTGCACAGAATCCGCTCGATGAGCTGGTTGGCACCCATCTCGAGTGAGAAGAAGAGCACCGGAAACTTGGGCGGACGCTCAGCCTCGGGCTTGTTTAGATCCCGCTCCTGGACGATGCAGGCGTGCTGACAGAAGTTCAGCGACAGGGCCGTCTTGCCCATCGAAGGGCGAGCCGCGAGGATCACGAGGTCGCCCGGCTGCATGCCGCCGGTCATCTCGTCCAGCTTCTTGAACGAGGTTGGAACTCCAGTGATTGGGTTCTTGAGCTTGGCGCGCTCGGTGATCGCCTCGAAGACGCCGTGGATCAGATCCTTGGCGGACTTGTAGTTGCCCTTGCGACCGGACTGGTTCACCTCGAGCAGCTTGCGCTCGGCTCCGTCGATGTACTCACCGACGTCTTCGACCTCGTTGCGTCCCTCTTCGGCGATCTCACTGCACGTGACCACCAGCTTGCGCACGGTGGACGCGTCGCGAATGAGTTCAGCGTGGTGGGCGACGTTGTGGCTCGTCGCATATCGATCTGCGAGCTTGCCGAGTCCCTCCAGACCGCCGATGAGGCTGAGTTCTTCGGTCGCTCGTAGCTGAGTCTCGAGCGTGACAATGTCGACCGGCTGCCCTTTGTCGGCCAGCTTGACCACCGCCTTGTAAACGGCCTGGTGCGCGGGCACGTAGAAGTCCTCCGGCGTGACGATCGAGACGACCTCGTTGAGGCTCTCGTTACGCAGGAGGATGGCGCCGAGAACCGCGGCCTCGGCTTCCTTATTGTGCGGCAGTGGCTTCGACATGCGGGAGCCGACTACCGTAGATCCAACCCCGCGCGGGGGGGACGCAGCGGCTCGGCCAGTCGCTACGGTGGGCTGGACTCCAGATCGGGAACGAATCCGATGGAGCGCGACCCTGACGCTTCGACCGTCCGGGCAGGTCTGGGCCGCACCGGGTGTGCCTGCACCGCGGGCAACTCCGCGCGCCGGATGGTCGGACCGCATGCCGATCCTCGCGCTCATGGTCACGGTGGCTTGGGTCGGGTCGGCCCCCTCGTCAGAGCACTCGCGGCACCCGAGTCGTCGCGTGCGAGACTGCGGTCTCGAGCCGAAGCGCTTGGCCGGGTGCAAGCGGCCAGATGTTGTGGCACCTCCTTGATCGCGACCCCCGTCGGGCTCGCCGGCTCGCTCGAATGCTTGGTGTGGGCGGGGATTCTGTCGTCCCCACGCCCGGTTGGGGCCGGGGGGCAGCTCAACCCCGGATTTCCCTGGCACCCCGTGTTGTCTTGCCGACTGATGACCCACGCAGTTTTCGGCGCCTCCGATCACCTCCACGAGCCCCGTTGCGCTGCGACATCGGCGCTTTCGCGGGTAGGATTCTCCCGTCTCGTGGGGGTATCTCGACTACACTAGGCCCGTGGAGGGCCAACTCGGGAAATACGATCTTCTCGAGCGTCTTGCCGTTGGGGGCATGGCGGAGCTGTTCCTTGCGAGGTCCAAGGCCCGGCACGGGTTTCAGAAGACGGTCGTTCTGAAACGAATCCTGCCCTCGTTTGCCGAACAACCCGACTTCGTTCAGATGTTTCTGACGGAGGCGAAGCTCGCCGCCGGTCTTCACCACCCCAACATCGCTCAGGTTTTCGACTTCGGCGAAGACGATGGGAGCTTCTTCTTCACGATGGAGTTCGTCGCCGGACGCAACGTTCGGCAGGTGCTGCTCGCGGGTCATCAGAACAAGATCCCGATGCCCCTGAGCTGCGCACTCCGGATCGTCGACAACGTCGCGGCAGGGCTCCACCACGCCCACGAAACTCGCGACGTCGATGGGACCCCACTCCAGATCGTGCACCGGGACGTCTCACCGTCCAACGTGCTGGTGACCTACGACGGGAACATCAAACTCGTCGACTTCGGGATCGCCAAGATCGCCGCGCGAGGCCCCGGAACCGTGGCCGGCTCCCTGAAGGGCAAAGTTTCGTACATGTCGCCCGAGCAGTGTCGCGGCGAGTTGGTCGATCGCCGGAGCGACATCTTCAGCCTCGGCACGCTGCTTTGGGAGCTGACGACCGGACGAAAGTTGTTCGGTCTCGACGCGCTCGGCCTCGAGCTGCTCAAGCAGGTTGAGCGCGCCGAAGTCCCGCCTCCGACCGGAGTGATTCCGAACTACCCACCCGAGTTGGAGGCCATCGTACTCAAGGCGATGGCGCGCGACCGGGAGCAGCGCTACGCGACTGCCCAGGAGTTCCGCGACTCGCTCGAGGAGTTCACCCTCAAGCACCAGATTCCGCTCTCATCGTCCCGCTTGTCCGCCCACATGGAGAAGCTGTTCCCCATGCGGAACCACGAGAGCGTCTCCCTCGTCAGCTCGCTGCCGCCCGTTCCCACAGACCTGTCTCTTATACACATCTGACGCTGCCGACGAGCGATCTAGTGT
>CAJXVA010000294.1 GCA_913061055.1 uncultured Pseudomonadota bacterium
GTCCCGGACCCCGCACCAGCGCCCCCCTCCCGGGCGGACGAGCCCGTCGAGTCGGTCGTAGCCGTGCCCAAGCCCCGACCCACCGGGCCCGCTTCCACCGCGGGGACCGGCAAACCCGCCGGGGGTGGTACAAACGCGGCGGCGAAGAAGCCTCGCCGGCGCAAGTCTCCGACAACCCCGCAGACGCCGGCCAAGCCTTCCGACTCTTCGCTGCCCGCCTTCAAAGACCACGTCTATGAAGATTGACCGCTCCGCCCTGCGCCCCCGTCTCGTCGCCTCCTTGCGTCTGGCTGCCTGCCTGACGGTCATCCCTGCGTTGGCTGTGCTGGGGCCGGTCCAAGCTGTCTCGGCGGCACCGCTTCCGATGGTCGTGACGCCGCCGCCCGCTGCCGAGCCCGGGGATCTGAGCGCCCAGGCCGATGCCGCCGTCGCGGCACGGGAGGCCGAACCCACCCCGGCCGCGTGGCGGGCCGAGGCGCAAGCCAAAGAAGCGATGGGGGACTATCGCGGCGCCGAAGCTGCGTACGCAGGCGAGCGCGATGCGCTGCCCGAAGGCGACATCGACGCGAGGCGCAAGGCCGAGGTCGATTGGGAGCGCATGCGGGAGCAGGCCCGGGGCACGGTCGAGGACGAGCCGCGTTCGACTCATCGGGCGGAACTCGACGGGCAGTGGGTGGCGCCGCCATCGTCCGAGCAGTTGCGACCCGCACCGCGTCCCAAGGCCGACCCCACGATTGACGACGGGCCCCGGTCCGAGCGCATCGTGACCAAGTGGTACTTCTGGGTGACGGTTGCCGCCATCGCTGCCAGTGCGGGAGCGGTCGCGGGCATCGCGATCAAGGCCGCACGAGACGAGCGGAGCGACGCCCTCGACGCGTCCGCGCTGCAGCCGATGCCGATGGGGCGGACCCCCGGCGGGTTCCGTTTCTAACGAGGCGCCGCCAAGCTCCATGAAGACGCTCTGGGCACTGGTGGCAAGCACGCTGCTGGCGTGTGGCGAGCCTGTGCCCCCGCGTTCCGTGCTCGAACTCGACGCTCGTCAACCAACCGAAGACAGCGCCGACCGGTGGGCGTTTCGTGATGGCGTGGTTCTCTCGGGTCTCGTTGTCCCGTCTCAGGCCATCGTGCCCGGAGCGTCCGTCTCGGTCGCCTTCGACGCCTCGGCGCCCGGCGACTTCGAGATCTCGCTCTCGCCACCTCGCGCGGCGGCTCGGGAGGTTGCGTTGGGCGGACCGGCCGCCCCACCGCCCGCCGTGCCCGTCGATGCCCGAACCCGCAGCGTCCGGGTGCAGGGCGAGGGCCACCTGGAGGTCGAGATCCCGCTGGCGGCGCCCTGGCATCCGCGGACCGCGGTCGTGACGGTGCGCCGCATTCGAGGCACACGAACCTCACCGGTGTCGCAGGGACCCAGGCGCCGAGATGGGGTGGGGGTCCTGGCGATCCTCGATGTGGCCCCGACCCCGACCAAGGTTACGGCGGCTCACGGAACACCGAGCGTCGACGGTACGCCGCAGGAGCCGTTGTGGACATCGGCGATGCGCAGTCCGTTGGTCGACTCGCTCGCTGGGGAGCCCTCACGCTTGGGTGCGACTCGCGAAGACGCGCCGGATTGGGGTCCTACCCAGGTTGCGTTCGCTTGGGATGAGAGCCACCTGTACGTTGGCGCTTGGCTTCCCGACCACGACCTGCGGGGCACGTACACCGAGCGCGACGATCCGATCTGGAAACAGGAGGTGTTCGAACTGTTTGTGTTCGGGGACGAACGTCGAGCCGACTACCTGGAGCTTCAGGTCTCGCCGCGCGGTGTTCAGTTCGACGCACGATTCGAGCGCTACCGAAAGGGCGATGAGGCTTGGAACGGGAGCTTCATCGCACCGGTCGCGATTCGCGGGACGTTGGAGGCGCCCGGTGATCGAGACGAGGGATGGACGACCGAGTTCGCGGTGCCGTGGTCCGACATCTGCGACCACACCGAGGTCGAGTGTCCGGTGGCGGCGGGGATGACCCTGCGGGTCAACGCATTCCGCCTCGAACGACCGCGGAAGGGACCCACAGTGGGATTGGCGCTGTCCCCGACCCGTGTGCCGGATTTCCATGCGCCGGAGAACTCCGCGGTATTGGAACTGCTACCCTGAGCCCCTGAGCTCCTCGAAATCAGGTCTGCACTCAGGACTGCTCGCACTCGCGCTCGCGTTGGCTCCTTCCCCGGGTTGTGACGGAACGCGAGCGGGCGCCCAAGGACAAAGCCGGAGTCCGCGTCGAGCCCAACGAGGCGTGTTCGATGGCATCACGCTGACGCCGCTCGAGGTGGAGTTCAGCGGGCCACCGGCCAAGGCCTACGGAACACCTTTGCGTCACACGCTCTCGCCGACCGAGACCTCGATCGCGACCGCGCTGGCCGAGCGCGGGATGCAATCCGACCCGGCCTTGGACCGTGCAGCTCGCGAACTCGCACGGGCGGCTCCCAACGGAACCAACGTCCCAACTCGGCTGATCGAAGCCGTGCTGGCGTGGGCCGGCATCGTCAACCCGCCGCCGAGATTGGTCGTCGTAGAGTTGCCCGAGGATCCCGCGGCCTGTTTCCGGGACTACACTGCGGCCTGCCAGGGCGCAGTGGCTTCGTTGGTCAGCAAGGTGGAGCCTTCGCCGACCCGGATCCCGGCGCGTTTCGGGGTGGGCGTCGCTCGCGGGAGTGACGGCCACACCCGGATGCTCACTGCGGTTGTTGCTCCGATGGTGGCGATGACTTCGATTCCTACCAGCGTCTCCGTCGGCCAACGGATCGACATCGGCGGACGTCTGGTCGGTGCGCGGTCGACCCCCACGGTCGAGGTCGTCGAACCGTCCGGGCGTGTCTACACGGCGCCGGCATCGGTCTCCTTGGACGGCTCGTTCTCGGCGCAGATCGAGTGCGCGTCGCGGGGCGTCTACCAGATCGAGGTGATGGCAGCGGGAGCACACGGGCCCGGGGAGGTCGTGGCGAACTTCCCCGTGTCCTGCGGTCAGCCTCCTCCCCGTCGGGTGCGTATCGAGCTGGAGCGGATCTCACCCGGGGTGGAGGCCGATGCTCTGGCACGGGCCAACTTCGCGCATCTCAATCACGAACGAAAACAACGGGGCGTGGCTCCGCTGTCCTGGGATGAGCGCGCTGCGCGGGTGGCATTGGGGCACAGCAGGGACATGATGCGCGGAGGCTATGTCGGCCACGTGTCCCCAACAACGGGGGACGTCGGCGCGCGCTTCAAACGGGCTCGCCTCGTCGGTGCGGTGATCCGAGAAAACGTCGCCTTGGGCTACGGCCCCAAGGGGGTTCACGACAGCTTGATGTCCTCCCCGGGTCATCGGGGAAACCTGCTCGCGCAGGACGTGACCCACGTCGGGATCGGGGTTGTGATTGGCCCCGAGGATCCAGACGCACCCGAGGCGCCCAGAGGGCTGTTTGTCACCCAGAACTTCTTCAAGAAGCCTGGCGCCGGGGCTCCGCGTGATGGTCAGCTTGCGCCGACGATTCGTGCACGCGTGGACGGGGCACGCACGGAGCGAGCTCTGGCCGCCGCTCGCTGGGACGATGGCCTGGATGTGGTCGCGAACACGCTCGCGGCGCGGGTCGCTGCGGGTCGGCGGTTGCCCAGTGGGTGGGAGCAAGAGGTGTTCGATCTCGGGTACGAGACCGTCGACACCCATCAGGTCTCTGCGCCCGATTTCGACGCGTTGCCGGCAGTCGATCTGTTCTTCGCCCCGCAGCTCTCGGCCGGAGTCGGGGTGGCCCGGAAGCCCAAGGACCAGGGATTCGTCATGATCGTGCTTGTCGTGGGCTGAGCGCGCATCCTGGGGTTTCTCATGGCCCCGCGGCGAGGGGATCCGTATGCTCCGCCGGATGAGCACGCACCCTGGATCCCTTGCTGCCCGTGATGCCGTGGTTCTCGGGGTGATCGGTGGCTCCGGCCTCTACGCCATGGACGCGCTTCAAGGCGCCGAGTCCGTCACCCTGACCACCCCGTTTGGCGACCCGAGTGGTCCCTACACGGTGGGGACCCTCGACCGACCTGGCAAGGCGCCGCTGCGCTCGGTCTTCCTGCCGCGGCACGGCTCGGGGCACCGCGTCCTCCCCTCGGAGATCAACTACCGCGCCAACATCCACGGCCTCAAACAGCTCGGGGTGACGCACCTGATGAGCGTCTCGGCCGTTGGTTCGCTGCAAGAGGAAGTCGTGCCGGGGCACATCGTGTTCCCCGACCAGTTCATCGACCGAACCAAGCATCGCGCCACGTCATTCTTCGGCGACGGTGTGGTCGGGCACGTGCAGTTTGGGCACCCCACGACCGAGGGGCTGCGCGCGCTGGCTCGTGAGGCTGCGACGTCGACCGGTGCCACCGTGCACAATGGTGGGTCGTGCGTCGTGATCGATGGCCCCGCCTTCTCGACCCGGGCCGAGTCCGAGCTGTACCGCAGCTGGGGTGCCCGCATCATCGGCATGACCGCGCTGCCGGAGGCCAAGCTGGCCCGCGAGGCGGAGCTGGCGTACTGCCTCCTCGCGATGTCCACCGACTACGACTGCTGGCACGACGAGGAAGTCAGCGTCGATGCCGTGGTCGCGGTCATGCAAGCCAACGTCGATGTTGCCCGCAAGACCATCGTACGGCTCGCAGAGCTTCTGCCCGAGCGCAACGAAGAACTCCCGTATCCGCGTGCTTGCGAGAACGCGGTGATGACCACCCCGGACACGATGACCGACGAGGCGCGCAAACGCCTCGATCTGATCATCGGCCAGTATCTATGATGTTCAAGGGAACCTTCGGAAGGTTCCCTCACCGCTTTCTCCTTTCACCCTGCAACGGTCGCCCTGTCGGGCTCTAAGCCCACGGGTGCGTGGCCGTCTCAACTCTCAGAAGAACACACATGAGCGATAACAAACCCTCCGTGCTCGTCGTTGGCAGCGTGGCCGTCGACTGGGTCATCACCCCTCGTGCTGAGCGCGAAGAATCGATCGGCGGCGCCGCGACGTTCTTCTCGATGGCGGCCTCTTACCTCTCCGATGTTCGCCTCGTCGGCGTTGTTGGGGACGACTTCCCGAAACAAGGCCTCGCGGACCTGGAGTCGCGCGGTGTGAGCCTCGACGGCCTCGAGGTGAACTCCGAGGGCAAGACCTTCCGTTGGAAGGGCAAATACCACGACAACATGAACGGACGAGACACGCTCGACACCCAGCTCGGCGTGTTCGAAGCGTTCGACCCGAAGTTGCCCGAGCACTACCAGGACACCGAGTACCTGTTCCTCGCGAACATCGTGCCCGCGCTGCAGCTGAAGGTTCTCGAGCAGATGCGCACCCGACCGAAGTTGGTCGGTCTCGACTCGATGGACCTGTGGATCAACATCGCTCGCGATGACCTCGTCAATGTCATCAGCAAGGTCGATGTCCTGACGATCAACGAGGAAGAAGCCATGCTGCTGACCGGGGAGCACAACCTCGTCAAGGCCGCGAAGGCAATCCGCGGCATGGGTCCTGACAGCCTCGTGATCAAGCGCGGTGAGTACGGCGCGTTGCTGTTCCACGACGAAGAGATCTTCTCGGCACCCGCGCTTCCGCTCGCGGAGGTCGTCGACCCCACCGGCGCCGGCGATTCGTTCGCAGGCGGGTTCATGGGCTACCTCGCACGCGGCGTCGAGCCCACCGGCCAGAACCTGCGCACCGCCATGATCTACGGCTCGGTGCTCGCCAGCTTCAACGTCGAGGGCTTCTCCTACGACACGATGAAGGACCTGAGCATCGAGAAGATCCAGGCCCGCTTCGAGCAGTTCTCACGGCTGACCGATTTCAGCCGCGCGGAGCTTTAGGTTCTGGGGCGGTTCGGGGGAACCACTCGGGCTCCCTCGCCGGCGCGGCAGCGAGGCCTCCAACCTCTGTCCTGGGGCTCGGAGGAGGGCGCTGCCGGTCGGCTGTGGGCCTCCGACGGGCTGGTCTTTTGGCGGACGACGCGTCCCGCTGGTGGATTCGGGGGCCCGCGAGGGGCATAGTGTGGCTCTGCGATGAGCGAGCCCACCGATTTCGAGCTGCTCGAGGCCTGGCGGGGTGAAGACGAATCCGCGGGGCGAGAGTTGTTTGCCCGGTACTTCGACTCGGTGTTCCGGTTCTTCCGGAACAAGGTGGACGACGCGGCCGAAGACCTCACGCAGCAGACGTTCATGGGGTTGGTTCAGAGCAAGGATCGCTTTCGCGGCGACGCCAGCTTTCGGACCTACGTCTTCATGATCGCTCGCAAGCGGCTGTACTCGCACTTGCGCAAGCGCGACCGTCGGGGCGATGCGGTGGAGTTCGGATCGATGTCGGTTGCTGACCTGGGCATCGTGTCTCCCTCGCGCGCGGTTGCGGTTCGCCAAGAGCAGCAGCTCCTGCTCAGCGCGCTGCGACGGTTGCCGATCGACATGCAACTTGCGCTCGAGTTGTTCTATTGGGAGGAACTCACGGTGACCGAAATCTCGGCGGTCCTCGAGACCCCGGTGGGCACGGTCAAGAGCCGCCTGCAACGCGCGCGCACCCGGCTCGATGGCGTCATCGCCGAACTCAGCGAGTCCGAAGACCTGCTGCGCAGCACGATGGACAACTTCGAGATGTGGGCGAAAGATCTTCAGGCGCGCTTGGTGCCCCCCAAGGCGTAGCGCCGCAGCTCAGCGCTGCTTCCAACGAGCGTGGAACACGGTCTGCTCGTTGCTCGGGTGCTCGACGTCAACCGTCGCCCCCAGCGCCCCGGAGAGGTCGAGGACGACCCGGAGCCCCGCGGCCGTGGCCAGGCTGACCTCTGGATCCCACAGGCGTGGGGGGTGGTCTAGGTCCAGGCGGGCTGTGGTGTCCGTCCGCGCTCCGATGCTGAGGTCGGTGCCGCGGTGCAGTGACCGCCACCGCATCGCGATCGCCCCAAACAACATGCCAGGGGTCGCGAGGGCGAGCATCACCCGGTACATCGCGGTCTGAAACAGCTCTCGCTGCCGCAGATAGCAGAAGCGGACGAAGTCTTCCTGGTTGCTGCAGACCGAATCTCGCAGGGCGAGCAGCAGCGCGTGCGTATGCACCTGCGAGACCCAGTGGGTCACCGGCGGGGGGGCGTCGAGAAGCGTGACAAGTGCGGGCGGTAGCGCCTCTCGGGCCTGCCGCGGGATGGGGCGGAAGTCGGCAACCGAGCGCAGCAAGGAAGCCTTGGCCTGCGCTTCGGGGTAGCTGTCGAGCCCTCGAGGCAGGCGCTCGATATACGCCTCGAGGTGCGGGAGCCGGGCCACCGCGGGAGTTTACAGGGTGGAGTGCTCGTCGCGGATGTTCCCACTGCTGTGCGTGGTGCAGCGCGGATCACCGAGCCATGCAGGTGGCGTCCGGGGCTCCGACCGAGGCCGCCAGCGTTGCGAGGTGGGTGAAGGCCCGATACGAGTGATAGTCCTGCATGAAGTCGTTGCGCCAGAACAGCTGACGGTGAATCCACAAAATACCGGGGGACCCGACGTCCAACGGGTCCTCATCCCATTGCCAGGACCAGTCTCGCCAGTCGCCCGGAATCGCTTCGAGCGACGCGTCAGAGATGGCGCCGGTGTCAGAAGCGTCGACGTGGTGGCAGTTGAGTCCGAGGACACGAACCGCACGGTCGTAGTAGGTGGACCCCGGTCCTTCGAGCGAGGCGAGGTAGGCCAGCGGAGCCAAGTGATAGTAGACCGACCCGGCGCTCCCGCTGCTTGTCAGTCCCATGGGGTCTGCAGCATCGGCGAGCCGCTCGGCGGCAATCGTGATGGCCTGACGTGCTCGCACGTCGCCGGTGCGTTCGTGTTCGTACATCAGTCCCGGCAACACCCGTACGAACACGTTGAAGTTGTCACCGACGTCCCCAAGACCGGCGAACTCGCTGCGCATGTAGGCGGAGTCGTTCGAATCGAGCCACGCCAGCAGCTGGTCGTTCCGAGCCGCATATCGACTCTGCAGTTCGGGTTCGTCGTAGAAGACCGAGGCTGCGCGAGAGAGGACGTCGATGCCATTCGCACCACCGGTCCACTCGGGCGTGTCGGGTCCGTACCGAGTGATGAACTCGGCTGCCTCGTACAAGGCGTCGAGGGCCCGGGCGTCGCCGGAGAGGTAGTACCAGGTCTCCACCCCTGCGATGTGGCTGTACTCGGGGAGGCCGGCGTAGCCCGAGTACGCCTGACGCCCATGCCGGTGCTGACTTCCGACCGCGAACTCTCGGTTGCGACCGTTCCAGGGGGTGTTGTCGATGCTCGATGCGTCGCCGTAGTGGACCATGCTCTGGTCTTGGGTGTGGCGGGCGAGCGCCTCGGCATCGAGCAAGACGTCCATGGACGGAGCGCGGAGGTACTGCGTCCACAGTTGGTTGCTCGGCTCACCCGAGTTGCCCGACCAGCCATACCGCCCCAGCTCGCTCCACGTGAACGAGGCATCCCCACCATCGAACCGCCCTCGAATGTCGCCGTAGTCCTCCAGGCCAAACCATCCGAACTCGCGCCGTTGGTTCACGCGCATGAAGTCGGCCGCCACGCGAAGGATCGCATCTGCCCGGCGATGAGCTTCGGCGCCCTCGTCGATGGGGATGTGGAAGTTCCCCAATCCCATGACCCGTGCATCGGAAGCCCAACCCGCAGGGGGCGTGAGCGTCAGCGGCCCCGCGTCCAGACCCTGTGCGGCGGTGCGGAGCGCGTCGTGGTCGGCCGCGCCACCGAACGGAGCCCAGAGCCACGTGTCGCTCACGCTCAATCCCTGCGCGCCGCGGTCCGCATCTCCCCCGGTTTCGCCGTTGGCGGTGTCGAGGGTGTTGCTGTAGCGAGCCAAGTTCCAGCTCGGGGCGGCCCGCGGGTAGAGCTGAATCTCGATGCTGTCATCGTCCCGCATCAGGGCTTTTGGGAACCGCTCCGCCATGTCGCGGAGGACCACAGCTTGGCCGCTCTCGCCGTTGGATTGGGAGACCATGCCGTTGGCGGAGCCGGAGCGTGTTTGCCCGTCCACCGTGTGTTCGTTCCAGTCGAGCTGCACGACCTGCTGGGTCCCGGGCTCCCCTTCTACGGCGCCGTCGCTGCCGGGCGCGGGAAGTCTGAACCCATAGGCTTGCACACCATCGCCATCGGCTCCGGTGTAGATGAAGGTTTGCTCGATACGCAGCTGTCGTTGGCCCCGGGTCGCATGCACGCGGACGATGAACGTGCCCGCGCTCTGCCCCGAACTCGCCAGATGCGTGCCCGAGACGCGGACAACCGCATGGACGGGGCCTTGTTCCTCCACCACGACCTCCAGCGCGAACGGGTCGTACCGATTTGCCGCGCGGTCGAGGTTCTCCGCACCCCAGTTCCGGTACGCCTCGATGGCATCGCCCGCGGCTGGGACCGAATCGGGCAGCAGGCGAGCCCCGAGAAACTCGGTCCCCCCGGTTTCGACGAAGGGACCACGGTCCTCCGCGGTGGGGAGGTCGAGGACGAGGACCTCGTCGAGCCAGGCTCGGCGCAAGACCGAGCCGCTGCGTTTGTCGATCTCGACCTGCAGCGGTCCGGTATCGAGCATCACGGCGTCGTCGGTCTCGCTCACCATCAAGGGGGAGGAGAGCGGGGCGGGATCGTCCGGGACGCGGAGGGTGAGCTCCGCGGTCTCATTCGCAGCGAGGTCGGCGGTGGTGTCGAGCAGGACCCAGCGCCGGGAGCCGTCGGGCCATTGTGACAAGTCCCGAGCTTGGGTCGGCCAGACGTTTCCATCGGCATCGACCAGGCGCAGGGGCTCCGCGGCGTCCACGAGTCCTTGTGGCAGCGGGACACCCCAGCGTACGTGTGCCTGCTCGCGCGCGGCTCCAGCGTGCTCTTGCAGGGACAGCTCGACGATGTCTCGCCCCGCGGGGTTCGGGCCCTCGGTGTCGGGCAGCCCGGACTCCCCTGAGCCCTCGGTCCCCTCGGGGTCCACGCCCGAGCTGCCGGCGGTTCCGCCTTCGCTATCCACACTGGTCTCGGTGTCTTGTTCGGTGTCCGCATTGCCTGACCCCTTGCCGTCGCTGGCCCCGTCGTCGGCGCACCCGCTGAGCAGGAGGCCCACGAGGGCGAGGAGCGGGACGCTGAGAATCCGAGGTTCACGGGCGCGCACGTCTCAGGGACGCCCGGTGCCGTTCGAGTGGCTCATGGAATTTCGTCGATCGTCAGCCGCGGACCTGAATCCCGATCCATCCGTCGAGCAGCGGGCGGCCCGCGTTGGCGACCGAGGTGGCTCCGGTCCGAATGTCGAGTCCCGGAAGCGCCCAGGAGACGCCAACTCGAGCCACCGCGCCGACTCGCGGGCTGATCCGAACGCTGCCGCCGGCGGTCGTGCTGAGCAACCCGACCGCGGTCTGGGCCCGTGCGCGCTCGGCCCACGCGATGGCGGCACCGCCTCCCACCCCGGCCGTGGCCGAAACGCGCCGGTGGGTCCAACCCCACCACATCGCGTGGCCACGCAGCAGGATCCAGCCCACACGGTCGGCAGGCTCTGCGACGTCACTGCGGACCGCGGTCACCAGCGTGTTCGCTTCGAGTCCGAGTTGCTGACGCAGGCCCCACCCGTATCCCGCACTGAGGGACGGCCCAGCCATGAGTCGCAGGCCCCCAGGAGAGCCCGTGGGGCCGAACCCGAGCGAAATCCTCCAATGCGGCGAGGCTGGAAGCTCGTTGGCCGCCGGTGGAGGTGGAGACGGCGGGTCGCTGTCGAGGGCCGGCGGTGCCGGACGTTGGGTATCGGCGCTGGCTTGCATGAATGCTGCCACGGCCAGCTCGGTAGCCTGCACCGCCAGCATCTCCGCACTCTCACCGTTGCGGACCGGCACCTCGAGCGTTCTTCCCACCGCGGTCCCCGACGCGTTCCTGTCCCACCACAGCAGCGCCGCGCCGCCGGTGGTGTCCTCGAGGAACACCACGACGCCCAGGACCTCGGGATCCGCAAGCGCCGTACGGACCCAGGGCGGCATCACGTCCGCCGCCGATGGGTCCAACGCGAGCCCAAAGGGCGCCGCGTGATCCCGGGTCTCAAACCCTTCGGACCGCAGTTCGGCTTGCACCCGGCGCAACGCGGGCGTCCAGGCATCGGACGCGGAGGCCAAGACGACTAGGACGACCCGTGGTTCGGAGGTTTGTGCACTCGTGGGGGCCGCGCGGACGGGCGGGGTCCCCGGGGCCAGCAGCGACGCCAGCAGCACCCCGGCCGCGAGGGGTCGAGCGTGACTCCGCCTACGGAGCGCCACCCAGGGTCTTTCGTGCGAGGTCCACGTAGGCCCCCTGTGGGTCGTCCTCGAGCACTTCGCGGGCGACGGAGCGCGCCGCGGACTTGTCACCGCGGCGGCGCAGGACTCCGAGCAGTCGCCCCCGGGCTTCAGCGCGGAGGGAGCCCCGCGCGGTGCCCTCGAGATAGGTCCGATACCAAGAGGCAGCGTCCTCGAGCCGGGCCTCTCGTTCGGCCTGACGCCCCAGATAGAACGCGGCGCGTCGTGCTTCCCGCGACTTGGGAAACCGCTGCCGCAGCGTCTGCAACACCGTGATGCTGTCCTGCGGTGCACCGCCGAGGCGGGCGACGTCGGCCAGCAACTTGAGGTCGGCTTTCGAGGCGGAGCCGGTCTTCTTCAGCGCGCCTGCCCGCGTCGCTTGTGCGAGGGCATCGGCATATCGGCCCTCCTTCGCGAGTCGTTTCCAGGCGCTGTTTCGCGGTGCGTCGGTGTTGCCTGGGTCCGTCTCCGCTGCCTTCGCGATGGCCCGCGTACGGGTGATGACGACCGCAGACCCCTCGACGCGGGCCCGGTAGCCCGCGGTCACGGTGTGGGTCGAGGTCGCGACGTGCAGGTCGACCGAGCCATCCTCCACGCGCACCTCCAGGAGGTCCTGCGCCGGACTCCACGTGAACGCCACCCGATCCTCGGCGCTCACGTCGATACGATGCGGACCGGCAACGACTTCGCGATCCGTGTCCGGTGCGAGTTCGATGGTGCCCGAGGCGAGTTGCAGGGGCTTCGAAGCGGTCGGGCCGTCGTCGCTCGTCGCGACGGGTGGGGCTGGCTCCGAAGTGGCGGGCTCGACGGCGCGGACGGGTTCGGAGGGTGGGTGCCCAGACTTGGCGAG
>CAJXVA010000295.1 GCA_913061055.1 uncultured Pseudomonadota bacterium
GGAGCCGGAGCCGGAGCCGAAACCCGAGGCCAAGCCGCAGCCCAAACCGGAGCCGGTCTCGCCCAAGCCGTCGGGCAAAGGGAAGGCGGACATGCGGGGATACGCCAAGGGGATCTACGCCACGCTCCACCAAGACAAGCGCTACCCCGCAGCGGCGCGTCGACTCGGGCTGGAGGGCAGCGTGGTGTTGAAGATCAAGATCGACCGGCGCGGCCGTCTCGTCGGCAAGCCCACGATCCACACCTCCTCCGGACACAGGGTGCTCGACGACGATGCGATCGCCAAGGTCGAACGTGCGGCCCCATTCGGTGCGCCGCCGAGCGCGTTTGACAAGGACGTCGCCACGTTGAAGATCCCCGTCCATTTCAAGCTCAAGAAGAAGTGATGCTCACCAAGCTCCGTTTCATCGCTGCGGCATGCACCTTCGGCATGCTCGCCTGTTCCTCGTCGCCGTCCCCGGGCCCGACGCCTCCGAGCCCGGATGCCGCGACGCCCGAGGCCCCACTCACGACGGCCCCCAACGACGCCCGCGGCGGTCGCCTGTACGACAAGTGGTCCAAAGAGACCTCGACGGACCTGGAGCCGGGCAAAGCAGGCGGAGCTCGAGGCGATGGCACCTTGCTCAACGCGACGGGGGACGTCGTCGACCCGGCGGGCCACAGCTACCGACTCAAGAACCTGTTCGGTTGGGACATGCGCGGTGCGGAGGGCATCTACGGCCCGGCCTATCAGAACAAGTCTTACGTGCTGTCCACGAACCTGCTCGCGCAGACCCAAAGCGAGGAAGAACTCTTGGCCTGGCTGCGCGCCGGGGACGAGGAACTCCCGGCCCTTGCGGAGGTCCTCGACGACGCCGCCCTGCGCGACCTGGCTGCCTTCATCGCAAAGACGCAGCGCGGTGAGCTTCCGGGCCCGGACCAATTCTTCACCCTGTCCGCCGAGGCTCCCAAAAACTACGTCCTCGTCGCCGGAGGCGATGCCGCCGCGGGCAAGCCGGCGTACGCCGATTCCTGCGCGAGTTGCCACGGCGAGGATGGCACCTCGATTCCCATCGACGAGACACTCAGCCTCGGTGCGTTCATGCGGACCAAGGCCTACGAGGGATGGTTCAAGGTCATCAACGGTCACCCCGGGTCGCCCATGGGGCGCGAGATCGAGTTCGAATCCGGAGAGGAGGCGGCGAAGATCACCCTGGGCATCATTGCGGCGCTGTGCGATCGCGGAGCGTACCCGCCGCTCGCGGGCCAGTCCGACGTCGTCGACGGTGACCTTCGCTGCGGCGCCTACCTGCGGTAGGCACACCCGACCCGGATCCGATACCGTCGGCGCGGATGTCGTCCTCCACGATCTTGCAGGAGCCGTGGTCACGCGGGCTCAGCGTGATGGTGCGCCTCGACGAGGTGCTGGTGCGACGGCGGACCGCGTTTCAGGACCTGCTCATCGGTCGAAGCGCGCGGTACGGGTTGTGCCTGTTCCTCGATGACCTGATGCAGTCGGCGCAGTCGGATGAGGCGCTGTACCACGAGCCCTTCGTGCATCCGGCGATGGTCCTGCACCCCAGGCCGACGCGGGTTCTCATCGGGGGTGCAGGGGAGGGGGCCACGGCGCGCGAGGTGCTTCGCCACCGCAGCGTCGAACACGTCGTGGCGGTCGACCTGGACGCGGACGTCGTGGACGCCTGCCGGAGGTTCTTGCCGACCTGGAGCGCGGGCGCGTTCGAAGATCCGCGGGTCGAGCTCCGCATCGAGACGATTCAAGCCACGCTTCGTGCCGCGGCCGATCGGTCGTTTGACATCATCCTGCTCGACGTCACGGATCCGGTCGTCGCGGGGCCCTCGGTCGAGCTGTTCACCGCCCGATTCTTCGCCGAAGTCGCTCGCGTCTTGACCGACGACGGCGTGGTGGTGCTGCAGTCCGGCGCCTTTGACCTCGCCGACCCGTCGCTCCTGCGAAGCGTCTGCGCGACGCTGGGCACGGCGTTCGAGTGGGTGCGCCCGATGCTGCTGCACGTCCCTTCGTTTCACGGTGGTTGGAGCACCACGATGGCTGCAAAGCGGCGCCCCCAGGCGGAGATGGGCGAGGTGGACGCTCGCATCGAGGCGCTCGATGGGTTGCGGATGTACGATCCCACCGTTCATCGGGGACTGATGCACCTCCCGCGTTTCGCAGCCGAGGCCCTGGATTCGCCCGGTACGGTGATCACCGGGGAGGGGGACGCCCGGCTGATCACCTTCGGGCTCGACCGCTGATATCGTCGTCGCGGGTGGAAGATGCGCCGCGACATCGAGCCTGGCTTGGGCTTGCCTCAACCGCGGCGCTTGGAGCCCTGGTGGGGATCACCGCGTGGTTGGCCCCGCAGTGGCTGCTGGGGGTCTGCGCCAAGGAGGGCGCCATCGAGGCCGTCGCGCAGGTGCTTCTGCTCGTGGCCACGCTCAGCTGGGCCACGATGCAAGCCCAGAAGGGAGCCGGTGCACGGTGGGTGGCTCTGGGCTGCGCCGTGGTCTTGGCCGAGGAGCTGGACTGGGGTGCGCAACTTGGCTTCACGGCGCTGGTGGATGTCCTCGGCGTCGCCAACCTTCACAACGGACTCGGAGGCGCCAGCTATCTGCTCTTCGCCGTGCCGTGGGCCGTGTTGTATTGCGCCGCGCTGCGTGGGGTCGCGACCCCAGCCTGGGTGCCGCCACGACTCGATGGGGTGGCGTTTGCGCTCGTGGTGCTGACCGCTGGCATCTCGCTGCTGGTGTCCAGCGCCTGGGAGCAGGCGCTGGACGAACTCTCGGAGCTGATGCTCTACGTGCTGCTGTTGGTCGGTGGGACCCGCTCAGCTCGCCTGTAGCTCGAACGCGACGAGGCAGCGTGCCCCTCGGGCGCCCTCGCCGGTGCGGTAGACCGGGCGCAGGTTGGTCTTCCGCTGCGCCAGGGCTCCGGCGAGCATGGAGACCTCGGAGGCGTCGAGCTTCTGCGCGGGGCAGGTGGATCCTCCCCAGAAGTAGACGTCGCGGCGTCCATCGGGGGTCCGAACGCCCAGGCTACCGTGAAAGGAAGCGTACTTGTCCGAGCCTTGGGTGTTGATGGTCAGGCTGACAATGCGGCCGACTTTGCCGTCCTCGTCGGCCAGTGCGGACTGAACGGGCAGCAAGGAGGTGGCGATGAGGGCGGCCACGGCGGCGATGGAAGGCACGGAGCGGAGCATGGGTTTCCTGGGGGACAGCGCAGCCACAGACGAGGTGCCTAGGCACCAGATTCAGTGGATGACGCCGTTGTAGCCTGCACCAATCCCGGGCGCGGGTCTCGCGCGAGGGCGGGACGGGGACAGGGCTGGCCTCCGTTTTCTTTGGGCCACGCGTGGGCGTTGCTAGCCTTTGTACGGACATGGTTTGCGCGTCGATCCGTACTGTCACGTTTGCACTCGGTCTGGCCCTGATGGGTGCCGGCTGTTCGCATGCGTCGGCACAAAGTGGGCCGGCGACCGCCGAGCCGGCCGATCCCTCGGCAGAGCTTCGGCGCGATAACGCCACGCTGCGCCGCCGGGTTCAGATGCTCGAGGACCGGATGCTCCGGGTCGAGCGTGGTGCCCTCCCGGCGACGGCCACGGCCGCCCCAGCCCAGGAATCCGAGCCGGCGCGCGAAGTCCGAGCTTACAAAGTCCAGCCTGAGACCGCCGGTGCGGGCCCAACGCAAGCCGAGGCTGAGCCGGTCGATGCTGGATACACGCTCGGGGAGCTGCAGCCGCGCGAGTACCAAGACGAAGCGCTTTGGGACGACCCGTCGGGACTCGCCGTCGCGGCCCAGCCGGACCAAGCGCCCACCGCAGCGCCGGGTACGAGCTACAGATTGGTCGGCGACGAGCTGGTGCAGATGACACAGCCGGGCCGGGCCAAGGCCGCCGACAAGCCCATGAAGGGCCGCAAAGGGCGGTCGGCCAAGGCCCGGTACACCCACGCGCTCGCGCTGCTGCGTGAAGGCCAGCATGACGAAGCCGCCGAGGCGTTCGCCGACTTCGTGGCGACGTTTCCCAAGTCCGACCTCGCCGACAACGCGATGTATTGGAGGGGGGAGGCGTACTACGACCAAGGGCACTACTCGGATGCCCTGGCGGCCTTCACCGCCGTGATCGAGCTGTACGCCGGCGGCAACAAGGCGTCCGACGCCCTGCTGAAGGTGGGTCTTTGTTACGGAAAACTGGGCGATGCGGACAACGCCCGTGACGTCCTCAACCGCCTCATCGAGGCCTACCCCGGAGCGTCGGCCAGCGACGTTGCCCGCGTGAAGCTCGCGGAGCTTTCGTCCTGAATCGGAGCGCAGCCATGAACTTCTCGCCTCGCATCATCTTCGTGTTCACGCTCTGTGGGGGGCTGTTGCTCCTGCGTCCGACTTCGGCCGCCGCGTGGCAGCCTTCGGGTCAACCTTCTTCGGGCGAAACGCCAGCGCCAGCGCCAGCGCCGGTGTCCCCTGCAGTCAGGGCGGCGACGGGGACTCCGTCTCCTGGGGCTGAGTTTTCCCCGAACACCGCCTCCGACCCCGGCTCGCGCCGCCGTGCCGCACCCGGGGCGTCGGAAGGTGGCGCCTACGGATCGACGGCGACGACCGTGGCCCCGGACGGAAGCCTCATCAGTGGGCTGCAGATCTACGATCCCAACCTGGCACCCAACGAGCCGGGCTACACCGACGACGCGCCCGACTATCACATCGTCCAGCGTGGCGACACGCTGTGGGACATCTCGGGCTACTACCTCGTCGACCCATACCTGTGGCCCAAGCTCTGGTCGTGGAATGAGCACGTGACCAACGCCCACTGGATCTTCCCGGGCGACCGGATTCGGCTGTACGACCCGCTTCAGGGCCGGCGCCGCGATGACGGCCCCAACATCGAATACAAGCGTACCCAGCTCCCACGAGGACGCGGGGAGGGGACGTACCTGCTCAACCAGGTCGCCTTCGTCGATGCCTCGGACTTCGACACCTCCATGAAGGTCAGCGGCGGCGGGGATGCCAAGGTCATGATGTCCACACTGGACACCGTGTACATGAGCTACGACAACGGCAACCCGCCCATCCCTGGGGAGCGTCTTGTTGTCTACTCGCCGACGCGCGAGGTTCGGGACCCAGAGGGCAAGAAGATCCTGGGCTACATCGTCCAGTTGATGGGCGAGGTCGAGGTCGACACCGTCGCTCGAAAAGCCGCCGAGGGAACGATCACCAAGGCGATCAACCCGGTCGAGCGTGGCTACCGGGTCGGACCGCTGCGCCGGGTCTACCGGCGGATCGAGACCAAGGAGGCGACCGCTTCGGCAACCGGCGTGATCGCTGCGTCGTTGACCGGTACCGGTCCGACCAACATCAAGATGAAGAAGACGCGGAAGTCTCGCCCGCTCGAGACTCTCGCGGGTGATCAGCAGTTCGTGATCGTCAACCTCGGAGCGTCCAGCGGCGTCGAGGTGGGGAACGTTCTTCGCGTCATTCGCAAGGGCGACGAGTACACGACCAAGCGCGTGTTCAACATCCCTTACGAGGAGGGCTGGCCGCGTCGTGTGACCGGCGCACTTCTGGTCGTCGAGGTCCAAGAGAACATGTCGCTCGCCGCGGTCGTGTACTCGCGTCGGGAGCTCGAGCAGGGCGATCACGTGGAGCTGCAAGGGCCCGAGCTGAAAGGGGACGACCCATCACAACCAGGCAAGGCCTCCGATGCTGCGGGATCGAAAGCCGAGGCCCGGACGACGGTCGAGCGCGACGGCAACAGTGCCGAGGCCGAGACCGGCTTCAAGTTCGGAAAGTAGGCTTCCCTTCGGGGCTGAGCAGCAGCTGCCGGAGCGCGGCTGCGGCCGGCGGCAGTCGAGCCTCGCCGAAGTGAACCAGCGAGAGCGGGCGTTTCACGGGCGTTCCGCGGTGCGGGATTCTGACCAGCAGCCCCTGCGCGAGGTCGCGCTGTACCGCGTGGCGGCTCACCAGTGCGATGCCGATGCCGGCACGCACGTTGCCTTTGACGGCCGCGATCGAGCCGAGCTCCATCACGACGTCCGCGTCCGGGAAGAGCCCGTCGAGCAGCGCCCGCGAGGTGCTCCGGCGACCGAACGTGACGAAGGGGGCCCGCGCGACATCCTTCGGTCGTTCGAAGTCTGGCGCTCGCACCAAGATGAGCTCGTCGGTGTACCAGGGCTCTCCACCCTCCGCAGTGGTCACCGCGATATCGATGTCCCCGGCGTGCAGGTTCTCGAGGGCCTCGTCGGCCGAGGCTTCCCGGAGCAGAAATCGGATGCCGGGGTGCTCGTCGCGGTAGTGCGAGAGGATCGAGGGGAGCAGGTACGTACAGGCCGTGGCGCCCGCGGCCAGCCGCACCTCGCCGTCCCGGAGTCCCTCGATCTCCGCGACGGCTCGGGTCCCCGCTTCGACCGCCGCCAAGGCGGCACGGGCGTGGGGGAGCAACGCGCCACCGGCAGCCGTGACGCTGGCGCCGCGGCGCCCGCGGTCGAGGATTCGGGCCCCGACGGTCCCCTCCAGCCGGGTGACGGCAGCGGAGAGCGCTGGCTGGGTCAGGTGCAGGCGCTGCGCTGCGCGGCGGTAGGTCCCCGCCTCCACGATGGCGACGAAGTATCGGAGCTCATCAAACATAAGCAGTGTTTATCGTATTGGAAAAATGATTCGATTGGCGCGCTCCCTTCACAGGGCGCATAACCGGGCCGTGGAGATGCTCTCCCTCGACGCGGCCTCGGTCGCGACCGTCCTCGGCCTGCTCGCTGGCGTCCTGACGTCTGCGGCCGGCTTCGGGGGCGGATTGGTCGTGACGCTGGGTCTCTCGCTGCTGCTGGGCCCGGCTCCGGCCCTCGCCATCGGGGCACCTGCCTTGATGCTTGGACACGCGCACCGTGTGCTCAAGATGCGTGGCCAATGGGACGGGCGGGCGGCTCGGGCGCTGTGCCTGGGTGCGGTCCCAGGCACGGTCGTGGGCGCCATGACCCTGGTAGCCCTGCCACCGAGCGCGGTGTGGTGGATCCTCCTGGCGGCGACGCTGCTGGGCGTTGCCGAGTTCTCCGGCAAGATTCCGCGGACCTTTGGGCGACGCATGCTGGGTCCTGGCGGCTTTGGTGTGGGCTTCCTGGCGGCTGCGGCCGGGGTCGGGGGCCTTCTGCTGCCCGCGATCATGCTCGGCGCGGGCCTCTCCGGGGCCGGCTTCGTGGCCACAGCGGCCATCGCCTCCGTGGCCGTGTCCGCCGTGCGCATCGCGATGTACGGGGCGGCAGGCATCATCGACGCGCAGACGCTGCTGCTCTCCGTCGGGTGTGGGGTCGGGATTCTGTTCGGGAACGCGATCGGCCTGCGGATTCTCCGAGTGATGACGGCGAAGCGGCAACGGGTCATCGCCGGCGTGGTGCTGGCGCTGTGTGTGGCAGCCTCCGCGTACGGAACGCTCACCGCGGGATGAGGTGCAACGCTCGGCCTCGGTGGCCGACCCCGTGGGCATGCTGGAGTTTTCGGCGGTCTCCCCCGGTGCCCTCGGTCTACGCTGGGCGCGGCCCCTGTACCTTGCGGGCAAACTCCCGGCGATTCCGAAAGTTGCCGTCATCGGCAGCCGAGCGGCCCATCGCCGGTTCATGGCGTGTGTTCCAGGAGTGATCGAAGCCCTGTCCCGCAGCGGCATGGCGCTGGTGTCCGGGGGCGCGATCGGCATCGACGCGTGTGCCCACCGAGCGGCGGTGCGGCTGGGGCTGCCACAGATCGCGGTCCTCCCGGGTCCGCCCGATGCGCTGTATCCCGAGGACCACATCCCGCTGTTCCGCGACATCGTGGAGGCGGGTGGGGCCCTCGTGTGTCCACATCCCCCCGGCGCCGGCCTCCGGCGGGGCATGTTCAGCAGTCGCAACCAGCTGGTCGTGCAGCTCGCCTCCCATGTCGTGGCCGTCGAGGCCGGCGCGCGCTCGGGCACCCAGGGAACGCTGGCGCTGGCGCTTCGCACGGACGTCCCGGTTTGCGGGGTTGTGGGGACCGCTGGGGTGGCGTGGGCGCTGGAGCGGGGTGCGAAGTCTCTGGGTCCGCCCGATCCCGCTGGCGTTGGGACGCGGCTCACCGAGGTCTTGCATGGGCTGGGCGGGGTCGAGGTTTGGCCGCCCGAGCTTCGCGCGTTGCAGTCGATTCTCGACCGGCAATCGGCGGCGACCGTGGATGACTTCGACGACCCGCTTGCCGGAGCGGTGGCGCTGACCGAGGCTGAAGCCGGGGGGTGGGTCACCGAGGGCGCGCCGGGGCGGTACGTCCGGGCACGATGAGCTGTCACTCGCAGGCCGCAACGCCGCCGTCTTCGGTGCAACCCGGGCAGGGGAACCCGCCGATCTGCGCGCCGTCGAAGCAAATCTCGAGCGTCTCGTCTCCACAGAACGAATCGAGTGGCTCGTCGCAAGGTTCCGCATCGAGGTCGACACACGTCGCGAGCGGTTCACAGCCGAACACGCAGGTTTCGTCGATCGCACATCGTTGCTCATCGGTGCACGGTTGCTCGTACGTCACACCGAACGAGCTGCACCCGCGCGCGACACCGTCTGTACAGGTCGGGCCCGTGATGTCGGGGTCGCACGTCTGTGCCTCTGCAGGGAAACAACCGGCTCCGGCGGATGTCGCCAGGCATTGCTCATCCTCAGGGCACTCGAAATGCTGCGTCCAGCCGGTGGTCGGGTCGCACAACTCGACTTCGGTCGGACCGGCACACTGGCCGAGCGATTCGTCGGGGTCGCAGCCGAGTGCATCGTCGCCGATGCACGCGGCGCCCTCGAGCGTGGTCTGACAGCTTGTCCCGGCCTCACATACGGTCGTTGTTTCGACCTCGAACACCCCGCACTCCACCAGGTCCTCACCCTCGCAGTGGGGGACGTGCTCGGCGTACTCGCAGTCGGCCTGCTCCAAGGGAATGCACGCGGCGTCGCGAAAGCGTTCTTTGCAGCGCTCGGACGTCTCGCAGCCCTCGAAGGCCCAGAAGCCCTCGGTGCAGCTGAGCACGCCGCCGGGATCCCAGCAGGTCGGGGAAGTCTCGCCGTCACACGGTTGCCCGAGCCGCCACACGCAGTCCGCTCCGTCGCTGCCCTCGGCACACAGCGCGTCTGTGCCGCAGCCGGAGACTTCGAACGTGCCATCCTCCGTGCACTCGATCAGCTCGCCGGCTTCGCAGAAGGACCGCTGCGTCTGCGGATCGCACTCGGGCTCGGGCACAGACTCGGAGTCCGACGTGGGCCCGTCCAACTCGCCTGTGGTGTTCCCCCCGGCTCCCGAGCCGAGGCATCCGCCAAGCAACACCAGGAGGAGGAGCGGCATTCGCATGTACGGTGAGTGTCCGGAGCTCATCCTCAACCGTGAACATGACACGGTGGCAACTCGTGACGCCTCTCACTGCTCGAGACGGTCGACGGAGTTGTGGATGAGGCCCGTCCGCCGGGCAGGAATGGCGGCGACTCAGCGCTGGTAGGGTGAATGCGACCGATGGTGCATCCGCCACAGCCACAGCCTCCCGCTCCCGGTGTCTCGCCAGCCGCCTATCCACCCGGTGGCCATCCACCCCCGCCGGCGGGGACGGATCCCGCGCTGAAGTTCGTGCTCCCCGTGGGCCGGACTCCGCTGTCGCTCATCGCCGGCTACATGGGGTTGCTTGCGCTGTTCGTGGTGCCCGCTCCCTTGGCGCTGATTCTCGGCATCTGGGCGCTCGTCGACCTGCAGAACAAGCCCGAGATGAGCGGCGCGGGGCGGGCATGGTTTGCCATCGTCGTCGGCGCACTCGGATCGATACTTCTGGGCCTGATCGCTCTGCAGTGATCCAGGGTTCGCCGCGGCCCGCGGCGAACCCTGGTCAGGAATCCCGCCTGGCGTCAGCCTTCGAGCTGGGCCAGGAATTGGTCGACGTCAGGGTCGTCCGGTCCCTCGTGCTTGGCCTTGCGGGCCCACAGTACTGCGCGCTGGCGGTCCCCGCGGTGCAGCGCGATCTGAGCTTGACGCAGGAACGCCTGCGGTCGGCTCACCGGGCATGGGCCCTCGATCATCGTGATCGTACGGAGCGCTCGTACGGCGGTGTCCCACTCCTCGAGCACCTCCGCCAGGTCGGCGAGCTCCGCGGCGATGTCTCCGTTCTGCTTGTCCGAGGCAAAGGCCTGCAGCAGCAGCTCGAGCTGCTTCGCGGTGTCGCCCTGACTTCCGGAGACGCGGGCCAAGCGTTGGTAGACGAGCGCGGGCTCGGGCCCCCGTTGGCTCGGTAGCGCCGCGGCAGCTCCTTCGAGAATGGCAGCGGCTTCGTCGAGTGAGCCTTGGGCCATGTGAGCGTCGGCCAGCCGCACCGATGCGGCGGTGTCCCCAGGGGCGAGTTCCAGCACTTGTGCAAGAACCGCGGTCGCGCCCTCGGCATCGCCGTCGGAGAGGAACAGCTCGGCCACGTGACGCAGCAACGGCAAGCGAATCTCCGGATCGTCGGTCTCGTCCGCCTCTTGGACCAAGATCTTGGCCAGCTCTCTGTGTGCGTCGGATTGTTCGTAGATGTCCCGAAGCGCATCGCGAATGGCTCGGTTCTCTGGCTGCTTTCGGCGCGCGTGCTCGAGGCCTGGTCGCGCCTCGCCCGGTGCGCCTTGGCGGGAGCATGCGTCCGCGAGCCGGAGCGCGGCGTCGACCTGCGCATCCCCGGTCTCGACCGCGACCAGCCGCGCATTGAGTTTGGCGGCGGCCGCCCAGTCCTCCCGGACCGCGACGAGGTCGCGAAGCATTCGCAGAGCTTCCGCATCCTTGCGATTGCGGTCGACCCAGTCGTTGAGGGTTTCCTCCGCCCGTTCGAGGTCGTCGTGCGCGGCTGCGAGCGCGCCGATTCGCAGCGTGGCGTCACGCTCGAGGGCGGTGTCGTCGTCACCAGCCGCGGTCACACGCTGCATGTCCAGGGCGTCGATCAGCGCGGGCCCCAGATTTTCGGGATCGCCAGGGTAGGCCTGCTCGAGGTCCATGACGGTGCCCGTGAGGTCGCCGAGCTGACGCCGCAGATCCGCTCGAGTGCTCAACAGCTGATGCCGCAGGTTGGCATCGATGTCGTCGCGTTCGAGAAGCTCCGAGATGAGGTCCTGCGCTTGCTGGATCTGGCCCGAGGATGCGAGGTTGCCCGCCAGGTCCATCGTCAGGGCGGGGTCGCCGGGGTTGGCCTCGCGCGCCCGGGCGAGCAGGGCGCTGCCGGCCTCCGCGTCCATCAGCAACTCGCGATGGATCGACGCCGCACGCCGCAGCAGGCTGGCCTGCGTCGCGGCGTCGGTCTCCGCCTCGGCCGTGGTGACGATGAGTTCGGCCAAGCCGCGATAGTCCCCCGCGCTTTCGTACGCTTCCTCCAGTGCTTCTCGGAGGTCGTGGCGTCCCGGTGCGAGCGAGAACCCCTGTGCCAGCGCATCTGTCCTACCTTGGACGTCCTCGTTGGACTCGGCGATGCGGGCCAGCTCAAGCGCGGTTTCGGCGGCTTCGTCCCCCTGCTGGGTCGCAAGGAGTTGTTGCAGGACGTCCGTCCGCGCACCGACGTTTTCGCTGTCACCTTCCAGGGTTTGGGCGACGTCGCGGAGGAGCGATGCGTCCGTGGGGGCCCACTCCAGGGCCGAACGGAGGGTCTCCACGGATTCTTCCGCGGAGCCGTGTTCGCTCTGATAGCTCGCGAGGGTGCGTGCGGCTGCCACCACGGGCTCCGGGGCTCCGTCGCCCTGCGCGGAGAGCAAGCGCTCTCGCAGCAGGTCCATCACGTCTTCGTGCCGGCCGGACTGGGTGTACGCCTGCATCAGCAGCGCACCCGCGTCCTCGTGGCTTGGGTCTTCGGCCAGGAGGTTGCGCAGAGCATCGATCGCATCATCGAGTCGGTCGGCTGCCAAGAGGGTCTGGGCGAGCTCCAAGCGCAGGCCCATGCGCTCTTCGGTGCTGGTGATCGAATCGACCGTGTCTTCGACGAGGCGGGAGAGCCGGTCGAGATCGCCGAGTTCGCGATACAGCCCGGCCAGGGGGCGCCAAACGTCCGCAGCTGTCGCGTCGCGCTGGTGGAGGGCTTCGTAGCTGTCTCTTATACACATCTGACGCTGCCGACGAGCGATCTAGTGTAGATC
>CAJXVA010000296.1 GCA_913061055.1 uncultured Pseudomonadota bacterium
GGACGTACTCCCCAGGTGGGATACTTATCACTTTCGCTTGGCCGCCCAGGCTTGCGCCCGGACAGCTAGTATCCATCGTTTACGGCGTGGACTACCAGGGTATCTAATCCTGTTCGCTACCCACGCTTTCGTCCATCAGCGTCAATACAGTTCTGGACACCTGCCTTCGCAATTGGTGTTCTGTGTGATATCTATGCATTTCACCGCTACACCACACATTCCGGCATCCTCGAACTGATTCAAGCCAAACAGTATCAATGGCAGTTCCGTGGTTGAGCCACGGAATTTCACCACTGACTTATCTGGCCGCCTGCGGACCCTTTAAACCCAATGATTCCGGATAACGCTCGGACCCTCCGTATTACCGCGGCTGCTGGCACGGAGTTAGCCGGTCCTTCTTCTGTTGCTAACGTCACAGCTAACGGGTATTAACCGTTAACCTTTCCTCACAACTGAAAGTGCTTTACAACCCGAAGGCCTTCTTCACACACGCGGCATGGCTGCATCAGGGTTTCCCCCATTGTGCAATATTCCCCACTGCTGCCTCCCGTAGGAGTCTGGACCGTGTCTCAGTTCCAGTGTGGCTGATCATCCTCTCAGACCAGCTACCCGTCTTCGCCTTGGTGAGCCATTACCTCTCCAACTAGCTGATGGGCCGCGAGCTCGTCCTCTTGCGGATTGCTCCTTTTACGTTCAGGCCCGAAGACCCGAACGCGACATCCGGTATTAGCTCGAGTTTCCCCGAGTTGTCCCAGTCAAGAGGGTTGATTACCCACGTGTTACGCACCCGTGCGCCACTTTCCTCAACCCCGAAGGATTGATTCTCGTTCGACTTGCATGTGTTAAGCCCGCCGCAAACGTTCGCTCTGAGCCAGGATCAAACTCTCCAGTTTGAACTGTGCTCGAGTTTGCCTACCCTCGCGGATAGACGGCTTTGCTCGATTCTTCTCTACATGGTGACGGCTGTTCCCTCTCGGGTTCAGTCCGTCAACGGGTTGAATGCTGTTGCCAACATCCAGTCCCGTACGCTTCTGACGATTGACCCGAGGGTCACTTCGTCAGACGATTCGTCCTTCTTCTCCTATCCAGTTTTCAGAGGGCGTCCTCCGGGCGACTCACTCACCGTTTTCGCTCGAGAGCTCTTCGGTGCGGGCCTTGTCGGCCCCTGCGGTGTGTCGCCGTTGGGAGTCGGGTGTTTACTCAAGACGCCTCGGTGGGTCAAGAGAAAAGCAGATGTTTTTTCACCCCGCGATCAGCGGCCACCCCCACATTGGGAAAGCCGCATGATTTCAAGAGGTTGAATTTCCCGTTGATCGCGCTAGTCGGAGATGTCCAGGCGCTTCGCGGCGATGCGGGTCTGGTCGTTTTCGATCGCCAGACTCTCCCCCTGGAGCTTGATGCGGTCGGACGTCACCGTGGACTCGCCGCGAATCTTGATCTCGAGCGTGCCGCCGCTGATCTCGATGCCTTTCGAGGTCAAACTGATCTCGGTGTCGCCACAGCGCAGGACGATTCCGTCGGGCGCATCCACGACCACCTTGCCGTTCTCGAGCTTCGTGCTGCACCCGGAGCTGCTCTGAAGCTCCACCGCAGCGCTCTCCAGCGAGACCTTCTTCGGCGACGCCTCGATCGCGCTGGAACCCGACAGGAGCGCCGCAGAATCAGGCGCAAAGAGCTCGGTTCGTCGCTTGATGACGAGCCCCGACTCTCCGGTCGCCGCGCCCATCCCCCCTCCTGCGGAAGGCTTGGAGCTGAACGAAATGCTAGGGGAGTCCACGCGGAACGAAGCGCCGGTGCACTTCATGGCCCCCTGGGTCTCCATCATGAGGCTGCCCTTCGCCGTAATCCCGCCCGCTTTGCCGAGGTCGAGCGTGCCGTTGCCGCCCACCTTGAGGTCATAGTTGGCCTTGATGTCGACCTTGCTCTTGGCGCCGACCTTCTGCTCGTAGTTTGCGCCCACCTCTTCGGTGAGGTCGCCTTCGATCTTCTCGGTGGCCTCGCCCTTGACCCAAAAGTCGGCGTTGCGGGTGACGTCCACCCGGTAGTCCCGGGGGGCGCCCATGTACAGGAGCTCAGAGCCCTCGGCCACGTTCATGGCGAACATGGTCCGGGCGTTCGAAGACGGGCGGCTGCCCGCGATGCTGCTGTGACTCCACCCGAGCCAACTCGCGCTGGAGGGCAGCTGGGTTCCGGCACCCGACTTGGCCTCGGAGGCCATGTGCCCAGGCGTATCGGCGGGACCGATGTGCAGAGGGCTCTGCTTGGCGTCGTACTGACAGCCGATGATCACCGGGTTCTCGCGGCTGCCCTCGAGGAACGCGACGATGACCACGTCGCCCTTCCGCGGGATCCACTGGGTTCCCCCGTAGGCGCCCGCCATCGGCTGCATCACCGGCGCACGCGTCTCGGGCTCGTCCTTGCCCTCGGTGTCCCAGACGAACTTGATCTTGCACCACAGGCGGCCATCGACGTCGACCGCGGCACCGCTGCTGGCGACCCGGGCCAGTGAGAGCCCGTTGTACTCGGTCGGGGGGCGCTCGACCGGCGCTCGGACCTGGACCGCTTCGCCCGACGAAGACCGCGTGGGCGCGACCTTGGTGTCCGCGCTGAAGTCCCCGTCCTTGGACGTGAACTTCACGGAGGTGACGACCGCGTCCATGTCGCTCCCGCCGTCGTCCAACGGCATCACACGACCGGCAAGGCCTCCGAGGATGCTCGTGTCGAACTCGAAGGAGTTCTGCGCGGTCGCAGCTCGCTCGGCGTGACGCTCGGCGCTGGCCTTGTACGGACCGTCGGGACTGTCATCGCCGCCATGGCGAACGGCCGTCCAGCGCAGCTCCTTGGCACCCGAGGGGAGGTTCGAGTCTCCCAGGCCCAACTGCCCGATGTTGAGGTTGGGGCTCTGCACCGGGTCGAAGCCGGCGAACTCGGTGCTGCTCGGGCCGGACTGGGCGGAGTGCCGGACGTTCGTGACGTAGTTGGCGCCCTCCGAATCCGTCAGAGAGATGCGCTCCTCGTACGGGAGCTTCGGCTCCTTGAACCCACTGTTGTCGTCGCACAACACGAGGACCTCCTTCGCCCCCGCATCGTGGTCGAAGAAGCTGTTGATGCCCGATTCGTAGAGAAGACGCTGGACGAACGCGAGCGCGGACTCCCCCGGAGAGCGTGTGATCAGCGGGATCGTGGGTCCGGGCTTGGCCTTGTTCTGAACCGTCCGGCCGTACACCGCCAGCTCGGCCTCGAGAACCTGCTGCAGCACGAACGAGTGGGTGCGGTTGTGCCAAGCCTGGGGCTTGTCCTTGTGGTGCTCGAGCAGCGCAAACGCCGGAACGACCTCGAGGGTGAACGACATTCGGCTTCCCGACGCGTCCTCGGTATCGTTCTTGCGAGCGTTGCTGTGGAACGCATTGGCCACCATGCCGCGGATCTCGAGCGCAGTGCTCTCGTGGCGCTTGCGCTCGATCTTCAGATGAATCTCGCGGTGCCGAAGCTCGCGGTTGATCGAAGCCGCTTTGGCATCGCGACCAACCTCGAGCACGCAAAAGACGGAGAGCTTGAACGGCGAGTTGAGCTCCTCCTCGTAGGATATCTCGCCGACCTCTCGCACCTCGTAGCCGGCGACAGTCAGGATGGTACCCACAGCGGAAAACAGTTCGGACATCGTCTACCTCGTATTGGAACGCGTCCCACCCCTAGGGTGAAACGTCGTGAACTCGGTCGGCCGCTCGACTGGATGGTCTATGGCGGCAGAATGGAAAGAAGGGAAGCAGGGTCGAGGGCCGACAACTCGTCCATGAGGTGCTCGTCCTCGGGACCAAGTCCGAAGGCATCGCGCTTCGAGGACAAGAACCCCCGAATGCAGGCCGCGAAGATCGGCGGGTCCCACTCCTTGACCGTCATCTGACGCAAGTGGTTGTGGAGCCCGCGAAACACGATGTGTGCGTTGTTGGCGGCGTTGGCCGCTCCAAACGCCTCGGCGAGGGTGACGCTTCGCGAGAAGCGAACCCGGCCTTCGGGGTGGGAAATCCAGACGGACGCTTCGGAGAGCGCGTCTTGGAGGCGCCCTTCGTCGAACAACGTCCGCACTTCGGCCGGCAGGACTTCGTTGGAGTCGCCGCGGGCTTCTTGGGTCTCGAAGACCGACTCTTGGATCCACTGACGCGTCGCTTCCGAGGCGAGCGGCTGTCCCGCCGCATCTGTCGCGACGACAAGCTCGGGAGCGCGGGCGAGAAGGTCCCGGACCACGCCGATGACGCCAACTGTGGCGGCTCGGTCGAAGACGTGGGTCGCAGCACGCGCGACGTAGAACGTGAGGTCGAGCCAGAACGGGCTCCCCGAGAATGCGGTCTCCGCTCGCTCCAGAAGTTCGGGCCACGACTTGCTGTCGAACAGCCCGACCATCTCTTCGGCGGCCGCATGGTCGATGGTCGTGTCGAGGACACCGTCCTCCAGCGTCGGCACGTTGTCCCAGAGCACCCACCGATGGATACGAAGGCCACGCGCGGTTCGATCGACCAGGCTGTCGTGCTCGAGCATGCGAACCGCGAGCTCGGCGAACTCCGGATCGAAACGCCCAAGAACCTCGGCGCGCTGTTCATCGTCGGAAAGCTTGACGGTGGCGCGCTCCATCACGAGCGTCTGCACGCGCCGAACGGAGCTGGGATCGAGTTCCAGCTTGGAGACGAGGTTGGCGGTGCTGTCGAGGGCGGCCACGAGCGCGCCCTTGTCCTCGCCCGTCATCGTCAGCGAGCCAGCCTCGAGCTGAATGTCGAGCCGCTCGGCGAGCCACGCGAAGATCGACTTCCGCGCCCGGGGCCTGCGGGGGTGAATGCCCTCGCCAAAGCCCTCGAGCAGCCGATTGAGAAGTGAAATGCCGGCCGGCAGCGCCTCGGGACCCTCCAGATAGAGGTGCGAGACGAGCACGTAGACGGCGCAACGGAGGTCCTTGCCGGACTCCGTCAGTAGGTGGGTGCAGTCCCTCGCGACTGCACTCCAATCCACAGGGACAAGGTCGACGCCACCGATCTTGGAGAGTTCGTTGCCAACGGCTTCGAACTCCTCGGTGCTGCGAGGATCAACGCCGGCGGGGTCTTCGCCGGCGAGCGGCGCTACGAGAGCGTCGACCGTGTCCAACAGGGGCATGACTACTCGTCAGCGGCCAGCGACTTGTCGAGCTTGCCCACGAGGGAGAGCGAGAAGTCGGCACCCATGTACTTGAAGTGAGGAACGATCTGCAGCCGAATCTTGTACCAGCCCGCGTTGCCCGGGACATCCTCGACCCAGACTCCCGACTCTTTGAACGGGAACTTCGACTTCATGAACGGCGTCGAAGCGGTGCTGCAGGTGTGGCCGGTGAGCCACCACTGCAAGCGAGACTGGAGGATCTCGCGGCTGACGTAGCTTCCGATCAGCTCCCGCTGCATCACCTTGAGGTAGTGCGCCACGCGGCTGATGAGGAACATGTACGGCAGCTGGGTGCCCAACCGGTAGTTGAGCTCGCTGTCCTTGTCATCGCGGCCGTACGTCTTGGCCTTCTGCACCGAGTTCGCCGAGAAGAACGCGGCGTTGTCGGAGCCCTTGCGGAACGTGAGACCGATGATGCCCTCTTCGGACAGCTCGTACTCGCGACGCTCGGAGAGCTGAACCTCGACCGGAAGCTTGGTCTGCAGCTTGCCCATCGACTCGTACTGGTGGAGCGGAAGGTCCTCGACCTCGCCACCGGACTGCGGCCCGATGATGTCCGCGCACCACGACGTGGACGCGAAGGCTTCGGCACACCGCGCCGCCATGGCGAACGATGCGGGGCCCCACAGGTAGTTGTCGTGCTGGTCCCGAACGTCCTCGTTGAAGTTGAACGCGCGCTCGGTGTTCTGCCCCGGCTCGTACGGCTGCCGCAGCATGAAGCGGGGCATGCACAGGCCGATGTAGCGGGAGTCGTCGTTCTCGCGGAACGCACGCCACTTGGCGTACTCGGGGCTGTCGAAGTGCGCCTTGAGGTCGCGCATCTTGGGCAGGCCTTCGAACGACTCGTCGCCGAACATCTCCGGCGGTGTGTTCGCCAGCAGCGGCACGTGAGCCATGGCGCTGACCGAGGCGAGGTCCGACATCAGACGGATGTCCTCGAAGCCGTGGGTGAAGTCGAAGTCCGTGACGACCGCACCGTACGGAACACCACCGAAGGTGCCGTACTCGCTGGTGTACAGCGAGCGGTAGTAGCCCGACTTGACGATCTCCGGAGAGTCCTCGAAGTCGTCCATGAGGTCCTGCTTCGTCGTGTTGACGACGTCGACCTGCACGTTTTGGCGCGCGTCACTGTGGTCGACCAGGTACTTGAGACTGCGCCACGTGGATTCCAGCTTCTGGAACTCATCGGTGTGCATGATCGCGTTGACCTGATCCTCGAGCCGCTTGTCGATCTCGGAGATCATCAGGTCGACGGCCGCGCGGTCGACCTTCTGGAATTTGTCGCCGCTGGTGAGCAACTCGCCCAGGAACGCGGACACGCCCCGTTTGGCGACATCGACCGCATCGGCGTCTGCGGAGGGCAGGACGGCCTGGTCGAGCAGCGACTCGAGGAGGCTTTCCTCCCCAGCAGACTGCGTGGCGTTTTCTTTCTGCGTCTTTTCACTCATCGGAGATCAGCCTTCCTTGTCGAGCCCGAGCTCAGCCATGAGCTTGGCGCGCGCGCCATCGTCCTTCAGGACTTCTTCGATCTGCTTGCGGAAGTCCCGGCGGTTACCCAGGGGCGACTTCAGCGCGGAGAGAGCTTCACGAAGCTCGAGGAGCTTGGCCAACTCCGGCACCTGTTTCGCGACGCCTCCGGGCGAAAAGTCTTTGAGCGACTCGAACTTCAGGTTCGCGCCGAGTTCCCCCGCGTCGTCGCCCTCTTCGAGCTTGTTGGGCACGTTCACCGCGAGCTTCACCTTGGTCTCACGGAGCACGTCGTTGAAGTTGTCCTTGTCGACGCGAATCGGCTCCCGCTCCTCGAAGGGTCGGTCATCCGCTTCCCCGGTGATGTCAGCGAGGACAAGCATCTTGAACGGGAGCTCGATCGTCTCGTTGGGTCTGGTCGCAGACCGGTACGTGATGTTGATGCGCTCTTTTGGGGCCTTCGATGGTTTCTTCGCCACGCTGATACTCTCGGTCAGGCCCGTGCTCGGGCCGTAGGGTTGTGGGGGTTGCGGCCTTGCGCGCCGGTCGCACAAGTCACCAAGATCTCATCATATTCGGTGCTAGCGCTCAAGCAGAGCCCACGGCCCGGCTGTTGCGCGTCAAGATGGCGCTCAGCTGGCATGGGACACCCTTTGCTCGCCAACTCGGGGGAGGTCGTGGACGGTAACCGTCACGGACTCGTCGCGGTCTCTTCGGGCCGTGATGCAGGCGTCTCTTGCGATACGCCGCTGTCCGAGGACGAACGGGGGGAACGCCCGAGTACGGATGTGCAGCTCGAGCTTCATCGTGGCCGGAGCGGGGCACAGGGTGTCGACCAGGGCCGCGACCCGAGAAAAGACGTTGCCGCCGGGGGAAAAGCTCTGGGCCTGCGCAGGCACCAGCGGGCCGATCACGACCCGGGCCTCGTGCGCGGGGTGCCGGACCCGGGTCCCGATGACGAAGGTGTTGCCGGCCCCGTTGTTTCGCCGTCCCAGCTCGTTGCACTGCTCGGAGTCCAGGGGCACCCAGCCGCCGGTGAACTGCCGGACGCTGAGGCCCGCCCCGTCGAGCTCGGAGCGAAGCAGCGAACGCAGGCTGTTGCGGAGGCTCCGCGGCGTCGCGGGACCGCCTGCGAAAAGGGCGGCGACGTGCAGCAGCTGCAAGCGATTGACGCCGGCATGTGCACAGTTTTCGACGTCGAACCCAGCAAACTGCAACGCTCGCCGCGCCATGGGGTCGGTCGCGTCGCTGAGGAGTTCGGCGGGAAAATCGTATTGGGCAACCCCGCGGTAGAAGAGCGCGGTCAGCCGGTTGTGGAACATGTCCAGGAACTGCCGCTGAAGCTCAGCCGAAGCCTCGTCCTGTACGAACTCCGCGACCATGTACAGCGGCAGGGGGCTGTCGGTCCCCGTGAGTCCGAGGACGCAGGTGACGATCTCGTAGACCCACTCGGTGCGCTCGAGCTTGGTGCCCTTGCGGAACCGAGGATGCGCCTTGACCGACGACACCTCGTTGGGCTGCGACAGCATCGATTGCTCGTGGGAGAAACGAATCGCCTCGTTGGCGTACGGTCCTGCTCCGCCGATGCGAACCTTGGCGTTGAGCAATCGCTCGAGCAGGCGCACCGCCGGAAAGAACCCAGCGCGCGAACGCTCCGAGGCACTCAGCCGCTCGAGGAACGCTATCGCAGTTGCTGAGTTGCGTTCCGCGGTTTCCACGTATACCTCGCGCCCGATGGGGCGACCTCGAGAGACATGATGTTGAAAGAGTTGAGTCCGACGCGGCGCGCGAACAGATCGTCGAGCATTTCGCCCAGCACTTGAGCTTCACCCACGAGCGCGAAGCTCTTGGCATCGACCACCACGGTGGTCCGCGTTCCCGTCACCGGGGCTCCTGCGATCAAGCGCACACATGTCTGGACTCGTACGTCACGTATCGATTCAATCCAGCGCGTGTTGATCCGCGACAACGACGGGTTGTTACCGGCCGCAAAGTTGTAGACCCGCAGAACCGAGCGCAGCGACTCGGTGTCGAGTAGGCCCTTGCGCGACAACGACAGATGTGCCCCGAGCTGCCAGAGCAACTCGGAGTTGTCATGCGGATACAGCGGGGGCGAGACTGGCTTGATGTTGGAGAACGGCACGGAGGACCCCGCACCGCGCACGGGGTCGCAGATCTTGCCGATGCCGAGCTCGCACGCGAGCGCGCGGTTGCTGCACAGGCCCCGCATCGACAGCACCTCGACACCCAGCGGTGGTTGGCGGTCGAGCGTGGAGACCAGGGAGATCAGTCGGTGGGTCCCCGTGCCGTTGGGTGCGGCCTCGCGGCGGGTGACGAAGTAGCTCGACACGCTCGCCTCGCCCGCTCCAGCAGCGGCGAAGTCTCGAAACTCCATCCGCACCTCAGGGCCCAATCCAACGACCTCAGTCAGACTCCAGACTTCGGAGTGATTGCCCCGGTGGCGCGAGACTCGGAGCAGCTGCCAGGGGTTGTAGACGTCGATGCGGACCGGCTCGAGATCGGACTCGAACAGGTTGATGACCGGCGTGCAATGCAGCCGAATGTCGCCCTTGGTCACCGTCTTGGGCAGTTTGGGCGCACCGGAGAAACGACAGCGAAGTTGGAACTCGCCGCGGGCATCGCCGCCGAGCGGAGGAAGGTCGACGAAGGCGAATTTCGACGGGCACGAGAAGAACTCGGCGATGCGGGTGAACCCGTCGTGCTCGAGCGGCTGGTTGGGCATCAGAGACACATCCTCTCCGTGGCCAATCCCCCGAATCTCGGACGCCGGAATCCGAGCCTTGGTCTCGCCGTCGACCACCAGCGCCAGCTCGTCGCAGTGCCGAAGAAACCAGGTGCGCAGACCGGTCCAAACCTGAGCGTCGCCCTGGAAAAACAAGCGCACGCAGTGGTTGCCCACCGCGGCGTCGCGTTGCTCTCCCCCGCGGAACGAAAGCGTCAGCTCATCGACGCCCTCGACCGGCTTGCGGTGCTCGATGTTCTCGAGCGTGAGCGGAAGCAGAAGAACCGGTGCGGTCGTCTGAAACGAGACCGCAACCTCGGAGCCACCGGTGCCCGACACCTGGGTGCCGCGCGGAACCAACTCGGCAACGCGAAGACCTTGAACCTCCGGTCGGTACTCGATGACCGATGTCGGCGGCACGTACCGAGACAGCGCCGGGACCAACATCCCGGCGTAGCTGGCCGCGAGTTCGGGGACAGCGTCGTCGATGCGCTCACGAACCGCTGCCGACAAGAACGCGACCCCTTCGAGGAGGCGCTCAACGTCCGGGTCGTCGCTGCGCTCAGCGAGCAGACCCGCTGTTCTCGGGTGCTTCTGCGCCAGAGCGCGGCCTTGTTCTCGCAGGTACGCGAGCTCGGCCTCGTAGTATCGCGCTTTCACTCCCGCACTTCCCCGTTCACACAGACTTGCTGCCGAGGCACCGCTGCGGATTCTACCCGCTGTGAGCACCACAGCCCAAAGGCTGACGAACGCGACTAAACCTTGGTGACGAGTTGTTCGACCTCAGCCGCCCCGGAGGCGGTCATGTCGGTCCGCGCCTTGAAGCCCCTGCCGTCCTCGAGCGTTGCACTGATGAGCACGCTGAACCGAACGGAGTTGCTGTGTGGCGCTTCTTCGACCTCGACATCCGTCAGTCGAGATTCGAACCTGTTGATTTGCTCAGCGATAGCGTCCAGGACGGTCGCCTGGTCGGAATCCCAGTCTTGCAGGCACCGGTGGAGGGACAAACCCAGCTCCGGGGCGCTTGGGGAGATTCCGTGGTCGCTGTTCAGAATCGCGCGAAGATTGTGGACGATGGAGTCTACGATATCGAGCTGCTGCTCCGGCCGCTGAGATGTCGACAACCGGAACAGCAAACCGCGACTCGCGGACGACCCACCCTCGGGCGGGCCACCTGCGGGATCCATCGGCATCAGCCGACTAGCCGATCTGCGGGAAGCTGGAGTTGAGCAGCTCGGGCGACGGTGCGTTGGACGCAATGCCGGGCGGAAGGAACGCGGAGTTGGTCATCGACGACAGGCGGCCGGTGGGGCTGGTGATCGTCGTGTTGTTGTCCTTGCCGCAGTCGATGTACTGGGGCTCGGCCGACACGTTGCCAGGCAGGATGCGCTGGCTGGCGGCTGCAAACACCGCGAAGTGGAACGAACCGGGGTCTTTGATGACGGTCCAGTACAGCAGCGAGTGGAAGCAGGTGATGACACCGTTCTCGTCGTTGCCCCAGCCAAGAATGCTGAGAATCGCAGCTTTGCCGACGTGGGCCGAAAGCTGGGTGACGAAGTTTGCGGCTTCGTCGTGCTCCTGAGGCATCAGGAACAAGTTGGCCGCCTTGTACGGCGAGCCCTGGATGTCGATCATGGAGGCGGAGAGGGTGTTGAGTCCCTCGGGTGCCATGATGACGAGGCCGTCATGAGCGAAGTGCTCGTTGCGGTGGGGACCCATCGTCGGAGTGTGTCCTCCGGTTGCGTTCCAGACCGCGGCACCGGAAAAATCCGAAGCGGGGGTCGTGTTGGCGAGATAGGTGTGGAGGCAGTAAGCGGTTACGTTCGTCGACATTTTGTGTTCCTTCCTCTTCCTCAGCGAGTGTGGGAAGACTCTCACCTGGGACAGGGTGAGTCCAGGGGCGCCTCTTGACGCCGGTTTCCACACGATTGGTTACATGTTGTAACGAGGTACGCGCGTGGGTATTCAGCGGATCGATTCTTTTTCGTGTGCGCCATGAGCGGTGGATCAAAAAACCGACGATATGACCCTCTAGCGGACCTTCTGAGGGGGTTCGTCCGACGTCCGAAAATCCGAGTTTTTTCGATCGAAACCTGCACCACAGACCGGCAGGACGTCGTTCGCATCGTGAGCGGCTTCGAACACCACGCCGACAACCGGTCGCCTTTTTTTCCGGCGCGAGTCGCAGACGCCTCATGCGCAAGATCCGCCTGGGTCGACGTCCTTCACGCGCTGCAGGAGCGACACGCCGAACTCCGTTCTGCTGGTGCTCCTGTGGGGCCTTTGCCCCCCTACAATGTGGGTGCGGAAGCAGCCGCGAACGTCTCGGTGCTGGTGGCCGGGATCTCCTCTGAAGTCCAGGAGCCGGCCGAGGGGATGTTGGTCGCACTCGACCTCAACGGCAGCGCGGAGCCCGCGTTTCTTGATCAGTTGACCACGATGGTGCGGAGCCGGGAGCTCGATCGGGTTCGCTTTGTCGTCCTCGGGGAGCCTGGAGCAAAGCTCGAGGCATGGACTGCCCGGATCGGCTCCGACAAGGCTTGGTTCTACCGACTCGAGCCCGCGCCCGACGTTCGCGCCACGCAAACCGCGCAGGCCCTCGAGGCTGAAGAACAGCACGGGCCCGGCGTCCGCGGCGCCTGGCCCCACGGCGTTCGGCCGCCTCCGCGCCCCCGTCGGCGCGTCGG
>CAJXVA010000297.1 GCA_913061055.1 uncultured Pseudomonadota bacterium
GCAAGAAGGCTGCCCACGCCATTGACGCCTACTTCAAGGGCCAAGCCTGAAGGGATTCGACGACATGGCGAACTTGCAGTCCAACACCGCTGGCATCATCTCTCCCAACCCGTTCTGGCTCGCGTCCGCCCCTCCGGCGAACTCGGGCGACCAGATCAAGCGCGCCTTCGACCACGGTTGGGGCGGCGCCGTCTGGAAGACGTTGGGACAACCGATCCAGAACGTTTCCAGCCGCTTCGCGGGCCTCCACTACAAGGGGACCAAGAACATCGGCTTCAACAACATCGAGCTGATCACCGACCGATCGCTCGAGACGAACTTCCGCGAGATCGCGGAGGTCAAGAAGAGCCACCCCGAGCACGCCATCATCGTGAGCTTGATGGTGGAGACCAAGGAAGAGTGGCAGGACATCATCAAGCGCTCGATCGACGCGGGTGCCGATGGCCTGGAGCTCAACTTCGGGTGTCCGCACGGCATGTGCGAGCGCGGCATGGGGTCCGCCGTGGGGCAGGAGCCTGCGGTCAACGAGGAGATCACATCCTGGGCGATGGAGTACTCCACCGTTCCCGTGCTGGTGAAGCTGACGCCCAACGTCGGTGACATCGTGCCGCATGGCCTCGCCGCGCAGGCGGGCGGCGCCAACGGGGTGTCGTTGATCAACACGATCAAGAGCATCATCGGCGTCGACATCGACCGCCAGGTGATCAACCCGCGCGTCGGCGAGCTGTCGAGCAACGGCGGGTACTGCGGCGCTGCGGTCAAGCCGATCGCACTGCACATGTGCGCGTCGCTGGCCCGCGACCCCGGCTTCAAGATCCCGATCAGCGGGATCGGTGGGGTGTCGAGCTGGCGCGACGCGGTCGAGTTCATCCTGCTCGGCGCCTCGTCCGTGCAGGTGTGCACCGAGGTCATGCTCCGCGGCTACCGCGTCGTCGAAGACATGATCGAGGGCCTCGAGAACTACATGGAAGAGCATGGGTTCGAGGACTTGGGCCAGATGACTGGCAAGGCCATCCCCAGCTACTCGAACTGGGGCAACCTCGACCTCAACTTCGAGACCATCGCCAAGATCGACGCCGACAAGTGCATCGGTTGCTACGACTGCGTTGTGGCCTGTCAGGACGGGGCGCACCAGTGCTTGTTCCCGGCCGAAGAGGGCAAGAAGCGGGTGCCGGTGATCGACGAGAGCGAGTGCGTCGGGTGCAACCTGTGCGAGATCGTGTGCCCGGTTCCGGGCTGCATCACGATGGAAGAGGTCGACAACGGCTTTGCCCCCGCGACCTGGAACGAGCACGTCAACGACGGCAAGCCGCTGCGGCCCAAGAAGGGCGCGCACTAGGAAGCGAGCTCGACCAGCGCACCTGCAGAAGCCCCGGCCGCGGAAACGGTCGGGGCTTTGTCGTGCCGTCGGGCGTGGCGGGCAGACAGCCTGTCAATCCGCGCTGCAGACCCCGACGTCCTCGAGTCCGATGGGCGCGGAGCCGGGGGTGAACCACGCATTGCATACCGGCGAGATGCCGGGACACTCGGGGACGCTGAGGTCGCAGAGCGCGGCGCAGCAGGTCGCAACACCCGCGTCGCACGCACCCACTGCTGCGGCGACGACACAGACGCTCCCCGGTGCGCACTCGTTCGCCGCCAGGCACTCGTCGCCGTGCAGTCCACCGGCGCCGGACTCATCCACTTGGCAGCCGAACCCGCTCCCCGCGTCGTAGCAACCCTCGCCGTCCCCGCAGCTCTGCAGGAGCGGGTCGCACGCCTCGAAGTCCTCCCCTGACGACGAACTGGCATCTTCGGTGTCCGCTGTGCCGGTCACCGTACCGGTGGTTGTGGACCCCGTGTCGGTTCCGGGCTCGCCGGTGCTCGGACCGCCGCTGGACGTGGTCGACGACGTCATGCTCGCCCCCGTCGTGGGCAGGCCCGTGGTGGCGGAGTCCTCCGATGTAGACCCTTGCGACATGGTCGTGCTGCCGGCCGTGCTCGAGCCGGCCTCCGTTTCGCCAGCGAGCGGAGGGGGCCGGTCGTAGCATCCGAGGCTGAGCGAACCGAACCCACAAATCATGAACGCAATCGAAGCTCGCAGCATTCGTGCATCCTGACCCCCAGATCGCCGTCTCACAAGGTTGGTCGCTGTCGCGGGGCAGGTACAATCCGGCCGGCGGGGACGAATGCCCTGCGGACGTCACCGACCCTGCCCGCGATTCGAGCCCGCGGGCTTGGCATCGTCGGACCCGGGACGACCGCGCTCAGCCAAGCAACCGGTACAGCACCACTGCGAGACCGACCAGCGCGGCCACGACGCTGGCAGCGGTTCGAAGCCAATCGCCAACCGCTTTGTCTCCAGCTGCCTTGCGCTCCAACCACTCGGCGTCGGTGCGCCGTGGGCCATCGGGCAGGATCAGCCCTCCCTCGAACGTCGCGGGGGAGGCATCCATCGCGGGTCGCGAGGGCGTGGATGAGACTCCGGGGGTTGTGTCCGTCGATGGATGTCTCCGCGGCTTCGTTTGCGGTGTCCCGGTCGGAGACCCGCCGCGGCTCGTGGCGTTCAAGCGCGCAGGAGGGGCTCGAGTTCCTCGTCCATCTTGGCGGTGTCGAGGATCTCCAGCAGCGCGCGAGGTTGGCTTTCGAACCGATCGAGCGCCTGGTCCACGAGGCCTTGTCCTGCGTCATCGTGGTCCAGCGAGAACAGAACCAGCAACTCGACTCCCCATGCACGCGCGTTGTCATCGTCGTGCCGCCGGCTGGCGCGAAGGATGACCGGCTCGTCGGACGCCTGAGCGGAGTCTCGAGCCGCGAGCATGGCACTGAGCGCGACCCATGCCGCGTCCTGCGTCTCATCAGCGCGCGCAAAGACAAGGGCCTCGAGCGCATCCAGGCCGTCGTGTGTCAACCATCGCTCTTCGAGGACACCCTCGCGAACCTGCTCGACGAGCCGCGGCACCCCCTGCGAATGGTCGAGGAGCGCGAGCGCAGCCCAGCGCACATCGTCCTGCTCCGAGAGACGCTCGGATACCGCGAAGAAAAGCTGAAACACCTCGCGCGGCCCGGGTACCACCGCCAGCGATGGCTCTTGCCACTGTGCTTCGTCCGGTCTCGATCCTGCTCACGCTGGCCGGTCCGCTGGCTTGCTCGTATGGCGAGGTGGAGTGGGGCAATGACCCCGTCGTGGGCGCGGACGTCAGGTTCGAGACCTGCAACGGCGACACGTGGACGACCCAGACCGACGGGAGTGGTCGGTACGTGTTCGATGGGTATGCAGACGATGCGGACACCATCCCGGAGGGTCCTCTCCTGGTCCGTGTCGATCTCCCGAACTACAGCTACCACCGACTAGAGTACTTCAATCACGCATACACGCCGTGCCCGGACGGCTCAGGAAAGCTGTGCGCCGAAGCTGATGTCGACTTCGGTTGGCGGCCGCTCTCCGGCTGGGAGTGGTCCGCGTGGATCGAGAACCTGCAGCAGCACAACGCGGTCACGTATCACACGTTTCACAACGAGATCTGCATCTGGAGTCAGACCTGAGCTAGGCGCGGGCCTTGAACAGCGCGCCCGTATCCAGCCTGTCCCGATTGCCCGTCCGTACGTCGTGCACATGCGCAGGTGCTCGGACCTCGCTGGCGGATTCGGGACAGCACAGTCGCGCCTTCGGACCGATCTCGCCCGGCGGTGTTGGCCAACTCCGCGGCAAGATCCTCGCGTCCAGAGTCTCCGAGGTTTCGCCGAACCAATATGGGTCCAGGATTCAACCGCCGAATACGACCGTGCGGGTCTGTGACGACGTCCCACCCGCCCGTCGGGTCGGTGTCCATCCCGGCGAGTTCCGGCTCGTTGGTCGACCTATCAGGCGACCGTCGGACGGGGAATCAGACCGGGTCGGCGGGGGCTGGAAACCGAGCAAGGGAACCTTTGGCCGGCTCGGTCGCACGGCCTAAGTGTGCGGACCTCGACCCTTGGACGAACCTCCTTGTTGGCTGCTTTTGCGCTGGTCGCGCTGAGTGCCTGCGACGGCAACGAGGGGCGAACGGGCTCGACGCCGGGCTTGGGTGGGGATGGCGATCCCGATGAGGACGCCGTTGTCACGTTTCTCGAGGAGGGGGAGTACGGTCCGATCGCGCAGTACCTCGTCAACAACGCCGACACGCCACTCCCGGACCCGGACGAGGGGGGCGGAGAGGACGAGGGCGATGCCGGGGACGGTGGCGCTGACGACGACAGCGGAGCCGATGACTCCGGGACTCCGCCCGACGAGCCCGGGACCTGCGACGGATTCTCGTGCGGCGACGGCGAGTGCATCGATGCCAGCTGGAAGTGCGATGAGCTGACGGACTGTACCGACGGCAGCGACGAGGCAGACTGCGGCACGACGGATGACAGTGGCGGCGGAGCGCCGTGCGACGGGTTCTCCTGCGGCGACGGGGAATGCATCGAGGCCGGGTGGGAGTGCGACGACATCGTCGACTGCAGCGCGGGCGAAGACGAAGCAAACTGCGGAGGCGGTGGTGATGACGGCGGTGGCGGGGAGACGTGCGACGGCTTCACGTGCGGTGACGGTCAGTGCATCGACGCGACGTGGGTTTGTGACGACGTCATCGACTGTCCCGGTTCGGAGGATGAAGCGGCGTGCGGACGTGTGGACGATCGCGGGACGTACGACCTGGCTCAACCACTCGATCCGGTTGCGCTCGACGCGGGTTGCATCGTGACGTGGACGACGACCGGAGCGGTTGCCGGGGCAGCTGCGGCAGAGGTTGCGACGAAGGCCTGCGAAGGCGGAGGCATCGTCGTGGGACTGGTGACCGGCGGTGGGGGCTTTGCGGCCGCGGCTGTGTGCGGTGCTGCGGACGTCGCGTTTGTCGACACGGTCGCGGGCGGCCTGATCGGCGCCTTGGGAGGGCTGACTGGGTCCGTCTACTACTGCGAGGGGGGCATTCGAGATCAAGCGACCAGCCTGCTGACGTCGCTGATCGGCAACAACGCCAACGCGGTGCCGCGGTTTCAGGTCGAGACCGGAACTTCCGCCAAGAAGTGCGGCGTTCCACTCGAGGTCCCACGGAGCGGTGATGAGGCGCAGTGCAGCAACATGCACGACGAGATGAAGGAGTTCGGGTTCAACAACCCGCATGAGTGCAGCGTGGACTTCGGCAACCTCGGCAACGACCCGCAGGTCTTGACCGACACCTGCAACGACATCAAGCGTCGGTTCCAGAACGCGTCAGACCTGGCCGACAAGCGGCTCGAGATCGGCAACGCCTGCTATGACAACGGCAACCAGGGCCCGATGGGCAACTCGGACTTCGGTCACCAGGTTGCGTGGTGTTCGGTCCATCGCTCGATGGCCAACTGCGTCGCACAAGCCAAGCATCCCAAGCTTGCGGCCGCTGGCTGCGACCTCACGCCCACGATGCGCAATCATGGCGACCCTCCCGGCTGTGGCAACGTTCTGAGTTGCGGGTAGGCAGGACTCGGCGGGCGGAGGTGCTTGTACGAGATGCGCGCCGCTCACGGAGTCGCTCGTCTCACGGTCAGGGGGGGCACTGTCTCGACATACGGCGGACGGGCTGCGACCCTTGGCAGATGACTTCGCATCACAGCTCCGCTTGCTCCGGTGCGCGTCAATGGCGGCGACTCCGAGGTCTCGTATCCGTCATCGCCTTGGCAGCGGCTTGTGAGCCGTACGAGGGCGTCACCAAGGTGACGGACGACCTTGAGCGGGAGTACCGGCTCACCGCGGACGAGCCCGTCGTTGCGTTTGAGGTCACTGTCTGCATTCAAGGTGGCACTGCACCAGACTCCGAGATTGAGGGGACGTTTCGGATCGGCGCGCGAACGGATGAGAGTGAGCTCGCCGTCGTCGTGGAGAACCTTGCGGACGGGCAGCGAGAAACGATCAGCGCGGGTTCAGACATCTACGAATACACATCTGTGGGCTTCGTGTCGCAAACAGATTGGTCAGGCTCGGGTCGCCGCTGCAGCGAGCCGGAGGTCCTCGAAGTCTCCGTCGCGGGGCTTCCCGCTGGCGAAGAGGTGACCCTCTTGAACGCCGAGGGCCGGGTGCTCGTCTCGGGCTCTGACCCCGGGTTTTGCGGGGACGCTCTCAACCCGGGCGAAGTCTCGCTCAACGTCGAGCGCCTCTAGTTCGTGTCTTGTCTCCATCCCGACGTTGCGTAGATCGGGACCCGATGGGCTTGTCGTCCGCCGTGTTGTTCAAAGGTTCGCCGGACCCCGGCCGGTTCCTCAGCCACGGCCCCGAAAGAGCGCGCCCGTATCCAGCACGGGCATGCTCGAATCGCCCACCATCACGTCCACGGTCTTGCGAACCCGAGTCCGCAGCGACTCCTGGACGTACGGAACCCCATACCGTTCGCACACCGCTCGGACCTTGGGCTGGATCTTCCGGTACTGCATCAACGACAGGTCCGGCCACAGGTGGTGCTCGATCTGATAGTTGAGCCACCCGTAGAGGATGTCGATGGAGTCCCGGCCGCAGGGGTAGTTGGTGCTGCCGACGATCTGCCGCAGGTAGAACTCGCCGCGGCCGCGGGTACGGCCCTCGAAGCGGTAGAGGTCCTCCCCCACGTGGTTGGGGACGATGGTCAGGAACGAGTGCACGTTGGTCAGCGCCTCGGCGAGCAGGGAGTTGATGAGCACGCTGGCGACGGCCCAGGGCCCGAGCGGGGTGAACAGCAGCGGCAGCACGACGAACATGGCGAGGAAGTAGGGCCCCCACGAACGCAGCCACAGGCGGCGGTTGACCGAGGGGAGGAAGCTCCACTTGCCATCCTTGGACCAACGGGAGCGCAGTGCCTCGGGCGCGTCGGTTGGCGCGGCGTTTCCACGTCGCGCCTCGGCACGGGCTAGGGCCTCGAGGGTGCTGGGCGCGTAGTAGACGAACTTCCAGCTCATCGCCATGAAAGGGACCAGGGCGCGTCGCAGCCACGTGGGCATCGACGACTCGCGCAGCCAGCTGAGGTTGCGCTGGACCAGGTCGGGGTCGGCCTCCTCGTTGAGCCGGTAGTGGTGCTGGATGTTGTGCTCCTCTTGCCAGGCGGCAGGGTCGATCCAGTCGAACCAGTCCACGGCTCGGCGCCAGCCCTTGGCGAAGCCTTTGGAGGTCCGGGCGTGGGGCGTGGCTTCGAGTCCCTCGTAACCCTTGTGGACCACGGGGTGGGCGACGCCGGTCCAGCGCACGAAGCGGGCGAACGAGAGTCCAACGACCGACACGGGGTTGGGGGCGATGAACGCTGTGGCAAGACCGATGACCCCGGCGACACGACCGATCCACTCGATCTTGCGGAGGTGGTCGAGGTCGGCCTCTCCCATGTCCGCTCGCGCCTCGGTGGCGATGGCCTCGAGCTCGCGCGTGAAGGCGGCGAAGTCGACGTCATCCAGCGGCGTACCGGTGGCCTCTCCCGAGGTCGGGAAGGGGCGTTGAGCAAGAGCGGAGTGTCGCGATCCCATGAGCGAAGTCGTTGCGTACCGTCGGCGTACGAGGGCCACCGGGTTCGTGGCGGTCCGCATCGTACGTCGCTTTGAGACGCGTGGGGAGACGGCGCAGGACGTGTTCAGCCCAAGACCTGGTACAGGATCCAGGCCAAAGAACCCAGGGCGGCCGCGACTCCGACGAACGTGTGAAGCCAAGCGGTGAAGGCCTTGTCCCCGGCGGCCTTGCGCTCCATCCATTCGGCGTCCGTGCGGCGAGGCCCGTCGGGCAAGATCAACCCTCCTTCAAACGTCGCGGGGGAGGCATCCATTGCGGCGGCGAGGGCGTGGACCAGACTCCGCGGGTTGTGTCCTTCCAGGGACGTCTCCGCGGCTTGGGTTGCGGCGGTTCGCTCGGCGACCCAGTTCGGTTCGTGGCGTTCGAGTGCGCGCAGGAGCGGCTCGAGTTCCGCGTCCATGTTGGTGGTGTCGAGAATCTCCAGCAGCGCCCGAGGCTGGTCCTCGAATCGTTCGAGTGCCTGACCCATGAGGTCTTGCCCTGCTTCGTCGTGGTCGAGCGAGAACAGCGCCCGCAGCTCGATCCCCCAGGCCCGTGCGTTGTGATCGCTGTGCCGTCGACTGGCGCGAAGAATGAGCTGCTCGTCCGAGGCCTGGGCGGAGTCTTGTGCCGCAAGCATGCCACTGAGCGCGACCCATCCCGCGTCTTGAGTCTCATCGGCACGGGCAAAGACGAGGGCTTCGAGCGCGTCGAGGCCGTCGTGTGTCAGCCATCGTTCGTCGACGGCACCTTCGCGAATCTGTTCGGCGAGTTGCGGCACGCCCTGCGAATGGTCGAGGAGGGTCAGTGCGGCCCAGGGCACGTCGTCCTGGTCCTGGAGACGCTCGCAGAGCACCGTGGCCAGGGCGTCCCAGGGAGCTCGGTCCGCGACGTGTCCAACCGCGAACCGGGCGCGTGCAACGGCCCCTCGAAGGTCTTCCCCACGTGCGAGGTGAATGCAGCTTGCCAGTTCCATCGCCTCCAGTCCTCGGGTGGGGTCCTGCGCGTAGCAGTTCGCCAAGGCTTGGATCGCGTCTCCCCAACGACCCGCCGTGAGGCTCGCGGAGGCGTCGGCCCAGGTCTCACGCGAACCAATGTCGACGTGGGTACCCTCGAACTCTCGACCCCACCGGGTACTGGAACTGGATGCCACGGTTGTTGTTCACACACCCACGCCGCGAAGAGAAGCTGAAACACCTCGCGTGCCGTCGGTACCGCCGGGAGCGATGACTCTTGCCGCTGTGCTTCGTCCGCTCTCGCTCCTGCTCACGCTGGCCGGTCCGCTGGCTTGCTCGTACGGAGAAGTGGAGTGGGGCAACGACCCCGCGGTGGGGGCGGACGTGAGGCTCGAGACCTGCAACGGCGACACGTGGACGGCGCAGACGGATGGCAGCGGACGCTACGTCTTCGATGGGTATGCCGACAACACGGACACCATGGAGTCAGTCCTGAGCGAACTGCCGGGCCATCGTCGCTGGCTATGGGGCCCATAGTGACACCGCATCGGGTTCGGTGCTAAGCCGAAGGGATACGATGCGCGTCCCGGTGCGTGCTCGTCCATGACGGCGAAGGCTTGAAGGAACCTCGGGCCAAGAACCGCACAAAGGCTGCCCCATGAACCGCCAACTTGTACTCGGAGCTGTCCTCGCCCTCGGTGCCTGCAATCAGGTCAAGAAGATCGATGAAGGCACAGACTCGGGATCGGGTAGCGCAGTGCCAGCGGCGGTCCAGGAGCGCCTCACCGAGAGCTGCGCGCTACCCACCTGCCACTCCGGCTCCATCGCTCCAGACCTGTCCGCCGCAAGTGCAGGCGCCTGGGTCACGCAGTCCGGTTCCGGCGGCCCCTTCGTCTCGTTCGGCGATGTCGAGAACAGCTACCTCGTGGAGAAGATGTTCCCCAGCCCGAGCGCGGGCAGCCAGATGCCCCTGGACCCGGGGGTCCTCGCGGCGGAAGACCTCGCGTTGATCGTTGGCTGGGTCGCCGGCGTCGAGCTCCCCGACGGCGGGAGCGCGGACGAAAGCGGCACGGACGGGGGGGATATCAGCTACAGCGCCGACGTCCGCCCGATCTTCGCCTCGCACGGTTGCTTGGCCTGCCATCACGACGACTCCGCCGTCGACGTCGACCTCGTGGATCCATTCTCCGAGCCCAACGGTTTGGTTGGCTCGCTCAACACCTGGGCCGAGGCGTATCCCGAGGGCAACACACCCGAGCTCAACGTCGAACCAGGAGACGCGGACGCCAGCTTCCTGATCGACAAGCTCGTCGATCCGTACGTGACCGACCCGGCGATCGGCGGCGGCCCGATGCCGCTCAACCTCGAGCGACTCACCGAGCAGGAGATCGCCGACCTCCGGGCGTGGATCGATGCCGGGGCCAACAACGACGACACGTTCACGGACGTCATCGCGCCCATCTTTGGAGATGAGACTCGGCTCGGCGCGCGGGGGGGCAAGTGCACGTACTGCCACAACTCGTTCGGCGCCCAGAGCCCCAACCTCACCGATCCTTTCGATCCCGACACGGGGGCGGTGGGCGTCCCGAGCCTGTTCGATTCTGACTCGATGATCATCGAGCCCGGCAACGCTGAGGGCAGCGTGTTGGTGCAGAAGGTGGAGGCGATGGAGGCTGGCGCGTTCGGGGGACCGATGCCGCCGTCGTACGAGCCGGTGGATGAGGCGGATCTCGAGACCGTACGGGCTTGGATTGAGGCCGGGGCGCCCGACAACTGAGCGGCGCCGGGCGGAACAGGCGCCCGTCGCGTTCTGCGAGCCCCTCGATCAAAGTGCAACCTTGTGGTTGCGTGTCGACGAAACCAGGGCTACAAATACGCAACCTGAGGGTTGCTTGTGAACGACGAGACCGACAAGATCCGAAAACAGATTGTGCTTCGCGCTCCCCGCAAACGGGTCTGGGAGGCGATCACGGACGCGAAGCAGTTTGGAACCTGGTTCGGTGTGGAGTTTGACGATGCGTTCGTTGCCGGTCGGCGAGTTCATGGTCGCGTGGTGCCCACCGCGGTCGATCCGGAGGTCGCGAAGAGCCAGGAGCCGTACGCCGGGCTCGAGTTCGACGTGGTGGTGGAGCGTGTGGAGCCCATGGACCACTTCTCGTTCCGCTGGCATCCGGGCTCGTCGACGGACGCAGACAGGCCCGACGAGGAGATGACGCAGGTGATGTTCGAGCTCGCGGACGCGGAGGATGGGGTGCTGCTGACGATCACCGAGTCGGGCTTCGATCGGGTTCCGCTCGAGCGTCGCGCCAAGGCGTTTGCCGACAACGACGGAGGCTGGACGGCGCAAACAGAGCTCATCAAGAAGTTCTTGCAGGATGCGAGCTAGGGGCGAGGCCAGCGTCCTCGACGCGGCGCCAATCTTTGCCGCGCTCGGAGATGAGCACCGACTTCGGATCGTGACGCGTCTCAGCGCGCAAGGACCCCAACCGATCGTTCGGCTGACCGAGGGGACGGGGATCAGCCGTCAAGCGGTGACCAAACACCTCCGGTCTTTGGAGGGTGCTGGTCTGCTCCGAAGCACCCGTGTGGGACGCGAACGCATCTGGGAGCTCCAGCCGGAGGCCCTGGGCGATGTTCAACATCACCTGGAGACGATCTCTCGGCAGTGGGATGCAGCGATCGGCCGCCTGCGTGCGTTCGTCGAAGAGGACTGAGCCCCGCAGACTCCAGCCGAGGGAGTCGAGTTCGGGCGTAGGACGCCGCCGAGGCCGGAGCGCTGTCCAGCGCGGATGCAGATGCGTTCGGCTCACCGGCTGAGCACACGGACTGGCATGCTCCTTCTATCGGCATTGACGACACCACCCGCACGCGGCCAGGAGCCCTACCATCTGAGGAACCGACATTCCCCAGTGGCGAGGAGCGTGGTTCCGCCGACGACCTGCCGCAGACGATCGACCGGTATCGCGTGGTCCGGTGCATCGGTTCGGGCGGGATGGGGAGCGTCTTCGAGGCCCACGACCCCCAGCTTGACCGCAAGGTGGCAATCAAGCTCCTCCATGCGAAGGCAGATCCCGACGACGCTGAGTCCAAGCGGCTTCTCCGAGAGGCGCGGGCGCTGGCACAGATCAACCATCCCAACGTCGTGGAGGTCTTTGGCGCGGGTATCGACGATGGTCGTGTTTGGCTCGCGATGGAGCTGGTCGAGGGACAGACGCTCAAGACCTGGGCCGCCTCGAATCCTCCGGGCACGGTTGCTCAACGTGACGAGGCCCTGGCATTGCTCCGCCAGGCTGCGGAGGGACTCGCGGCTGCCCACGCCGTCTCGATGACCCATCGCGACTTCAAGCCGAGCAACGTCCTCATCGGCGAGGACAGCCGCGTGCGCGTCGTCGATTTTGGTCTCGCCGTTCGTGGTGAAGTCGGGAACGTCGATGCAGACGTCGAGCGAAGCGTCACCGACGACCCATCGCCTCGTCTTCTTGATGACCTCATCACGCGAACGGGCAAGGTCGTCGGCACCCCCCGCTACATGGCCCCCGAGCAGCACCTCGGTGAGCCGTCCTCCCCACGGACCTGTCTCTTATACACATCTCCGAGCCCACGAGACCTCTCTACATCTCG
>CAJXVA010000298.1 GCA_913061055.1 uncultured Pseudomonadota bacterium
CCTCCGGGCCACCGACTTTCTCGGTGACAATCCGGACCTGGACCTGCAGGCGGTGCGAGCCATGCGTTTCGACTTCGGGACCGAGTTCGGCTCGCCACGCGGCCGGCTCGGGCTGGACGATGTGGCGCTGATCCTCCGGTAGGGCATCACGAGCCTGTGGGCTCGACACAACACCTGCCGCAAACCGCCACACCTGGCGCCGCAGACCCCAGACGCAAGCCTCGGGAATCAGGCGCGGAATGCTCTGTGCACGGGACCCGGACGTGCGTGGGTGCTTCATCATTCTTGCGGCTCTGGTCGGGTTCTTCCCCTCGCAGGCGTGGGCTGGGGAGCGACTCCAAGCGGCTCGACGGGAAGTCACCGAGTCGACGTCGTCCCCGTCGACCACACCGAGTGACGATTCCGCGGACACCGGTTCGGCTCCAGTGGACCTCGCGCTCGACGAAGATGGTCAGGGCCCTCGGTTTCTGCCCCATCCCTACGCGAGAAACCGGCGCGGCTACATCGTACGGGCTCCGGATTCTGGACCGGGTGCCGACGGGACGAAGCCGCTGGGTTTCCATCTCCAGGCTGAAGGCGCGTACCTGTACGAGGACGTCTGGCGTGGGGCGGCGGAGGTTCGCGCAGCGCAGTCTCGGCTCTACATGCAGGGGAACTACGACCTGATGCTCGAAGGGCCAACCCCGCGGTTGGAGGGCGACGTTCAGGTCACCGGTCAGGTCCAGGACCGACTGCACTTCCTCTCGTTCGAGGTCGGGGGCCAGCTCTCGCCCTCGCCGGTGGTCGCCATTCGCCTCGCCCCGATTCTCACCGTGATGTTCGACGATGGCCGGCCGGATGTAGAAGATCGGTTGGTCGTGCCGTGGGTGGGGTGGGGGGCCGCGTTCGATGTGTTCCCCGTCCGGCCGCTCGTGCTCCGGGGGCGCGCGGCGATCCACGGAAGCTTCGGCGTCACGATGGTGCAGCTGCGAGCGACGGCCGGAGTGTCGCTGGGGCCGGCCGAGCTCTACGCGGGCTACGACCAGCGATGGGTCACAGCGGTGGGTCTGGGCGGCCCGACCGCAGGGGTCGCGTTTCGGTTCTGACCGCTCCGACCGCAGCTACTTCACCAGCGACGATTTCGCCGCACGCCGCTCTGCCCACAACGTGCGCGTCATCGCCTGATAGCGCGTGGTCTCCTCGCTGAGCTCGGCCTCCCCGCGCAGCGCGGCAGCGGCGACGCCCGGGCCCCCGTTGTACGCGGCCGCAGCCCAGGCCACGGCTTCAGCCTCTGTATCGACCAGCTTCTCGAACCGGTTCAGTTGCTGCGCCAGGTACCACGTCCCCAGGTCGAGGTTGTACGTGGGTTCGTCTAGACGTTCGGGCGTGTGGTCGGTCAGCCCACGCTCCGATGCGATGGTCGCCGCGGTCTTCGGCATCAGCTGCATGAGGCCCCGTGCCCCGGTAGGACTCTTGGCCTTCGGGTTGCCCCGAGATTCCAGCAGCACAACGATTGCGACCAGGTCGGGGTCGAGTTCATGCCGACCCGCGGCCTCCACAATCGCGTCCTCGTGGGCCGCGACCGCCTCGGGCATCCAGCGAATCGCCATGCCGGCCTGGTCGGATTCATTTGCGGGCTCCTCCGCGACGCGGGCCACGGCGTAGCCAGCGACGCTCATCGTCGCAACGACTGTGAGGGCTTGCCACCAGCGATGGTTGGGGCGGGGGGTGTTCTTGGAGCGGTGGAGGATGTGTTGGATACGATGCATGAGTTGTCCTTCGGTTGCGCCCGCGGCCAGGGCGGCCCGGGTCGGGTGCCTCATCGCTTCGAGCTCGGTCAGAGCGCGGGCATAGGTGAGGGGATCGCGGAGGGTGTCCACGACCACGTCGTCACAGGCTTCTTCGCGAGCCTCGTCGAGCTGCCGACCCAGCCACCAGACGACGGGGTGGAAGAACAGCAGGATCTCCACGCCGCGCTGAAGCATGCGCAGCGCCAGGTCGTGGCGCCGCAGGTGGGCGAGTTCGTGGGCCAAGATCGCATCGAGCCAGGCCGCGGGCATCGAGGTGGCCAACCCGAGGGGCAGCATGATCATGGGTCGCAGCCAGCCGATCACGATCGGGGCCGTGACGACGGGCGACTCCACCAGCGCCACCGTTCGCCGGACGCCCAGGCGCTGGGCGAGCGTGCTCAGCCGAGCGTGAAGGCTGCGCAGGGGCAGGCCTGTCGCGCGCAGTTGCTGGAGCCCGCGCAGCTCGAACCCGGTGCGGAAACTCGACAGGGCCACACCCAACAACCATCCGTGAAACACCAGGTCGGCCCAGCGAGGCGGTGGCGCGAGGGGGGCGGTTCCCGCCCCGGCAGTGGCGACCTGGCCGAGGTTCCACAAGACCAACGCGGGTGCGCACAGCAATGCGGCGAACAGAATCGCGAACCGGGTGGAGGCATCCATGCGTCGCAGCGCCGGACGCAAGACGAGCACCAGCAGCCCAAGTCCGATCCCTTGGATCAGGAATCGAATCAGCGCTTGGCTGAGGATCACACTCATGCGTCCCCTCCGTTCTCCAGGCCGTCCAGCCACGCCCGAACCTCCGCGATTTCCTCCGCGCTGGCGCGTTCGGGTGACAGGGCACGCATCACCAACGATGCGGTCGAACCGCCGAACGCCTTGTCGGTCAGGTCGCCCACCAGTGCCTCTTGAATCGCTGTCCGGTCGACGGCGGCTTCGTACACGTGGCTTCGTTGTGCGGTGTCGCGACGGACCAAGCCCTTGTCGAGCATGATCTGCAGCAGTTTGAGCACGGTGGTGTAGCCGATGCTGCGCTCGGGCTCGAGCACGCCATGGACGGCGCGGACGGTGTTGGGCCCCTGGGCCCAGAGCACCCCCAAGATGGCCATCTCGGCCTCTGTTGGGCGTTTGTCCTGCATGCCCTGTTGTTATACGAACTGCTTCGTAGTTGTCAACGAAGAGTTTCGTACTTCGTTGGGTAGCCTGCGCGCATGGCCACCGCCCGGGACCAACTCCTTGGAAGCTTGGCGTCACGAGGCGACCGCCTGGCGCTCGTACAGGACGAGACGCGATGGACCTACGCTCAGCTCGACGCGGCGATGCGCTCGTGGGGGCGCGAGCTTCGGGATGCCGGGGTCGGCCGCGGCGACCGCGTGGCCGTGCTCGCCCCGTCCAGTCCCCAGCTCATCGCCGCGATGCTCGGGACGTACGCCATCGGTGCGATCTGGGTGCCGATCAACAACCGGTACCGAGCGGCCGAGGTCGGGCACATTCTCGAAGACGCCGGCCCATCGCTATTGTTGTGCGACCCCGGCCTGCGTGGGGCCGTGCCCGCCACCAACACCGTCGCGGTTCGGGGTCTCGAAGACCGGCCGGCGGCCACGCTCGACATCGTGCCGCTTCCGGACGATGCACCCGCGATGTTGGTCTACACCTCGGGGACGACCGGCCGCAGCAAGGGGGCGACGCTCAGCCACGCCGCCATTGTCGAGGGCATTGCCGCGCTCACCGGACTGTGGGGGTGGTCGCAGGAGGACGTGCTCAGTCTGCAGCTTCCCCTGTTTCACGTGCACGGGCTGTGCATCGGCGTCCATGGTTCGTTGCTCGCCGGGATGTCGATGCTCGTTCATGCGAGGTTCTCCGCTCGAGCGGTGGTGGACGACATCGCCCAACACGGTGCGAGCGTGTTCATGGGCGTGCCAACCATGTACACGCGACTGCTGGCCCACCTCGACGCGAACCCGAGCGATGCCGCCTCGCTACGCGCGGCGCGCTTGTTCACAGCCGGAAGCGCCGCGTTGCCGGCCGCCGACCTCGAGGCCTTCGAACGACACACCGGGCACCGGATCCTCGAGCGGTACGGGATGAGCGAAACCCTGATCACGTTCTCCAACCCGCTCGCGGGTGAGCGACGTCCGGGCTCCGTCGGACGCGAGGTGCCCGGGGTTCGCTCGCGAATCGTCGATGAGAACGGCGCCGAGCTGGGGGCCGGGGTGGTCGGTGAACTGCAGGTCCAGAGCCCCGCGATGATGACCGACTACTGGAACAACCCGGAGGCCACCGCGGCGAGCTTTGACGGGCCCTGGTTCCGCACCGGCGACGTCGTCGAGCGGGACGAAGACGGGTACGTGCGCATCGTCGGTCGGATGTCGGTAGACATCATCAAGAGCGGCGGTTTCAAGATCTCGGCCCGCGAGATCGAGGAGGCCCTCCTCCTGCATCCCGCGGTGGCTGAGGTCGCGGTCGTCGGGCTACCCGATGAAACATGGGGCGAGCGCATCGAGGCGGTGGTCGTTCTTGCCCAACCGTTGTCCGACGCCGAGGCCACACTTGTCGCCCATGCCGCGGCCTCGCTCGCGGACTACAAGAAGCCACGGGCGGTGCATGTCGTGGACGCGCTCCCCCGCAATGCGCTCGGCAAGCTGCAGAAGGTCGCGCTCAAACACCAGCTTCTGGCTACCTAGAGACCCTCAGCGTGCTCCAGTGGGGGTCGCGCCGTAGGATGACTCCGTGCTGGAAGGCTCGAACGTTCCCGACGTGCGCGTGTGCGCGGCCAACGAGGCCCCGGTTCGTGAGTCCGGCGACTACGTCCTGTACTGGATGGTCGCGAACCGGCGCTACGACTACAACTATTCGTTGGAACGGGCGGTCGAGTGGGCCCAGGAACTTGGCAAGCCGCTGGTGATCTTCGAGCCGCTTCGGGTGGGTTATCGGTGGGCTTCGGATCGGTTTCACGCGTTCATCATCGCGGGGATGCGCAACAACGCCGAGCGTTTCTCCAGCCGCTGCGTCACCTACTTCCCGTATCTCGAACGGGAGGCCGGGGAGGGCAGCGGCTTGCTTCTGGCGCTGGCCAAGCGCGCGTGTGTGGTCGTCACCGATGATTTTCCGGCGTTCTTCTTGCCGAAGATGATCGCCGCGGCAGCCAAGCGTCTCCCGGTTCGACTCGAAGCGATTGACGGCAATGGCCTGCTGCCTATGCGCGCCACGGACAAGGTCTACGCACGCGCGCACGACTTCCGGCGACATCTGCAGCGCACGATGCCGGAGGCCATCTACGTCTTCCCGAAGCAGGACCCGCTGAAGGCGGCCGAACTCCCTATGCTCGATGGCGTACCGAAGGCGGTCGTCAAACGCTGGCCGGCGGCGACTGTGGAAGAACTCGCGAACCCTCCGTTGGCGACGTTGCCGATCGACCACGGCGTGGGGCGGGTCGAGCTCCAAGGTGGAGGCGTGGCGGGTCGGGCCCGAACCCGGGAGTTCTTGGACGCGCGACTTGGAGGGTACGCCGATGACCGCAACCAACCCGACGTTGAGGCCGCCAGTGGCTTGTCGCCGTACCTGCACTTCGGGCACGTCAGCGCGCACGCGGTGGTTCGGGAGCTGGCCCATCGAGAGGCGTGGGACCCGGACGTCTTGGTGCCATCTTCGGCCGGTAAACGAGAGGGCTGGTGGAAGATGTCCAAAGCCGCCGAGGCGTACATGGACCAGATCGTGACGTGGCGCGAGGTCGGTTACAACATGTGCGCGCACCGGCCAGGTGACTACGACCGCTTCGAGAGCTTGCCGGAGTGGGTGCAGAAGAACTTCATCACGCACGCGGCCGATCCACGAGAGCACGTCTACTCGCTCGCACAGTTCGAAGCCGCGGCGACCCACGACGAGATCTGGAACGCAGCTCAGCGAGAACTCGTCACGACCGGCCGAATGCACAACTACCTGCGGATGCTGTGGGGCAAGAAAATCCTCGAGTGGACGCCCACGCCGCGAGTCGCGTTGGAGGTGATGATCGAGCTCAACAACAAGTACGCGCTCGACGGCCGTAATCCCAACTCGTACAGCGGCATCTTCTGGTGCCTGGGTCGCTACGATCGGGCGTGGGGTCCGGAGCGCCCGGTCTTCGGCAAGGTGCGCTTCATGAGCAGTGACAGCACCCGTCGTAAGCTCCGGCTCAAGCCGTATTTGGAGCGCTTCGGGCCTTCGGATCAGGTCTCGATCCCTCTGTGATCGAGAGCGGTGGCTCGAAGACGTTTTGTAGTTTTGTTAGAATTGGGCTAGGCTGAAGGCCAGTGATTCGGGGTGGCATACCGGTTTTGGCAGGCTTGCTGGCCGGATGCGGTGGCTCGCCGATTGGGGTCAGTGACGAGAGCGGAACCGGCTCTGGGGGCTCGAGCGGCGCTTCGCCCACGAGTACCGGGGCCTCGCTGAGCACGGGTTCCAGCAGCACCGGAAGTGAGGACGAGTCGAGCACGTCGAGCAGTTCGGGCAGCACCAGCGGGGAACTCGACGGTCCCGGTTGCGGTGAACCGCCGGCGTGCGAGGGCGCAGTTCTGGAAGGCAGCGTGCGCATCGAATCGTCCGCCGACCTCGCTCAACTCGAGGGCATCTCGGTCGTGACCGGGTTCGTGGAGATCATCGACACCGATCTCGAATGCCTCGACACCTTGCTGTGTCTGCAGGAGGTCGGCCGGGACCTCCGGCTGCAGGACAATACCGCGTTGCGCTCGACGGCGGGGCTGTCGAATGTGTCCCTGGTCGGTTCGGCCGCAGGAAACGGAGGCGATGTGATCATCGCGCAGAATCCGGTGCTCGCGTCTCTCGAAGGGTTTGCCCTCGAACGCCTCGACGGCGTCGTGGCGGTGTGGCGCAACGACAGCCTCAGCGACATCTCGGGCTTCATGAGTCTGCGTCGGTTGGAGTCTCTGAGCGTTCAGGACAACCCGGCATTGGAGTCGCTCGAAGGGCTGCATGAGCTTCGACGACTCAGCAGCTGCGACGTGAACCACAACGAGACGCTGTGCCTCTCCCAGGTGTTCGCCGTGTGTGGTGGACTCGAGCCCGAGCCCAATGGCGTGACGGACTTCAACGATGATGACTGTTAGAGCCCCGATCGTTGCTCTTGGACTGGGCTGCATGCTGCTGGGCTGCGGACCGGCAACGGTCGCCAATCCGGGGGCATCCGAGGCGAGCACGAGCGCCGGGTCCAGCACGGGCGCCGGGGCGATGACGAGCACGACCACAGGCGCAGCGGACCCGACGACCTCGACGGGAGCGCTCGACTCGGGGTCGACCTCGGCGGGGCAGGTCGACGACGATACTGGGCCTCCGCCCCCGGCGGGCTTCCTCAATCAGCTGGACGTCAGCGTGAGCTACACGTGCGACGTCTGGGCCGAGAACTGTCCTGTGGGGGAGAAGTGCATGCCCGTCGCGAACGATGGCGGAAGTTCGTGGAACGCGAGCGAGTGCCGACCCGTGGTGGGCAGTCCAGACGCCATCGGCGAGCTCTGCTCGCTCACGATGGGCTCGGGTGTCGACGGCTATGACACCTGTGAGAAACACGCGATGTGTTGGGACGTCGATCCTGACACCGGTGAGGGAACCTGCGTCGGGATGTGCGTGGGCACTGAGTCCACGCCCACATGTCTCGAGCCCGACTCGACCTGTTCGATCAGCAGCAGTGGCGTGCTGAATCTGTGTTTCCCCACCTGTGACCCGTTGGGGACGGACTGCGTCGATGGCGAGGCCTGCTACCCGAGCTACGACGGATTCGTTTGCGCTCCCGTTGCGCCGCCGGAGGGAGGGGGCGGGCTCGCAGGCGCGTGCGAGTACATCAACGCCTGTCTCTCGGGGTTGTATTGCGGTCAGGGAGGCGAGTTCTGCGAGGAGGGGGCATACGCGTGCTGCCTGCCGTTCTGCGATCTGACCGAGCCGGACTGCCCCGCGCCTCTGGACTGCATCGCGGTGTTCGAGTCGGGAGAGGGCCCGCCTGGCTTCGACCAGGTCGGGTTCTGTAGCGCCGGCTAGCTCGCGAGGGTGCCGAGCAAGTTCGGGATCGTCGTACGGCCAGCCCGGTCGGTCTGAGGATTCCCCGGAGGCGATCGGCGGCCGTGGCACGCGCTCAGCCCGAGCACCCCGGTCGCCAGCGGGTCCGCCCGCCCTGGATGGCTAGGAATCGGGCCGGGGAGCAGACCAACGGGCCGGTCCTTGGAGCTTCGCGAGGCCCAATGTCAAACTCACTGGACGTGGCTCGCTTTCGTAGACTCCAGATCCGAGCTGCCGTACCCGCGGCGTGGCTGCTGAGCGGTGCGCTGCTCTTCGGATGTGCCGACTTCACACAGGCCGAACAGGACAGCGAGAGTGGTCCAACGGGGACAAGCGGAGTGACCGAGTCCGGGTCGGAGAGCTCGACGACAGATGGCTCGACCACCGCGTCCTCGGACCCTTCGTCGTCCGGGACCTCCGACGGTAGCGATCCGAGCACGGACCCCAGTGACGGCGAGAGCTCCGACTCCTCCGGCGGCACCGCGGTTGGGGTGTGTGGGGACGGTGCGCTCGACGACGGAGAGGCGTGTGACGACGGCAACCAGGACGACGACGACGGTTGCACGTCCGGATGCGAGCTCTCTTCGTGCCGGGACGGGCGCCAGAACGGGAACGAGACCGCGGTCGATTGTGGCGGAGACTGTCTGGCCCAGTGCGAAGTGGGTGACGGGTGCAACGTCGGCGCAGACTGCCAGGAGGGCGTGTGCGACGAGAGGGACGCGTGTGCCGCTGCGACCTGCAAGGACGGCGTCCGAAACGGCACGGAGATCACGGCCGACTGCGGCCCCATCTGCGAGACGCCGCCGATCAACGTGATCCTCAACGGGGGGTTCGAATCAGGGACGGACGACTGGGTCGTTCAAAACCCGGAAGTGAACCCTCAGGACGCGTACTTCGGCGACGGCCAGCCCAATGCCGTAGCCGAAGTCGATCGATCCGGGAACAACACGTCGCGCTGGGAGCAAGGTTTCCAGGTGCCGGAGTACCAAGTCGGCGTGACCTTGGAGCTTCGGGTACGGGTTGCGGACCGGGTGGGCCAGGGGTCCGACGTTGGCGGACTCTTGATCGGTATCGCGGGACCGGGGGGCAGCTCGCTCGTGCTGACCGGGGTCTCGGGCGCAGACTTCTATGACAACAACTCGACGCAGCTGGGTGTGGACGCGACGTCGGTCGCGAGCTTCCAGACGGTCGTTGTTCAGTTCGAGCCCACCACGGGCGGGGGACACATCCTCGAGTTGCTCGAGCAAACCTCCGGCGGCACCGACCTCAACGACGGCGGCGGAATCGTGATGGATGATGTCGAGGTCTTGCTCGTCAATTGCGACGGCATCTAGAGGCGCCGGTCGGCGTCGCACCTCGAACGGGTCACGGGGCCGTGGTAGACCTGATCCATGACTTATCAACTCGCGAAAGCGATGGTCTTGTGCAGCGCCGCAGCATTCGCACTGGGCGGATGTGACGAGGCAGAACCCCCCAGCGGGACCGCTTCGGCCGGGACCTCCTCGACTGGAGGAGCGTCATCCTCGTCCAGCGGCGCGGGCCTCGCGGAGTCCTCAACCGGCGCCGAACTCTCGACCTCGTCGTCGGGACAGGGCAGCTCGTCGGACGCGAGCACTTCGTCGTCGGGGGGCGACCCGAGCATCAGCGAGTCGGACTCAGACACGGACGGTCCGGGCGATCCGTTTGACTGCGAGGGACTCGGCGGCGTGTTGATCACCGAGTTTCAGGCGGAGCTTCCCGTCTTCCAGGTCGGCGGCGAAGATGTGACCACCGCACCGCTGGGCCCGATCTGCATGCTTCCCACCGACACCAGCTGGGTGCTGCGACTCCAATTCGGCCCCATGGAGGGCGCGGACTGGACGAGCACACTCCGAGTCCAGGTCGCAGAGTCCGGAACGTACGATCTCGGCTCGGACTTCGGCGAGCCAGGCAGTGGCGTGAGTGGACCCAACGCGTTGTCGTACAGCTTGCAGGAAGGAGCCGGCACCACCGGCTTCGACACCAGCAACCAGGCGGCAGACGGAACGCTCCAGGTCGACGATTGGCCCGTCGCCTCTGGCGACGACATCTCCGTCCGCGGTGACGGAAACATCGCCGGGGTCGACGGGTGGCGGTTCCAGTTTTCGATCTCCGCCGCGCTGCCCTGAATGGCGAACGCCGACGACCCTTTGGGGACGCCGGCGCCAGACTCCGCTCGCGGGACTACAGCGCGTCGAGGACGCTGCGCATCTCCGCCAGATCTGCGTCGCCCGGAAGTACCTCTTCCGCGCGCTCGATGGCGGTCGAAGCTTCCGTGACCCCCGACATGTCGCCCTCGTCGCGGGCCAGCTTCAGGCCCTCGGCGTAGGCGAAGATCGCCGCGCCCTTGAGCAGTTGCGGGTCCGACTGCTCGAGCAGCTCGCCGATGGTGATCGTGTGGGTGACCTCCTGAGCCTCGAACGTGACGGCATTCAGGAAGCGAGCCGTGACCGTGATCTCCGCGTCTTCGCCGGCCAGCTCCGGCGCGCAAGTTGCGATGCTCTGGTGGAAGACCATCGCGTCGTTGGGTGCGATGTGTTGGGGCTCGATTTCCTCGGGGACCGCGCTGAACTCCTCGCCGCTGAACTTCACGATCTCGAAGCCGGGCGGCATGTCGAGCTGGACCTGGACGTCGCGAGCGGCGACGGCCATCGTGCTCACGAAGCGGTCCCCGAAGATCTTCTGGGCCTCGTCGATGCTGTCGATGAAGACCGACGCGCCTTTTCCGATGTCGGTGACGTGGTCCATGAGCAGGTCGTTGTAGGTACCCTCTCCGACGCCGACACCGACCATGTAGATGCCGTCTTGGTCCTGCGACCCGGCATGCTGGGCGATCAGCTCTTCGTCGGTGACGCCCGCGTTGGCCCCGCCATCGCTCATCAAGACGATGCGGTTGATCCGGGTGTTGTCGTAGTGCTCCTCGGCAAGTTCGTACCCGGCGACCAGCCCACCGTGTAGGTCGGTTCCGCCGCCCGGTGAGAGGCCGTTGCAGGTGTCGACGATGACGGGGTCGTTGGCACCGGAGGCCTGGTGCCCGGAGAGCTTGATCGCGTTGGAGGTGTCCCAGCCGACGATCGACACGATATCTCCGGAGCGCAGGCTGCTGGCGATGACCCGGCAGGTCTCCTGTTGGAGCGACATCGGTGCGCCCGTCATGGAGCCGGACTCGTCGAGGACGAGCGTGAGGTTCATCTTGGCTCGGTCGGCGTTGTCCAGCGCCGGGCTGGTGACCGCGATCTGGAGCTTGAACTCGCCTTCGGGAGCGTCGTCTTCACGCAGCAACGAAGTATGAAGCGCGAGCGTTCCGGGCTCTGCCGCGGGGTAGTCGAAGCTGTAGTAGTTGAGGAACTCCCATACGCGGATGGGTGCACCGGCGATGCTGCTCCCGCCGCTGAGGACCTTGGAGCGGACCTGCACCGGTGAGGACATGGAGTTGGAGTCGTCGGGCGAGAGGTACAGCTCGACCTCCGTCTGGTCGTCGCACAGCGGCTCGCCGGTCGAGGTGCCGCTGGAGCTGCTGCCTTCTTCGCCGGAGTCCTCGGGGTCGGGCTCAGGCTCGTCCCCGTCCGCGCCTCCGGTCCCTCCTCCCGGTGAACCGGTGGCTGCTGTATCCGAGGCCGACCCCCCGTCGGCACCGGTGGTGCCACCGCCGGCGTTGGTATCGACCCCGCCTGCGCTCGACCCATCGCTCTGAGCGCCAGCGGCCTCGTCACTACTACCGGGTGCGAAGCACCCGGGGGCGAAGAGAGCAAGGGTCGTGAGGAGTGTGAGGGGGTAACCCAACGTGGTTGTACGCATCGGTTGTCTTTCCAGGGGGTAAGCAGGTCGGTCGAAGGAGCCGTCCTTGGTCGCCTCGACGTGACAAGAACCCGCTGCATAGGGAGTGCCAGCCGGGCGGTTTTCGATCATCTGCGGGGTTGTTTCCCTTCCCACCCCGTTCGTACCCGCCGCTAGCGTCGTGGCCTGACATCGATGTCGTGCGCTACGCGCCATTGGTGCCACACTGCGGGGCATGTCGGCGTTGGCATCCTCGGTATCGGCGGTGATCGTGTTTCAGCGGGGGGCTGTGGTCACCCGGGTTGCGCAGGCCCCGGCACGCGCCGGAGAGTTCGTCCTCGGCGGGCTGCCGCTGTGTCTCTGTCTCTTATACACATCTCCGAGCCCACGAGACCTCTCTACATCTCG
>CAJXVA010000299.1 GCA_913061055.1 uncultured Pseudomonadota bacterium
ACCTCCCAGGGGAGCAGTACCTCCGGGACCACCGCCCTGCCCTCGACATCCAGCAGCACCACCGACGAGCCCGCCAGCTCCAGCAGCAGCGAGAGCGGTGTTGCGGACGGCACGTCGACCGGTTCGCTCCCGACCGAGGTCAGCCTCGGCGGCGCAGTCACCGACTTCATCGGCATCCTCGGCATCGAAGGCCTCGAGGTCAGCCTCGATATCGACGCTGGCACCACCGCCACGACGGACGCCAACGGAGCCTTCACGTTTGAGGGCCTGACGCCCGACAGCCCGGTCAACATCATCATTGAGGCGCAGCCCGACGGAGTGCCGCCCTACGCTGGCAGCATCATCCCAGAGCGGACGGGCATCCAGGATCGAGACGACGTCGACGCGACGTCGGTGCAGGGGCCGTTCATCGAGGCGCAGCTCGACGCGCTGGAGCCACAGGACCCCGAACCGGTGGACCTCGAGCAGGGCATCGTGATCCTCCGCGTCAACCCGATCGCCATCGAGTCCGGTACGGTCACCCTGACGATCGATCCCGCCCCACCGGCGGGCACGTTCTATGCGCCCAATGAGAACGGGGCGCCGGTCCTCGACTCGACGGAGATCGGGTTTGCCACGCTGCCCGCGGCCGTGCTCTTCAACGTCGCCGATACCGAGCCCGGCGACATCACCGTCACCGCAGAGCACTCCGGCGCCCTCACGTGCACCGTCCGCCATCCGCACTGGTTCGCGCGTGGCGGCTACATCACGCAAGTCCCCGTAGACTGCGAGTGAGGCCGGGCTCGCGCGGGGTCCTGCATGTGCGGGACCCCAGCGACGCTACTCCGGCATCTCGTTGCAGAGCTCGTGGAACTCGACGCAGACCGTCGGGTCGGGGTTGCTCATCTCGAGGAAGATGCACTGCAGACAGGGGTCGATGAGACCGCCGCCATCATCGCCGCCACCGCCGCTGGTGGTGCCGGAGTCCGTATCGGTGTCGGTATCGGTATCCGAGGCGGTACCGGGGTCCTCGGGCATGCACTCGTTGGTCTGCTCGCACTCGTCCGCCGCGCAGTTGCTCAACTGCAGCAGGTGGTAGGTCTCGCGAACGGTGAGGTTCTCCTCGACACAGTCGAGCAGACAGCCGAGGTCTGGCTCGACACTCGGGTTGATCGCAAGATCGAACGCGCACTGCTGAATGCAGACGACTGCGTCCCGACACGTGAACTCCGGCTCCATCGTCGTCGCCTCAGCGCCCCCGGAGGAGGAGGAGCTGTCGGACGTCGTCGTGGGATCCGGCTCTCCGGTCGTCCCGACCGAGCGGGGCGAGGACTTCTGATCCGAGTCGAAACAAGCGCCGCTCAGCGCGAGCGCGACAAGGGCCACAAAGGAGCCAAGACGATGTGCTGCGGAAGCGGCCACCACGCGCGGACGTTAGCAGGGATCGAGCCCGAACACGACTGAGGCGATTTTCCCCGAATAGGGCAACTGACGCTCACGGCTTGCCCCGGCCCACCAATCGAGACCACTATGAGGGAAGCGCCGTTTCGAGCGGAGGCTCATTAGCATGTCCATCGTTGCACCCATCTCCAAGCGCGCGCCGTCGTCGGCGCCCCGCCTGCTCGCAGCGCTCGCCCTCGGGGCGATGGCAACCCTCGTCGGCTGCCGCGGCGAAGACGTCACCTTCGACTGCGAAAACCAGGCGATGAACTTCCTGCGCACGGTCGACGCCGAAGATCGAGCGTTGCGCGACATTCCCGAGAATGGCCCCTTCCCGGTCACGATGACGCTGACCGAGGACGCGCTCAACCGCCTCGTCGCCGGCATCATCGACGACGAGGTCCCCTTTGCCGGCACCGTCCCGTTTGGCGTCCTGCCCGAAGGGCCCGGCGAGGCTGAGTTCGAAGCCAACGACGTGCCGGAGATCATCGTCCGCGACGTCGAAGGCTGCCGCCGATGCGTCATCCTCCGTGTGAGTTTCGGGGTGCGTCTCGACCAAGAAGGCGATCCGCTGTCGTCGGGCTCCGGGTTCGCCGACATCGCTGTGCCGCTCACGCTCGAGGCCGGGGATGGAACGACGACGATCCTCGCCGACTACTCCGAAGCCTTCATCGACGACTGGTACCTGTCGGTCTACGGCTTCGACTCGGACAAGAACGAGATCCTCGCCGGTGCGCTCAAGCTCCTGATGACCGAGCAGATCCAAGCCGGCTTCGAGCCGCTGGCGCTGTTCTCCATCGGCTCGTGGTCGATCGGCCAGGGCGAAGTGAAGATGGCGGCCCGCAAGGTGTTCGTGCAGGGCGAGCAGGAGCGTCTGGTCCTCGGACTGGCCACCAACCTCCCCCTGCCCGACGAGGCCGGCCTCGACGTCGAAACACCGCTGCCCGAAGGCGTCGCGATCGGAGTCGCAATGGATCCGATCCTGCTCGACACCATGGCGCGGCGCATGATGGAAGAGGGAGAGATCCCGACTCGCTACAACGAAGAGGGTGAAGCGGATGCCGATGGGATCTACGCGGTCTCCATCAACGACATCGAAGCCGGCGGCACCGGCAGCAACCTCAACACCGACTTCCGCGTGTGGCGGACCGCCGAGGGCTACTGCGGCTTCGCCAACGTGTCCATGCCGGTCGAGGTCCGACTCTCGGAGAACATGAAGAAGGTCGAGGTCACCGCCGGTGCGGCCATCCTCATTCCCGGCGAAAACGAGGGTATCGGTGTCGCCGCTGAGGAAGAGGAGTCGCTCGTGGAAGACAACCAGGATCTCGTCGCGACCTTCCGCGCTGCGCTCACCGAGCAACTGGCCGAGACGCTCAACTTTGAGGAACTCGGGGTCGAGGGAAGCCGGGTCATCTTCACGACCCAAGACGTCGTGATCGACGAGGCGGCCATCAACACGCACCTCGACTTTCAGATCTTCGAGAAGCCGGCCGACGAATAGCGCCAGCGCGATATCGAACGGGACACAGCTGAACGCTTCCCGTTCCCACCCGACCCGTCCTGGCCTGACTCTGGCACCAGGGCGGGTCTTGTATTAGAAGAAGAGTACAGACCGAGCGCGAGTGACCTCACCTGCGCCCGGGCACGCGAAACCGCTCCTAAACGCTGCTCTAGAGCCATATCAGCCCCGTAGCGCTCCGGGCGCTTCCCAACGTTACCCCAGGAATCCCGCGTGCTGCGGGCCGTTGGCGTGCCTCAGTGCCAGTGGGGTGAATCCCGAGCGCGGGTGTGCTACCACGCCGCCCCGACCTTACTGGTTTGGGCGAATCTCCGCCCCCGCCGTGAGGCGCCGTCTTGGCGAGGAGGATGTCATGAAACGTACTGACCAAGAACGTATCGAACGAGAGCTCAAACGCCGGGAGAAGAAAACGGCGGTCGAGTCTCGGCGTGTCGGCAACCGAGAGGACATGGATGCCACGCCCGGTGGTTACATCCAGGCTCTCCTCGACACGCTCCACTACGACAAGACCACCATCTACAACGCCGCGGGCGACGACGAGATCCTCGAGATCATGATGTCGATGAAGGAAGACCTTCCCGAGAACAAGTGGGAGTCCGTGCTTCGTTCCGCAATCCGCAAGACCAAGGTCTCGGAGAAGGACCTGGCGTTCGACGAGCTCAAGGAGACTCTGGCGCAAGCTTGAGTCTCTTCTCTTTGAGCGGGGTTCGCCTCGCTCGAAGAAAAAAAGGCGCCCCGGCTCTTGGCCTTGGGCGCCTTCGTTTTTTGGGGGCGCAGGACTACTCGCCTGCGGGCGCTTCTTCGGGCGCGACTTCGGGCACCACGTAGCCGAGCAGCTCGTGGCGCCACATGGCGGCCGCCGTGCGGCACTGCTGGACGCCCAGAGCGCCTCCGTCTGCTGATGCATAGCCCAACACGTCGCAGACCTGCGCGATGCCTTCAGCGCCGTCCTCGAACGCGCTGAGCAGCGCCTGATCGACCTGGGTACCATCGCGGCCGGGGTACGAATCGAGCACGCGGTCCGAGAGGACCGGGATCGCTTCGGCGAGTTCTTCTTCGATGCAGTCGGCGAGAAGCTCGGTGCCATCGACCTGCGCCTGGAACACCGCATCGGTGACCGCCTCGGGAATCTCGGAGCTCGCATCCGCCCCAACGTCCTCGAGTGCGAGCTCGTAGAACTCGTAACACTCGGGATACTGAGCCTTGGCGTCCGGTGCGGACGCACGTCCGCCACCGAGATCTGCAAACGCCTCGACCGCCTCGGCAAGATGAAGCTCGGCTTGCGCGACGCAGCCGGCGTCCACGGCGGAGATCGATTTCTCGAGCACTTCTTCGTGGGCGTCGAGGAACGTCGCGCAGAGCTTGCTGTGCTCGGAGCGCCACGCGTTGAACGCGTTGTCGACGTCGTCGGAGAGCTGGGGTGCCGTCACATCGAGCGTCAATGCGAGTGCCGACCGAACGGCGTCGTTCGCATCCGAGACGCATGCGATGCGGTCTTGCTCGATCTCGGTCCGCTCGGCGAAACGTAGCTCGCTGGTGCGCTCACGGTCGCGGCGGGCCGTGGTCTCGCAGATGCCGACCGCCCGAAGGTGGTCCTTCTGGATGTCGGGATCGAGATCCGCGCCGTCCACGTCATCAGCCTTTCCTCCGACACCACCATCGCCGGGTGCTGCCCGGCCCTGGGACTCGTCGTCACAGGCGGTGAGGGTGAGTCCAAGAAGAATCGCGACGGAGATACGGAGCGCTGACATGATGTAGACCGATGTAGGAGAGCGGAGCCAAGAGAGTGACTGGACCCGGCGTCGATGTCGAGTCTACCCGGCTACCTGCCAGTCTGGACCGGTTTTCGCGCTGTTCGCTCGGTCTGAACGTAGAATGCGCACTCACCGCGGTTCATCATCGGGGAGGGCGTACGGAGACGGCCCCCGGTAATGCTCATCGATCGGAGCCCCGCTGCGGATGGACGGAAACGCGCGCTGTTCACAGTCCATCCGCTCACACAGCCGGCAGGTGACCCCGATCGGCAGCGCGCTTTCAACCGTGTCCACGTCGACGCCATCCGAGTAGATCATCTCGCGTGCGTGCTCCACCCGGCACCCCAACCCGATCGCCTGGATCGTCCGCGGCACGTGGTGGTCACCATGGACCCGCAGCACGGTCCGGGCGACGCAGAAGAAGACCTGCCCATCGGGCATCACCGAGGTCTGCACCCGAATGGCCCCTGGGGACAGGAAGGAACGGAACACGTTCCAACGAGGACACGCTCCCGCAAACCGGGCGAACCGGATGCCCGAGGCGGAGTAGCGTTTGGAAATGTTGCCGGCGAGGTCGACCCGGATCATGTGAAACGGCACCCCTTCATCCGAAGGCCGACGCAGCGACGTGATGCGATGACACACCTGCTCGAAGCTGGCTCCGAAGCGCTGCCCCAGAAGCTCGATGTCGTAGCGCTCCCGGGTGACCGCCTTGCGCATCGCGGCGTAGGGCATCTGGACGGCCGAAGCGAAGTAGTTCGCCAGCACGACCCTGGCCAGTCGCACGCTTCCCTCGCTGGAGAGCAAGGAATGCCGGGCCAAATCGGTGAGCAGCGCATCGTGCTCGATCAGCGCGTATTGAGCCGCGAGCTGAAAGATGCGGCTGGAATCGGGGAGGACCTCTGCCAACACGAGGCGCTTCTTCTGCGGGTCATAGCGTCGCAGGGTGAGAGGACGCTTCCGAGAGCCTTGGAGCTCGACCTCGACTCCGAGGCTCTCCCGAAGATGCTCGACCAGTCGCGGCTCGAGCAGACGCCGAGAACGCGTCACGGCCGTATCATCGTCCACCGGAAGATCGAGCGTGCGCCGTAGCGCATCGGCGTGGCGTTCGAGGACGTCGAAGTAGTTGCCCTCGCGCTGGATGAAGTCGCTGACCTCCTCCGAGGCCAACGCGGTTCGAACCGAGCCGACCTCCTGGTGGTCGTCGTAGATTCGCGCCGCAAGGGAGTCGGCCGAACGACTCGCCTCTTGGTAGGCGCGGAACAGTTTGACCAGGCGGCGGGCCAGCTCGGGGGAGGCATCGACGAAACCCTGCAGTTCGGTCTGGCTCGTGGGCCCCTCGCCGAACACGGGATCCGCCAGCACCTCGGAGAGATCGGGCAGCAACGTGTCGTCCGCGTCGAAGGCAGCGAGTTCGACCTCGAACTCCTTCGCGAGTCGCAGCAGCAATGAGGCGGTCAGCGAGCGCTGCTGGTGTTCGATGAGGTTGAGGTAGCTGCCCGAGATGCCCAAGCGGCGGGCGAGCTCGACTTGCGTGATCCCCCGCGCTTTGCGCATTTCACGGACTCTCGCGCCCAGCTTGCTCACCTCAACGGCCACTCCGTTTTCTTTTACACGCTTTACACCTTTCACGCCGCCCCTGTTTCATCGCGGTATCACCGCAAATTCTGCACATTATTCGCCTTGACCCGAGGCGGTTCTTGTAAAAAGATACACGCACCCGACTCGAAGGGCGCTCAGCGCCTACGACGCCGGCTAGGAAGAGCCCCCATGACGCACGCCGAAGGATTGACGATCGCCGCCCCTAGCGCGGACCACGCTTCCGTCCTCACCCCGGACGCGCTGGCGTTCGTCGAAACCCTCGTTCGTACGTTTCGACCGCGCGCGCTGGAGCTCCTCGAGCGAAGGAAGCAGACCCAAGCCCAGTACGACGCCGGCACGCTCCCGGAGTTTCTGCCCGAGACCGAGTCCGTCCGAACGGGCGACTGGACGGTCGCGCCGATTCCCAAGGATCTCGCGGATCGCCGGGTGGAGATCACGGGCCCGGTCGATCCCAAGATGATCATCAACGCGCTCAACTCGGGGGCGAACACCTTCATGGCCGACTTCGAGGACTCGAACGCGCCCACGTGGACCAACCTGATGGTCGGGCAACGAGCGCTGTCGGAGGCCGTTCGTCGAACCCTGAGCTTCGAGGACCCAGCGCGAGGAAAGTCCTACGCACTTCGAGACGAGGGTCTCGCGACGCTGCTGGTCCGTCCCCGCGGTTGGCACCTCCCCGAGAGACACCTGCTCGTCGATGGCCTGCCGGCCACCGGGGGACTCGTCGACTTCGGCCTCTTCTTCTTCCACAACGCCAAGGAGCTGCTCGCGCGCGGCTCGGGCCCGTACTTCTACCTGCCGAAGCTCCAGAGCCACCTCGAAGCCCGGCTGTGGAACGACGTGTTCGTGCACGCCCAGGACGCGCTGGGCGTCCCCCAGGGCAGCATTCGGGCGACGGTCCTGATCGAGACGCTGCCCGCCGCGTTCGAGATGGACGAGATCCTCTACGAGCTCCGGGACCACTCCGCCGGCCTCAACTGCGGACGCTGGGATTACATTTTCTCGTACATCAAAACGCTGCGGAACCACGCCGAGTACGTGCTCCCGGACCGAGGCGAAGTCGGCATGACCCAACCGTTCATGGCCGCCTACTCCAACCTGGTCATCAAGACCTGCCACCGCCGGGGCATTCACGCGATGGGTGGCATGGCCGCTCAGATCCCGATCAAGGGTGATGCGGCGGCCAACGACGCTGCGCTTGCCAAGGTCACCGCGGACAAGCTCCGCGAGGTCCAAAACGGCCACGACGGCACGTGGGTCGCCCACCCGGCCCTCATCCCCGTTGCGCGCTCGGTATTCGACGAGCACATGCCCGCCAGCAACCAGATCGACAAAGCGCGCGACGATGTCCACGCCGACGCGTCCGCTCTCGTGGCGGCGCCGCAGGGCAACCGCACGGAAGCCGGCCTGCGCCTCAACGTCCGGGTCGGCATCCAATACCTCGAAGCGTGGCTGCGCGGAAACGGCTGCGTGCCGCTGTACAACCTGATGGAAGACGCCGCGACCGCCGAGATCTCCCGCGCGCAAGTGTGGCAGTGGATCAAACACGGCGTCGATGTCGGCGGCTCTGTGGTCACCGCCGCCCGGCTCGCGACCGTCATCGACGACGAGATGAAGACGATCCAGGCCGAGGTCGGCGACGCGCGCTTCGAGGAGGGCAAGTTCCCGCTCGCCCGTCGGCTGTTCGAGTCGATCTCCACGGCCGACACGCTCGAAGACTTCCTCACCCTGCCCGCCTACGAGCACATCACAACGTTGGCCTGACCTCCGCGATCGCACGTAGATCGCCACGCAGGCCTAACCTCCGCCATCGCCCAAGAGACCGAGACAGAGAAGGAACGACAACGATGTCCATGACTCCCAAGACCACCTCCGCCATCAACTTCAACGACGAGCGCTGGAACGGCATCGAGCGGCCCTACTCCGTCGAGGATGTGCAGCGGCTGCGTGGAAGCGTCACCGTCGAGCACACCCTCGCGCGCCTGGGCGCCGAACGACTGTGGGACCTCCTGCACTCCGAGGACTACGTCAACTCCCTGGGCGCACTCTCCGGTGGCCAAGCGGTTCAACAGGTCCGTGCCGGCCTCCAGGCGATCTACATGAGTGGCTGGCAGGTCGCCGCCGACGCCAACCAGGCGGGGCAGACCTACCCCGACCAGAGCTTGTACCCCTCGCACTCCGTCCCCGAGTTGGTTCGTCGCGTGAACAAGGCCCTCACCCGGGCCGACCAGATCGAGTCCGCCGAGGGCAAGACCACCCGCAACTGGTTCGCGCCGATCGTGGCCGATGCCGAGGCCGGATTCGGCGGACCGCTCAACGCTTTCGAGCTGATGAAGTGGATGATCGAGGCGGGCGCTGCGGGCGTGCACTTCGAAGACCAGCTCAGCTCCGAGAAAAAGTGTGGCCACCTGGGCGGCAAGGTCCTCGTCCCGATCCAACAATTCGTCAAGACGCTGACCGCAGCCCGTCTGGCCGCCGACGTCGAGGGCGTGCCCACCCTTGTCATTGCCCGGACCGATGCCGACAGCGCCCGACTGCTCACCTCCGACGTCGACGAGCGTGACCACGAGTTCCTCACCGGCGAGCGCACGCCCGAGGGCTTCCACCGCATCAAGGGTGGCCTCGACCAAGCCATCTCTCGTGGCAAGGTCTACGCGAAGTACGCGGACCTGATCTGGTGCGAGACCTCCACACCCGACCTCGAAGACGCCAAGAAGTTCGCCGAGGCGATTCAGTCCGAGCACCCGGGTAAGATGCTGGCGTACAACTGCTCCCCGTCGTTCAACTGGCGGAAGAACCTCGACGACGCCACGATCGCCAAGTTCCAGCGCGAGCTGGGAGCCATGGGCTACAAGTTCCAGTTCGTGACGCTGGCCGGGTTCCACCAGCTCAACTACGGCATGTTCGAACTCGCTCGCGAGTACACCCAAAGCGGCATGTCGGCGTACGCCAAGCTTCAGGACGCCGAGTTTGCCTCCGAGGCCGACGGCTACACCGCAACCCGTCACCAGCGCGAGGTCGGCACCGGGTACTTCGACACCGTCTCCACCACGCTCTCGGCGGGCAAGAGCTCCACGCTGGCCATGGAGCACTCCACCGAGTCGGCCCAGTTCAAGAAGTAGTCGGGGAGACCGGGCTGCTAGGGCCAAGCTCGGTCGCTGAAATGCGGGACGGTGCCGGTGGGCAACCGTCCCGTTTTACGTGGTGGAATCGATCGGGCCCCTCGTGCGTCAATGGTTGGTATGCGCCGTTCGCCGTCGTCGTCCGGTCCGTGGTCCGCGCTCGAACGGGCGGACTTCGCCATGCGCGTCGCCGGCCTGGCTGCGCGCCGACTCGTGGGCTGGGCATTGCGTCCGGACGTCTACCCGGAGCCCAGCCGGGTGGGTGCCGAACAAACGCCTCACCCGGTCGCGTCCCGGACCATTCCGCGACGGGCGTCATCGTTTGGGCCGAAGCTCGAAGAGGGCCGATGGCACAACCTTGGCCTCGCAGCGACCGCCCTGGACGGCGTGGGCATCTCCGCCGAGCGCCCCTTCTCGTTCTGGCGAACCGTGGGCCGCCTGACCGAGGCCCGCGGCTACAGGGAGGGCGCGCACTTCGAAGGCGGCTGCATCATCCCCGCGGTGGGTGGGGGGATCTGCTCGTTGAGTGACGCTCTGTTCGACCTCGCGTTGCGATCGAACTGCACCATCCTCGAGCGACATGGCCACACGCTGGTCGTGGACCGCGGCCCCAAAGCACCGCCGCGACGCCGGGCCGACGCGACGGTCAAATGGCCCTACGTCGACCTGCGCTTCGCGCCCGGGCGCGGCGTCCTGCGACTCGAAACCAAGATGAGCAGCGAAGGGCTCGTCCTGTCACTGAAAGGCTCGGAGCAGGTCGAGGAAGCGTCGGTCGAAGTCTCCGAGCCCCGGATCACGCAGGAGGCCGGCCAGCGTTTTGCCCACACCACCATCACGCGCCGCGGGCCCGCCCACGCCCCGGGGTTGGTCACGATCGGGCACGACCGCAAGCGGGTCATCGTCAGTCCCACGCGGAACTGCGACACCTGCCACGAGGACAGCTGTGGTCGACGACGCACCCCATGAGGCGCGGGCCCGTGAGACCCGAGCGTTCGTCGTCGCCCCCGAGCCGAACGACTGGCTGCGGCCGGTCCTCGATGCGCTCCGACAAGCCGGGCCGGTCGAAGTCTTCGCACCGTGGGTCCTCCCGCGCCCGCTGGTCCCCCTGGGACGCCGGGTCGGGTTCGTTCGGCGTCGCGACGGCGACAGGCTCCCCGGCGCCCGTGGTCGCGGATGGTTCACCGCAGCCGAGCTCCTGCTGCGAGGGGTCGCCCGGGGCAAGACCGCCGCAGCGTTGAGCAACCGGGTTCGCATGCGAGCGCTCGTCGACCACGCGGCTGCGTTCCGCATCGCCCGCGACCCGACGCCGAGCCTGGTCGTCGCACCCAGTCTTGCCGCGCGACGCAGTTTTGCGGCCGGGCGACGGATCGGAGCGACCTGCCTGCTCGTGGAGGACATGCCCGACTTCGACAGCCTGGTGGACGGATTGGATGCCCTGGCGACCGCACTCCCGCAAGCGACGTTCCTCCGCAACCATCGACCCGGGCCGCGTGCTCACGCACGACAGCGAGCCGAGCGCTGGCAGGCGGATGTCGTCGGCGTGCGGGGGCGCGTTGCGTGGCAGCGCATCGGTGGCAACAAGACCCGAGTCCAGATCCCCCGCACCGCCTTCACCGCCGTGGGACGCCGGGGCCGCGATGTTCTCTTCGCCGGCCCACCGCTGGCTCGATGCGGGTCGGCCCACCTCCCCGCCCTGCTCAACGCGCTCGAGGACGTCACGATTCGAGTGCTCCCTGGTCCCTGCAGTGAGCCGCCGTCTCTGCAGAACCACCCGAGAATCCAAGTCCACCGCAGCGCAGATCTCGATGGCATCGGTGCGGTGCTCAGCCTGAGTGCCCTCGAGTCGCACCCCGCCCCGGTCGCGCGAGCCCTCGACGCCGGGGTCCCGATCGTCGGCACGACGGCGTCGACCGGTGTCGTCACGCCCACCAGTATCCTTCGTGTTGAAGACCCGACCCCCTGCGTGCTCGCAGATGCGCTCCGCCAGGCCCTGAGCGGGCACGCTCCGCGGCCTCAGCCCTGGCAAGCCCCCCAGCGCCTGGCTCAGTACGTGGTCGAATCCAGCTGCACGCTCGAAACGAACTCCGCCTCGGCGCCATCGGTCCGCACCAGCGTACCCACGACCTGAACCTCCGCGCCTTCGAGCGCTTCGAGGGTGAGTCCGTCGGCAAAGGGGACCGGCACCGCGCGGACCCGGAGCTCCGCATCTTGAACACACTCCAGCGGCAGGCCCCCGCCGGAGTAGGTCACCGCCGCAACGGATGCCCCACTGCTGATCCGGACGATCTCCAGGCGAAGCTCGTCCACCGTGTCCAGACCGACGCCCAAGAGGCTGATGTCGAACTCGGTCGCGATGCCTCCCTGGGGCGGCACGAACACGGGCACAGAATCCCCATCTTCCAGAGGGACGTCCTCAAAACGAACCGCGACCGTCAGGTCCACCACCTCGCTCGGCACGCCTTCACACAGCCCCGCCTCTTGGGCCGGCGTACAGGCCATCACGGTGAGTCCGGAAAGGAGAAGCGCAAGCGGGCGCATGCCGAAGCGTACCAGCGACCACCGACCGAGGTAGAC
>CAJXVA010000300.1 GCA_913061055.1 uncultured Pseudomonadota bacterium
TACGAGATGTAGAGAGGTCTCGTGGGCTCGGAGATGTGTATAAGAGACAGGAGGAGGAGGACGAAGCGGAGGACAAGCCGTCACCATTCAAGTCCGAGCACCTCACCATCGAAGGCTACATCCAGCCGCAGTACAGCTATCGAGCCCGACGCGGTGCCCGCCCCCGTGACCAGCAGGAGTTCGGGGCCCAGCAGACACGAGCCGGCCTCATCTTCCACGGCAATGTGCTGCCGAAGTGGTCGTACCGCGCCCACATCGTCGTCGGCTCGCAGATCACCCGCGTCCTGACCGACGTGGACTCCGTCGACTACGAAGGCGACGGTTCGGCCGACAACCTCGTCACGCGCTCCTCTGTGGTGCCCGGCGTCGAGCTCGAGCAGCTTTGGGTCAACTACCGCCCGGTCGATGTCTCCTCTTCCAAGGGGATGCAGATCTTCGAACTCAACCTCAAGCTGGGCCAGATGAGGGTCCCGTTCTCCAAGCAGAACAAGACCCAGAACAACTCGCTGCTCTTCCCGCGCCGCAACCCTGCCATCACCAGCTTCCTCGTCAGCAGCGACCTCGGTGGTCTCGTCGAAGCTGCCTTCGCCGACAAGCGGGTTTCGCTCTCTGGCGGCGTGTTCAACGGCACGGGGCTGGCCGTCAACCGTGACAACCGCCGTGGACCCCTGTGGTCGGCCCAAGTCGAGATCGCCCCGCTGGGAGCCCTGGGTGGCTACGAGAGCGCGCTCGAGCTCAACAAGAAACCCCGATTCGCGGTCGGTACGGGGATGCTCTACTCGCCCTACCAGCTGTTCAATACAGCCGGCGACGACACGCTGACCCGCGCGCGCGACCTCCTGGTCTCCGCGTCGGCCAAGTTCGTCATGCACGGGTTCTACCTGCAGGGCGAGTTCATCCGTCGGCAGGTCACCGACAACCTCAGCAGCCGCCCCTTCCTGAGCACCGGTGCCTACGGCCAGCTTAGCTACGCCATCCCGGCCGGCAAGAAGCTGTTCATAGCGCCCTTGGGCAACTTCGGGTGGACCGCGAGTGAGCAGGCGGTCGAGCCCCTCAACCGCTACTACACGACCGATGGGCTCGCGCTCTACTTCCCCAACGAGCGCCAACCGGATGCCGTGCGCGTGTCCCTGCTCTACGAGGGTGAGTGGCGGGTCGACGAGGGTGAGAGCGCCCAGGGCGGCACGCTTCAGGTGCAGCTCAAGTTCTGAGCGGCACCGGCTCGTGTTCGCGGCAGATCTTGACCCGGTCCGCTTTGCGAAGCGGCTCACCGGTGAGCCCGCAGCGGGCGCGCCCGCCCTCGATTTGGTGATGGAGGCAGCTGTTGCAGACGCCGAACGTTCGCGCATCGGCGCTGTGTTGAAGCGAACGCAACACGCTGCGCAAGGCTGACTCGAGGCCAGGGGCGCCATCGTCGGCGGGTATCCGCAGGGCGTCGGCAACGATCGCCGCCCCCTCGGCCGTGACGGCGCAGTGCTGTACGCGGCGGTCTTGCTCGTCGGGTGTCTTCGTGATCAGACCGGAGGACTCGAGGGCCTTGAGCGTCTGCGACACCGTGCCCTTGGTGAGGGCGAGGTATTCGGCGAGAGCCAGCGGGGTGTCGCTGTAGCGATTCGCGGAGTCGAGATAGACCAGCGCCTCCAGCTGCACGAGCTTGAGCCCGTGCTCGGTGCTCACGCGTCGGAGCTGCGCCCGGAACAGGGCGCTGATTCGCTCGAGCAGGCGGTGGGCGTCGCTCACCCACCAATAGTATCGAGAACAAACTATTTGACAAGAAGGGACTGCGGCTCCATTAAGTTTCGAGTCGAAACCATGAAGACATCAACCTCCAGTCTCTTCGCCGGCCTCCTCGTGCTGTGCGCCTGTCCCTCCGAGCCCGCCGAGTCGGTGGAAAGCACAACGACCGGTCCTCAGACCACCGCATCGACCGACCCCTCACCGAGCACGGGGCTTGACCCTGCCAGCTCCACGACCGGTGTCGGAGACTCGAGCGGGAGCTTTGAATCCTCGACCTCCACGGGCGTCACGCCGATCGACCCCGCCTTTGACCTCCTGACCTTCGACGCCCGCTACGACCCCGAGCTCGACGCGCTCATCTTTGAGGTCGAAACCGTCGGAAACGCTGGTTCCGTCGCGCCCGAGGCTGCCGGCTCCGTCGATGGTGCCCCCGTGCTTGGCTATGTCTTCCCGACCACCTTGCCCCCGGACGCGGTCGGATTCTCGGATGTCGAGGGCGATGTGGTCCTCGCCGTCACCTCGCACCCCGACTTCGACGACACCCCGCTGTGGGACGAGGATGGAAACCGAGCCTACGACGATGATGGCGTCGTCTACCACGCGCATTGGGCCGTGCTTGTGCCGGACGACCGGGCGCCCGCCGGACTTGCGGTCGCCCAAGCGCCCAACCCTGAGGTGCTGCCTCCGACTGCCCCGATGCCGATGTACCTCGACTCTCCGGGGTTCACCGTCGTCGAAGACGGCACAAGCCTTCGCGTTGTCGTGCCACTGGACCGGGTTGGGCGTGCGCTCGACTTCGACGTCGGTGCTCTCACTGCCCTGATGCGGGTGCAGGTGATCGACGATGCGCCGTTGCTCGGGGTCGAATCCATCTTGTCCGCCCTCGAAGAGGGAGCACCGACGGTGTCTCCCGCCGGCCTCGGCGAGGCCCCGGAACGAGCGTGGCCGGACGCGGCCGAAAACCCGGACACGCTCGACGTCACCGCGACCGGGGCGACCTACCGCAGCGACGTCGCGACCTTCGTCATGACGATCGATGCCGCGTCCGCGATCGCCACGTCCATCCCAGACCCAGCCGGTGCGCTCGATGGTGCCCCGGTGCTCGGCTACGTGTTCCCAACGACGATCGACCCCAGCGAGGTCGGCTTTGTGGACGCGTCCGGGATCCTTGCGCTGGCCGTGACGTCGCACCCAGACTTCGACGACACCCCGCTGTGGGATGAGTCTCTCAACGGCGAGTATGGTGATGACGGAGGCGTCTATCACGTGCACTGGGCTGTTCTGGTGGACGACGCCGACTCGGCCGCAGGCCTCTCGGTTCCACCCGCCGGCGACATCCCACGTCCGCCGACCTCACCCATGCCGATGCTCTTGGACTCGCCGGGTTTTCACGCGTTCGCCCGCGGCGAGCAACTGACCGTCCTGGTGCCCGGCTGGCACCTGCCCAGCACAAACACGTTCAACTTCGACGCCCTCACGGCATCCATGCGCGTCGATGCTTCGGGTGCCGCGCCCACGCTCCGCGTCGAACAGGTCCACGACATCCTCTCCGGTGACCTCTCGCTGCCGAACACGGTCTCCCCCGACTGAGCGGCGCCTTGGGTTGTGGCGGTGCAGACTCCCGGGCTAGGTCATCCGACCTACGCGATCGGCGGCAGTAGGTCGGACGACCGACGTCGACCCTCGCCATCTGGCGAGAACGGTCGCCACGGGTCGTTTGGCTGGGGATTCCGGCATCAAAGGGGGTACGACCTGGCACGACATCTGCACCACACAGGGCCACGATGGCCCTTCGCAAGTTCGCCCTCTTCGCCACCCTGCTGGTCCTCCCTCTCGCGGCCTGCGACGACGCCGCGAGTTCCTCGGAAGATGAGGCCGGGCGTGGGAGCGTTGGCAAAGCAGACCAACTCGAAGGGAGCTGCGCACCCGCCGGGGACGAGGCTCCGACCTGCGGAGGCCCGGCCGCGGTGGGCGAGTGTTGGTGCGACAGCGAGTGCGCCGACTTTGGCGACTGCTGCACAGACGCGTACGCGGCGTGCGGCGTGGGTCCGATGCCGGAGCTGGCCGACTGCGACGACGGGTCCGCGGTGCACCCGCTGTGCGACACGCCCCCGGTCTGCGAGGACGGAACCTCGCTTGCGGTGCAAGGCGGCTGCTTTGCGTGCGTCGACCCAGAGACCTGCGAAGCACCTGCGGATCCCGACCCGACGGACTGCGGCGACGGCAGCTCATTGCACCCGCTGTGTGATGTCCCGCCGCTCTGTGCGGAGACCGAGATGCTCGCGGTCCAGAACGGTTGCTTCGCTTGCGTCGATCCGTCGACCTGCGAGCCTCCGCCACCGGCCGATGATTTCCCTTGCGATGATGGCACCGCCGTTCATCCGCTGTGCGACACGCCGCCGGCCTGCGCGGGAACCGAGGTCCTCGCGGTTCAGAACGGTTGCTTCGCCTGTGTCGATCCGTCGACCTGCGAGCCACCACCACCGGTCGACGACTTCCCCTGCGACGACGGCACCGCCGTTCACCCCCTGTGCGACACCCCTCCAGCCTGCGCGGGTGGTCAAACCCTCGCTGTGCAGAACGGGTGTTTCGCCTGCGTCGACCCGGCTACGTGCGAGTAGGGTCTTCGAGGCCCATCTCGAGCACCCAACGTGTCAACGCGACGCGTGACGACAGGCCCAACCGGCCATAGATGTTGTCGAGGTGGCTCGAGACGGTCTTGGCTTTGACGCCCAACCGCTCGGCGATCTCGCGGTTCGTCCCCCCGCGCGCCACCGCTCGTGCGACGTCGAGTTCGCGGTTGGTGAGCGGGTGTTCCGCAGGCTTGGCCCGCGGCGCGGGTGCTTCCTCTTCGGCGAACCCGAAGCGAAGTTCCGCGTCCGGTCCGAGCCCGATGCGAGCGCCATGCTCGAGCACGGCGACCTCGATCCGCTCGCCATCGACGAACGTTCCGTTGGTGGACCCGAGGTCGACGAGGGAGACCCGGCCGTCCTGCACACGAATGACCTTGGCATGTCGTCGTGAGACCCCCGAGTCTGCAAGGCGCAGGTCAGCCTCGGGTCCCTTGCCGATGACCCAGTTGCGTTCCTCGAGCGTCCAGACCCTGCCCTTCGCAGAACCGACGGTCCCGCGAAGACACGGCGTCCGTTTCGCCGAGGCGGTGGGCGTGTTGGCACGTACGGTCGTCTGCGCCTCATCCACGGGTTGAGCGTAGCAGGTCCGCCGGGATCCGCCGTCGGTTCGGCTGGCTTCAGCGTGCGTCGGCGAGAGTCCGATCCGCGGTCGCGATGATGTCGCGGAGTCCAACGCGTTGCGGATGGTCTTCGCCCATCGTCTCGGGAAGAAGCTCGAGCGCGCGGCGAGCGTAGTCGGCCGCAGGGCCCCACTCCTCACGCATCGCATGCGCATGCGCGAGCCCCCCGTACACACTGTCGAGCACCGAGCCCGTCTCCTCGAGCGGCTCCAGGATTTCGCGCGCGCGCTGCAGCTGCTCGATACCCGGACCTGGCCGATCGGACATCACGTGCGCGACCCCGATATGGGTATGGGACAGCGCGGTTGAACGATGGGCGCGGCCAAACAGCTGGAGTCGGGCTTCGAGCGCCCGCTCGAACAGTTCCAGCCCGGCCTCAACGTCCCCGGCACGCAGCGTCGCGGTCCCGAGGTTGTCGAGGACACGGGCGGTGTGAGGGCTCAGTGTCCCCATCCGACGCTCGACGATCTCCAGCGCCCGCTTCTGTTGCGCAATCGCCTCATCCGTCCGATGGAGTTCCTCCAACGCGATTCCGATGTTGCCCAAGCTGGAGACGATGGACAGCTCGGCGTCACCATCGACCGACTCGCGAAGCGCAAGCGAGGTCTCGAACTGGTCCAAAGCCTCCTCGACGCGGTGCTCGTAAAGCATGGCGACACCGATGTTCTCGACCAAGGTGGCCCGATGGAGTACGTCGTCGCCGGCGAGGCGAATCGAAGACGCAACATGCGGAGCCCAGCGGTGGGTTTCGTCCGCGTCATGAAAGACGGCGGCCTGCATGTACAGCACATACAGCCCCGCGGTCGCCGCGAGTTCGGGGAGCTCCGCGGCCTCGGCATCCCAATGAACCTGGGCCAAGAAGTCCGATGCGGCCTTGGGGTCGTCGCGCAGATGCATCAACCGCCCGCGCCGGTATCGGGCCCACAGTTCGGCCGAACGCGCGCCGATTCGAGCCGCGTCCTGCTCGAGCGTTTCGCTCTTCGCCCACGCGTCATCAAAGCGCGACAGGAGTTCGAGGACCTCGATCTCGTCGAGGGCGACGACGAACGCCGCCTCCACAGGCGACGAGGGCGGGGTCGGACGGTCGCAGGTCAGCTGTTCGCCGAGCCGGGCCACCGCCCGCGGTGTGGCTTGCAACCCGCCCTCCTGTCCCGGGTCCAACCGGTTGAGCAGCACCGCGAGCTGCTCCCGTCGTCGATCGAGACAGTCGATCCGGGCGTCGAGTTCCGCGGTCGACTGCACGCCCCGGTCATGCGTGGCCTCGCAGGCCCGACGGTACTGACGTGCGTACTCCTGCGCGAACCCATCGATGTTGCGGCGCAGCGGCTCCCAGCCAGCGGTCCCACCCGAAGCCGACTCGAACGCGCTCTGTAGCCGCGCCATCGAGGACGCATCGAATGGGGAGAGGTCGGCCTGTGGGGCGCAGTCCACACTGCCACTTGCCGCCCAGACGATCGCCCCCGCACCTACCGCGACGACAACAACGGCCGCGTGCGCGGACCCGTGTCTGGGTTCGAGTGCCACGACGAGTGGCTCGAGCGAATCCGGGCGCCCAGTGGGGTCTGGAGTCAGGCCCGCCCGAAGCAAGTTGGAGAGCTCCCTGGACACCCCGCGTTGCGAGGGGGTCCGCGGGACCTCCAGCTTCGCCTCAATGAGGGAGTCCTCGTCCTGGTTCGGCCACGGCGGTGCGTCGAACAGCACCTCCCAGGCCGTCACACAGAACGCATAGATATCGGACGCGCGGTCGGGCGCGACACCGTCGTACAACTCCGGCGCGAGGTAGCGAATTGTCCCGACCGGGCGACCGCATTGGCTTCGGGTAGGACCCGCACCGATCCCGTGTGCAAGACCGAAGTCCACGACATGCGCACGATCGGTCACGACGACGTTCTCGGGCTTGAAGTCGCCGTGCACGATGTCCTCGGTGTGCGCTGCCATCAACGCCACCGCCGACTCCCGAAGTACCCGCTGCCGAGCACTCATCGCCGGTCCGTCCGACAACCACGCGCGGAGCGAGACGCCCTCGAGCAGCTCCATGGCCATCCAGACGCGGCCGCGGTGGTCACCCACGTCGTAGACCCCGACGACGTTGGGATGCCGAAGCTTGGCCAACGCCCGAGCCTCGGCGAGGAGCGCCGCGTACTGCTCGGCAGCATCCTCGGACACCGCGGTCATCACCTTGATCGCGACCTCCCGCTCGAGTTCCGGATCGTAGGCACGAAAGACCGCTCCGACCCCGCCTCGACCGACTTCGGACAAGACCACATACCGCCCAAGTTCGGTGCCGACCGGAAGGTCGCCCCCACCGGCAGCGGGGTCATTTCCAACCCCCCGCCTCGTGGTTTGCCTGCCGCTCACGATGCACTCTAGGTCGGGGGCTCGGACGGCTCAAGCCACCGCCGCGCCGTTTGCGTGCTGCAGATTTCTTGACTCCAGGCTGAATAACCACATGTGCACCGCGTACGTACATGTGTGAAAGCGGGACACTGGAGCACACACCTTCGTCAGAAGGCCCTGACCGCAGCAATCGTCCTCGCGGGCGGTTGCTACGTCTCGGAAGTGCCTGAAGCTACTGGAGAAACCGACACCGATACCGGCACCGATACCGATGTGGGCTCGGGCGCGGGCACGGATGGACCTGGCGACGGCAGCACCTCTGGGACCTCGACGGGCTCGGGGGACACCGACGACGAGTCGGCCAGCGCGGACGAGACCGGCAGCGGCGAGACCGGTGACGAGAGCGAGCAAGGCGAGCTCGAGGAGCTCATCGGAGCCCTGTGTGACTGGGAATTCAACTGCTGCTCGGAGGGCGAACTCGACTACCGACTCGGGCCCTTCACCAGCGACGCGGACGACTGCCGGGCTCGCTACGTCGAGCAGCTCTACTCCAACGACGATGTCGCCGAGTCGAACCGCGGCGGCCTGCTCTACACACTCGGATTCGGCATTCGCTTGGACCGATCCTCGGTCAATCGCGACTCTGCCGACGAGTGTCGAGTCCTGCTCGAGGACCAGGCCTGCAACCAGCCGTTCGACCCGGATGCCACCTGCACTCCCGGCGACGACCCCAGCCGAAACCCCTGCGACCTGCGCAACCTGTTTCAAGGAACGCTCGTCGTCGGCGAGGCATGTAGCGCCAACCTGGCCGGCCTCGGCTTCGACATCGAGTGTGCCCCCGGTGCCTCGTGCGAAGACGTCGACGGTGACTACGTCTGCGTCGACAAGGGTTTGACCGACGAGTTCTGCGAGGCGGACTACACCTGCGATGAAGGCCTCTTCTGCGACATCGGAACCGGCTTGTGCCGCCCCAAGGCAGAGCTTGGAGAACACTGCGAGTACGAAGACGTTGACGACCCTGCCCTCGGAACCGAGTCCACCCAGTGCAAGGCGGGCCTGACCTGCAACCCCGCGACCGAAACGTGCACCGAGTACTGCAGCACCGGATATGCCTGTGCCGCAGACGCTCAGTGCCCGGACGGTGAGAGCTGCATCCCGCTCGATTTCGAGGACGGCACCCACAACTACTGCGCGGCTCGTGGAGACACCAACGGGGACCGCTGCGACACCGACCGCGATTGTGCCGACGACTTCCACTGCTCAGGAGACACCTGCGCCTCGGACCGCAGCCAAGGAACCGTCTGCAGCTTTGACGGCCAATGCGAAGACGGCCTGTACTGCGACTCGGGCGGCTCTGGAGAGTGCGAGATCGTTCTCATCGCCAACGCGCTTTGCACCGACGACCGCGAATGCAACCCGACCGCGACGCTCGGATGCATGACGAGCGACAACGGGCGGCGCTGCCGAACGAGCCTGCTCGACAACGGGGATGACTGTGTCCCCGGGGAGAACGAAGGCGGCAACTGGTGCACGTCGGGAGTTTGCGAAGACCTCACGGACGACGCGGTACCCAACCCCGAGTGCCATGCAGGTGCCGACGTCGGCGATGCCTGCGATGACTTGGCCACGACCTTCGACGAGCTCCGCTGCCGGCCTGGGACGTACTGCCTCGAGGAGGAGTGCGTGCTCAAGGAAGACGCTGGTGGGGACTGCAGCGACGACGGCAACGACCAGTGTCTCAACGCGACCTGCGACGAGATCTGGGAGGGCGACTACTGCTCCGACGGCGTCGCGTTGGAGGAACTCGAAACCGCAGCAACCTGCGACGGAGTGGAGTAGGAACGATGGCCTCGCTTCGTTACAACACCACGATTCTGGCGCTCGCCTCGAGCTTGCTGTGCAGCATCCCCCTCGAGGTGCAGGCCGCTCCGGAGCTCGTCGTGACCGCCAAGGAGACGCCCAAGGCGCAGCGCTCGGCCTACTCCCGAGGCAAGCAGGCGGCGCAGCGGAACGATGCCGAGGGCGCGGTTGAAGCGTGGGCCGGTGTGCTCACGGCGACTCCGGAGTCGATCAAGACCCGTCGTTTCCGCATGAACCTCGTCGTCGACACCATCTACGTCGCACTCGACGCTCACGCACGTGAGCCGAACCCAGCGCTTCTCGAGCGCGCCCTCGACATCTACTACGCGTACTTCTCAGCCCACGAGGCGCAGTATGGAACGCCCAACATCCCGGGGCCCGTCGTGGAGGCACGATTTGACCTCAAGGCAGCGATCGAAACCGCGGCACCAGCCGCTCCCCCTGCGACGGCACCCGACACTGCAAGCGAGACTCCTGCAGAACCACCACCGCCGCAGCCCGCGAACGACAACTCTGTAGCGGTCAGCCTCTCCACGTCAGACCGCGGGTCCGCAACGAACGGTGACGGGACCGGGCTCCTCATCGCCGGTGGCGTCACCATGGCGGTGGGCGCCGGTCTGACCTCGCTCATCGCGGTCGGGGCCATCAACGGCAAACAGACCCGAGAGGACCTCGACGACCCCGCATACTCCCCGGAGCAACGCAGCCGTATCGACGCGGAGGGGAAGAAGGCGAACACGATGTTCATCGCCGGACTCGTCTCGGCCCCACTCGCACTCGCGACGGGCGCGGTACTCGTCGGCATCGGAGCCAAGCGCCGCGTCGACAGCCGACGCGGATACGCAAACGTGACGCCGAGCGTGAGCCCGTCGTTCGCGGGCGTGCAGATTCACGGACGCTTCTAGAGAGGAGCCGCGGTCGACAGCTCGAGGCCGCTAGATCAGCAGCTGCTGCAAGAGCTCGAACTGCTCCTGCTCGTGCGGGTCGACGACGCCGTCGGCTTCGAAGAGCTGACGCGCGGCATCGAGGAAGACCTCGCGGTGTTCGGTGGGCACGCGGGTTGGGTCGACCTCTTCCGCTGGTGGCGGCGACCGCAGCCAACCCTTGATGAGATCGCGATCGTCTTCGAGCCCCAGCTTCTCGACGAGCTTGTCCACAAAGTGGCGCTCCTCGGACTGAATCTCGAGGTCAGCCCACGCAAACGCGCACACGAACTTCATCAGTTGCAGTCGGTCTTCGCGGCCCAGGGACCCAAGCATGGCGCGAGGATACCACGGCCGGCGCAACTGCCTGGGCGTCGTATGTACAGGTCCACAACCCGCCGGGGTTCTGAGGTGTGGTCTAGAATCCCCGGACGTGAGCCGCGAGCGCGCGACATGGGCTGCCTTTGCGGCAGTGATGCTGCTGGCCGCGGGTTTGCTGTTCGTCGACCTGGGCGCCGGCGAATGGCGGACCTGGGATGAGGGGCTCTACGGTCGACTCAGCCGCAACGCGCTCGAGCAAGGTCGGTACCTGTACGCAGTCGATGAATCCGGGGCGTACTACGAGCGGTTCAGCAAGCCGCCGATGAGCCTGTGGCTTTCCGCGCTGAGCCTGCACATCTTCGGGACGAGCGTGGCCGCACTCCGAGCCCCCTTCGCCCTGGGCATGCTCGCCACCATCGGGTTCACGTTCGGCTGGGGTCGACGAATCGGCGGGCTCCCGATGGCGATCTCCTGGAGCGTGGGCTTGACCTTGTGCGCCGCGACAACGCGCTGGGGTCGGCACGCGTGTATCGAACCGATGTTCATGGCAGGTCTTCTCGGCGGCTTGTGGGCCTACCACGCAAGCGTCGAATCCGAAGACACGAAGATCTCTCGCCGCAACGCCCTGCTCGCGGGCATCGCCCTCGCATTCGCGATGCTCACCAAACAGCTCGCGGTCGGCCTCGCGGTGCTCCCGATTCTCGCGCTCGAAGGATGGCGACGCGATCGCAGCGCCCTGCCCCGCTTGGCCTTGGCGCTGGGCATCCCGCTGCTGGCTGGGGTGATCTGGTTCGCGTGGGCTGGCGCGGCTACGGATGGAGGCGTGCTCGAGGTGTTGCTCAATCGCGGCGTCCGGCAGCGCATGGCTGGCTTCGAAGGCGGCCAGAATGCGCGCACGCTCAACGAACTCGCGGGTGTGGTTTCCGAAGCTGCCGCTCCGATCCCTTGGCCGCTCGGCGCCGCCGGACTCGCCCTGTTTTGCATCGTTCGACCACGCACGGAGCTTCGCGCCCCGCGTCCCGAGCTCCTCCTGCCGCTGTGGTTTGCCGGCAACGTGGTGGTGTTCGAGAACCTGTCGCAGTCGATGCTCCCTTGGTACGCATTGCACATCGTCGTGCCCGCGGTGGGCGGAGCGGCCTGGCTAATCTCCGCAACGACCCGACCGACCGGACGGGGAACGCTTCGGGTCACGCGCGCGGGGCTGGGTTGGGCGTGCGCTGCGATTGTCGCACTCACCGCGGCGGCGGGTGTGGTCTCTCAGCTCAACGTCGCGCTCCTTGCCATCGTTCTGCTCGTCGTCGCGTTCGCGCGGCGCCCCGTCGCCACCCGCATCACGGCCCTCATCGCTGTCGTCCTCGTGATGTTTGTTGGGCGGATGCGGGACCCGGAGCTCCACGCGCCCGCGCAGCCGTTCTCTCCGCTGATGGAGACGCTCTCGGGCATCCCGCGGGTGGCGGTCGATCGACGCGCTGGACTGCCGCAGCTCTGTCTCTTATACACATCTGACGCTGCC
>CAJXVA010000301.1 GCA_913061055.1 uncultured Pseudomonadota bacterium
ATGTAGAGAGGTCTCGTGGGCTCGGAGATGTGTATAAGAGACAGAGATGAAGTCGTACAGCAAGAAGCTGACGGCGCAAGAGATCAGCGACGTCTCCGCGTTTGCGAAGTCGCTGTAGCCGCAGCGAGAACGCGCACGCCCTGTGCGCGCGGTCTTCTGCGGTTGCGCTCCGGCACAAATCAGGCAATTTTCGGGCGTGTCGCAGTCCCGATCCTCTTCGCGCTGGGCGACCGGCGCCGCCTTCAGCCTGTGCGTGATCACTGTGACCGCGGCGACCGGGGCGACCTGCGGCGGCACATCGACGAAGCCCGGCTCCACCGCGGAGCAATCCTCGGGCGACGGTGCCCAGACGCCGAGCTCCGAGGGCGCACGTGCCGAGTTCCACCTGTACTCGTTCGCCCGCGTGGCCGGCACGATCGCGCCCTGTGGCTGCACCACCGAGCCGCTCGGCGGCCTGCAGTACGCGTTCGGATACATCGAGACCAGCAGCTCCGAGAACAACCGCCTCGTCCTCGAGCCGGGCTCGTTCTTGTTTCCGGAGAAGGACGGCCCGTACTGGCCCGAGGATGAGGCCGCTTGGGAGCAGGCCCGGGACCGGGCGAAGCTGCTGCACGACCGGTTCTCTGCCTTGGGTGGCGCATTGGTCAGCGGCATCGGCCCCACCGACGTCGTGTCTCCGGACGGCGTGGCACCGCTGACGAGCTTCGGCATGCCCCGGGTGGCCGCCAACGTCACGCTTCCCGCTCCGGCCAAGGCCGTGGCTCTGCCCCCACACCGGATCGTGGAACTCACCGACCACGGTGTGACGTGGAAGGTCGGCATCACGGCGGTCGTCGATCCGTCGCTGCCCGGTGCCGATGATCTTGGGACGCTCGCAGATCCGGTCTCGGCCGCGGCGGGCGCCACTGCAGCCTTGCGCGATGCAGGTGCGCAGTTCACCGTGGTCCTCGCCCAAGGCGAGCGCGCGTTTGGAGAGTCGCTGGTCGCGGACGGAACGGACCTGGTCGTCGTCGCCATTCCCCACGGTGCCGAGCGTGAGCGCGTCGGCGCCCCGGCCTCGAAGATCGGCAACACCTACCTGCTCGAGCCAGGCACTCAGCTGCAGACCGTGACCGAGCTGGTCGTCTCGGTCGACGCCAAGGCTGGCTCGGTGCCGACGGTCAGCGCGTGGGATGTCGTGCCTCCCAAGTCCGTGCTCACCGCCGAGATCGCCCGGGTGGGGGAGCGTATCGACAAGTTCAAAGCCGACCCCGACGCGGATGCGAGCTTCATCGCAAACCTCGAGGCGGAAAAGGCCCGGCTGGAGGCTCAGCTCGGTGGCACGGCAGAGGGACCCGCTCAGGGGGTGTTCGAGCAGGTCAAGGTGACGTGCAAGCTCCCCGTCGATGATGTCGCGAAGCAGGCGCTGGGCGCCTATGACAAGCGGGTCGCCGACCAAAACAAGAAGCGCTTCACCGGCGTGAAGACGCCTGCGCCCAAGGACGGCGAGGCGGGCTACACCGGGATCGAGGCGTGCTCTGATTGCCACGATGAGGCGGTCGAGTTTTGGGAAACCACCCGGCATGCCAGCGCCTACGAGACGCTGGTGGTCGACAACAAGCAGTTCGATCTCAGCTGTGTCGGCTGCCACGTCACCGGCTTCCGCAAGCCCGGCGGCGCTGAGGTGGTCGAGAACACCGGCCTGGTCGATGTGCAGTGCGAGGTGTGCCACGGCCCCGGTGACTTGCACGCTGAGGATGGCGGTGAAGACACCAGCCTCATCAAGCTCGAGGTCCCCGCAGAGCTGTGCGCGGGCGAGTGCCACACCGAAGAACACTCCGACACCTTCGAGTACGAGGCGTACCTGCGCGACATCCTCGGCCCCGGGCACGGTGAGGCGAAGCGCAAGCTGCTCGGCGACGGGCCCACCGGGCACGACCTGCGCGCGGCCGGCTTGGCGAAAGCCGGCGGCAAGTGCAAGAAGATGTAGAAGGGGCTGACGGTTGACCCCCGGGCGTATCCGCGCGTGCGCGGTGCATCAAGACGGCTTCGACACGCCTAGGGCGGCACTACACTGCGTCGCGAGGTGAGGCCGAGTTGCCCCCCCCCGCTCGGTGCGGGCGAGGCAACGAGGTCTATGCGCGTCTTCACTCTGGGCGGGTGTAGCGTGGAGGCGGACGGACAGCTTCGAAACGAGTGGCGTCGCAACCTGTCTACTTCGCGAGCATCCAGATCTCGTCGCTTGCTTCCCAGAAGTAGGCTTCCGAATCAACTCCGTCGTAGAAGACACCCGCGCGGACGGTGCGGGCATCGGTTCCGTCGATTCGCACCGTGCGGACGTACGGATCAGGAGCCCCGAACGGGCCTTCGTCGTCGTTCCAGACCAGCTCGTCTTCCGACAGCGCGAGGTTGGTGCCATCCTCAAACTCCGCGTCGGCGCTGGTGAGGAGGATCTCCTCGTTCGCGCCGTCGAAGTCCGTCGCGAACAGTGTCCTCATTGATGTCGCGCCGTCGGTACACGAGAAATACAGCCTGTCGACTCCTGCGACCATGGAGTTGCAGGACGTGAGGTTCTCACGGACTGTTGTTGTGATGAGGCCCCCGCCCGACGGGCGACTCAAGAGCGCGTCGGTGTCCCCCGCGGCCGACCAGAAAATCGTCGAAGATGTGGCCTCAATTGCGCCGATGGGATCGGGCGAGTCAGAGACGAAGGTACGTATGGTGCCCCCGTTGATCGCGGAGCTTCTGAGGAAGTAGCCAGGAGGCGTGAACGTCTCGTCTCCGGTGAAGGTCCAGTAGATGCGGTTGGATGCGACCGCGATGTCGGTGGGCCCGGAGATGAAGGTGTATCCATCGTCGCCCGGGACGTAGACGTCTAGCGTCGCTCCGCCTGCTTTCGGGACGCGGACCACCGCGTTCGTGGCCTCGTTCGTGCCCCACTCTGTGACGACGTACTGGGCGTTTTGGTCAAAGTTGGAGGTCGTGGTGTTTTCGAGACCGGTCGCGAGAACCGTGGATGAGGCCGTGGGCGATTGCGGGATTCTCTCGGCGGTGGAATCGGTGATGAAGTAAACGGAATCCTCGTCGACGACGATGTCGTGGATGCCGCCTGCCGCATAGAGTGCGTATGGCTGGCACTCGGCGTCGGAGCATTCGCCCTCGAGACAGCTGTGTCCGCATGAACCGCAGCTCGTTGCAGTCGTCGTGAGGTCGACCTCGCAGCCGTTGGCCAAGTCCTCGTCGCAGTCCGCGTAGCCGTCCGCGCAGCTCAGTTCTTGGCAGTCATTGCAGGTCGCGTTGGCGTACGTGCCGTCGCAGGTTTCGCCGGCTGCGTCCTGGATTGTTCCGTCTCCGCAGTAGCTGGTGACCCCAATCTCGAGGGAGCAGGAGTCTACAGCGCAGTACGTGCACTCATCTTCGGTGACACCGTATGCGCAGACCGGCGGTTCGCTCGCGTTTCCTGCACCGTCGTCGCACTGTTCTTCGCCAGCCTGGATCGAACCGTCTCCACAGCTTGCCGCGACACAGTTGACGCAAGCGTCCGTGCTGTTGTCATTCTCGTCATCGCAGTCTTCCCCGCGTTGAACGATCCCATCGCCGCAGCTTGTGAGCGCGCATTCGGCGGTGCACTCATCGCTCCCGGCAGGCCCGTCGTCGCAGGACTCTCCGGGTCCCGTGAGGTTGTCTCCGCAAATGGCAATCGCGCAAGCGCTCGTGCATGCGCCATCGTCTGCGTTGCCATCTCCTTGGTCACACTGCTCGTTGTCGGGCAGGCCAACGAACCCGTCACCGCACGTCGTGAGCGTACAGTCCGAGAGGCAGTCGGTCATCTCGCTGACACCGTTCAGTTCGCCGTCATCGCAAGCCTCATCTCCCTGGGGAACACCGTCGCCGCACTCTGCATCGGGATCCCCGGTCGTCGAGTCGGAAGTTGACGATGATTCATCGGTTGTGTCGGAAGAGGTCGATTGTTGTCCTGAGGAGGAGGCGGGCGGGGCGGTTGGTCCGCCGGTCTCAGGATCCGTCGTCGGCGCTGCGGTGGTCTCTCCCTCGGAGGTGGACGGATCATCGTCGGTCGCCGACTCGACCGACGCGTTTGGCGAGAAGCAGCCTTGGACGAGGGCCAAGGCGACAGCGTGGTGTGCTCGGATCTTCATGATGCTGTTTCGCGAGGCTAGGTGAGCCAAGAAGCAACGGCAATCCGCGAAGGCTTCCGGGGACAGGTCGTCAGCGACCCCGCAGGGGTGGCGCGTCGTCAGTGTCTGGGATCCCGGACACTCGGCCCCTCGGCATCGGCGACGAGCACGGTTCTTGCGCCGCGCGCGCTTGGTTGGTGAGAACCGTCCGACTCAAGGGTTCTGGTCCGAGGCGGCCTGCTGCGTGGACTCCAACTTCGAGGTGGGATCGATGGCCCGCGCTTTCTCAAGCCAGGTCGAAGCCTTCTTGCTGTGGCGGAGTGCATGGTGGACCTCCGCCGCGGTCACGAAGAGTTCCGCAGATTTGAACTTCGATTTCAGGATGTTCTTGAGCGCTTTCTCGGCAGCCCTAGCATCGCCGGCCTTGAGGTGAGCCTGAGCGAGCATGATCGATGCGTCGAGGTTCGGACGGAGGTCGTAGTTTTTTCGCGCCAGTTCGAGCGCAAACGCTGGGTCGTCTCCAAACTCAAGATAGTGTCCTAGCGCGTGCCCGTACGCGGCTTCGGGGTACTTGGCCGTCTGCTCCTCGTAGCGTTCCTGCGCCTTCTCCACCCATCGTTTCCCCTCGTCACTGTCGCCCGCTTCGAACGCGATGCCGGCCATGGCGTCCATGAATTCTGGGTTCTGGGTCCGCTCGAGGATGTCGAGGTACAGCGTCTTGGCTTCCTCGGTTTTCCCTTGAAGGGTCAGGATTTCGGCGATGTGTTCGTCGATGAGCCAGTACCCCTTCATGAACGTCTCGGCCTCACGATAGTGCGCGAGCGCGTCGTCGTATCGGCCGCGGTCGAGATCGAGAAGTCCCAGGTTGAGGTGAAGCCACGCGCGGGGCTCCATCGGCTTGCCGTGGTAGCTCTTCAGCGCTTCGCGAAAGAGAGCCTCTGCTTGCTCAAAATCTCCCGTCTTCCAGCGATAGACGGCGACGGAGGACAGGCTCGAAGTTGTGCGCTTCGAAGCAAGCGAGGCATCGAAGTGCTTCTCCGCCTTCGCGGAGTCGCCGGCTTGCATGGCGAGATTCGCCTCGAAGGCTTCCCGGCTCGCGACGCCGTCGGGAGTCGGCCGAATCGTTGGCTTGGCGGCCTCGAAATCGGCGCGCGCCTGCGGGAGCCTGTGGAGCGAATAGTGCAGCTTCGCGCGAAGCAGCAACGCACTGGTTCGGGGCTCGTGCTCGAACGCCGTAGCAACGGATGCTTCGGCAAGAGCGTAGTCGTCGTAAGAGCCGGTCAAGCGAGCATGCTGCATATGGGTCGCGGCCAAGCGCTCATGGTTCATCCGGTTGTCGGGCGCAGCCTTGATGAGCTTCTCGATCCCAATGATGTCCGTGTCCAGCTGCTTCAGTTCGGCGGCGAAGGTCTTGCGCTCCGCATCCAGCTGCTTCTTCGTCTTGCGCTTTGGCTTTTTCGGGCCTTCGGGCTTTTTCACCTTCTTCGCAGGAGGAGCGGCTCGTTCTTCGCTGGGCTGCGGACCGGTGGCCTTCGTCGTCGGGGTCGAATCCGGCTTCTCGCAAGCGGCGAGGAGGGCAAGGGAGAGAAGGGAAATAATCTGGGCGCGAGAGACCATCGGAGGAATCACAAAAAAAAGCGCGAGGCCCCGGTTTGCACCGGAGGCCTCGCGTCCGCAGGTTCGGCCTACTCGTGAGCAGGTGCGAGGTACGGGAACGCGCCGGGGAAGGCCACGTCGTTCGGGCTCTGCGAGAGTCCGTGCACTTCGTCGTCTGCCGGGTCCAGGTCGGCGAAGACCAGGAGGTCGGCGATGGTCTCGGCTTCGATCAGCACCGCAGCGAGGATCACGTCGATGACGGGAACTTCGAGCGTACGACCGTTGGGGAACCCAGTGGTCTCTCCGGTGTTGAGCAGAAGCACGTCGGGGAACGCGAGCGGCACGGCTTGAAGCAGGCAGCTGTTGTTCATGACGGTCGCGCCACAAGGCGTGAGGTCAGTACCGAGCAGCGTGTTGGCGAGAACGAGGTCATCGTTCAGGCCGGTGCTGCCGGGGTCGAACGAGCCGTGAAGGAACTGAAGTGTTCCCACAGCGTCGCCCGCGAAGGTTCCTGCGACGTCGTCAGCGGGGCTGCCGGCGTTGTAGGCGTCCTTGTTCTCGTCGGCGATCAGCGCAGTGTTCAGGGCGGGGAAGCCCATCCGGTCGACGCGCGTGTAGGCGTCAGCTGCATCTTCCCGGAAGTTGTAGTCGTCCGGATCGATAGCGTCGGTGTCGGTGTCCGTGTCGGTGTCACCGGTATCAGTGTCCGTATCGGACGTCGGGTCGGTATCCGTGGTGTCCGGATCCGTCGTGGTGGGACCCGTGGTGGGACCCGTGGTCGTCGGAGGGTTGGTCGTGGTCTCCGTGACCGTCATCGTGGTCGCGGTATCGGTGTCGTCGGTATCCGCAGCGGGGTCGTCGTCGACGACGCAGCCGGTGGAGAGTGCGAGAGCAGCCGCGAAGGAAGCGAGCGTGAGTTCTTTGAAGTTCATGTCAGTCTCCCTTTCCTACTATTCGGAGATGCGGCTGCTGGTGGCCCACATCTGGAGGAGGCCGTCGGGGTTCTTGTTCAAGGCCGCAGCCGTGTCGAACTCGACGACGATCGCGTGCACGTTCGTGCCCAGCAGACGATCTGGAGCCGCAATGGGTCCGGTGGTCTTGTCATCACCGTCCAGGAAGTTCGCGAGGCTACCGAACGCGAGGTCGATGTCGTCCGCGCCGTCGCTGGCCATCGCGTTCTCGATCGTCGCATTGAAGCCGTCGAGGTCGAACGAGAACGGGTCGTCGAACGTTCCTGCCAGCGCCATGTTGCCGTCTCCGGCGTCGATGGTGTCGCCAACGGCTCCCTGGATGAGGGCCTCAGCGGAACCGGGAAGGTTCTCAACCTGGACACCCCAGTCGCCGAGCTCGTTCATCCCGAAGCGGATGTTGATGTCGATGTCCGACTCGTTGTCGTTGTCGTTGGTCGCCCGGTCCGCGCCGGTCGTGAGACCGCCTGCAGCCGCCGTGTTGTCGACGTGGATCGTGTACAGGACGTCGCGGTCGTACGCCGCTTCGGCACCAGGAGCCTGGAGTCCAGCAAAGGTGATGATGGCGACGACTTTGCCTTCGGCGGTGTGCCAGGCGTAGAAGTCGGCGATGTCCGAGACGCCGTCGGCCTGAGTACCGGGAGCTTCGGCGTGGTCAGCTGCGACCACTTCTTGGGACCCGAGGGTCATGGATGCTGCGGCGAGCAGGGCGATGCCCCCTACAGCGGCAAGCGTTGAGAGTCGTTTCATGTGATCAGTCCTACTTGGTGGAGTTGGAGCGGTCAGCGCCCCGGAACGCCCGGAGGCGCAGAAGTGGGAAACGTGCCGTCGCTGCAGCGGACCCCCCAGCTGCAAGCACGTTCGAAAGGTAAGGTCCTTATGCGCGTACGGTACAACGCTCAGCACGGATCGGGCAGAAGTTGTTTTCGATGTCGAAAATCTCTGGGGCGGGTCGGTGGCAACTGGAGTTGCCATCCAGACGCCGTCGCCGATGTGCGCAGAGCTACGTCTTTCGCCGAAACCGATCCTGGCGATTGGGATAGGATGAGTTGTGCCCGGCAGGATGTGGTGGCCTGGCACGCAGATGGGCGACTCACGACAACGAACATGTCTCGCGGAACGCCGTTCTCACGTCGAAACACGGCCTAAAAGGGGCCGGTCCCGCTGAACCGCGAACCCATCACCATCGTCGCTCACCAGGCTCAACGCCACACTCGGGGAAATCGGATCCAAATGACGCACAAAATCGCTCTCGCCGCTGCCTTCTCTGTCGTATTCGCCGCTGGTCTCGTCGCTTCGAGTGCCAACGCTGCCGCGGAAGGGGATGCGCCGAAGCCCTGCGTCGGAACGTCGTTCAAGATCGCCAAGGTGGGTGCTGCGTGCGAGTCCGGTGGGCAGTCCAAGGTGAAGAAGATGATGAAAGAGGCGGTCAAGAAGGCCAAGGCGGCTGGCGTGACCGAGGGGATGAAGTGCAAGGACTGCCACGTGGATCTGAAGGCCTACAAGCTCAAGGGCGACGATCCGGTTGGCGCCATCAAGAAATGGCTCTAGACGTGGCCCTGGGTGTCGCGCGGAGTTCCCAGGAGGTCCACAACCGCCTGGACCATGCCGTCGTCGCCCGGTGAGCCCGCCGTGGCCGCAACCTCCAAGCCCTGCTCCCGCAGGGCTTTTGTCGTGATGGGGCCGGCACTCACGATGCACGCGCTGCGCAGAATGTCATCCGAACGGTTGGGCAGGGCCTCGTCCAGCGTCTCGCGGAGGTGCACGCCGGTCCGGCCGCTGTGCAAGCAGATCGCATCGACGCCGTCGCGAACCCAAGCGATCACCCCGGGCGGGGGCTGGGGTCGTTCGGCTCGGTAGCCGACCGCGAGCTGGTAGCGACCCCCCGCGGCCGAGATCGCGTCATCGAGGGTGCCCCGGCCGTCCCGGGCCCGCACGTGGATCCATCGTCCGTCGAGGACGGAGTGTTCGGCCAACGCCTGAGCGATCCCTTCGGAGCTTGGCTGGGCCGGGACGATGTCGGGGATCAGCTCCGCGGCGGCACAGGCGGACGCGGTGGCGCGGCCGACGGCGACCACGGTGCGACCGGCCAGGGTCTCGCTGTCCAACCCAAGCCGCGCCAGGCTCTGAGCGAACGCTTCGACGCCCGCCCGGCTGGAGAGGATGACGCCATCGTACTGGTCCGCCGACCCGACGAGCCGATCGAAGGCCTCGGGATCCTCGGGCCCCTCGAGCTTCAGGCACGGGAGTGCCACGGCGTCCGCGCCCAGCTCACGGAAGCGCTCACGCTGCACGTGGGCAGCCGCCGCCGGCCGCGTGGTGAGGATACGCCGCCCGTGCAGGGGTCCGCGCAGCGCTGGGGGCGATGCCATCGAGGACCAGCTTGGCGTATCGGCCGACCTCGGTCCATAGTCCCCGCTCGCCATGACCATCTCGCGCAAGACCGTCCTCGTCGTTGGAGGTGGACACGCAGGGCTCGAGGCCGCCTTCGCTGCGGCCCGGGTGGGCGCGCAGGTGCGGATGGTGACCGGCTCGATTCGAACCGTCGGCCAGACGCCCTGCAACCCGTCGGTCGGTGGCGTGGCCAAGGGGCACCTCGTCTTCGAGATCGACGCTCTGGGCGGCTTCATGGGTCGCGCAGCAGATGCGACCTGCATCCATGGGCGGGTGCTCAACCGCTCCAAGGGACCGGCCGTACAGTCCACTCGTGTCCAGGTCGACAAGGCGAAGTACGGGGCCTACGCCCGCGCAGCGCTGACCTCCCATCCCGGGATCGAAGTGATCGAGGGCCTCGTGTCTTCCGTGGTGCTCGACGGCGACCGGGTCTGCGGCGTCGCACTCGTCGACGGGTCGCAGGTGTCGGCCGACGCGGTTGTCATCACCACCGGCACGTTCCTCGGCGGCCTGCTGCACACCGGCGCCACGAAGACCCCGGGCGGCCGGGCAGGGGAGGCGCCCGCCAACGGGCTCTCGGACAACCTTCGGGCGATGGGGTTTCGACTCAGCCGCCTCAAGACCGGGACCCCGGCGCGCCTCGACGCGCGGACGATCAACATCGACGTCACCGAACCGCAGCCCTCCGAGGATCCGGTGCCGCGGTTCACCCTGCCGGACGACATCGAGCCGCCGCCGCCGCTGATCGAGCAGGTGCATTGCCACCTGACGTGGACCAACGCGGGCACCAACGCGATCATCAAAGAACACCTGCACGAGTCGCCGATGTACAGCGGCCAGATCGAAGGCCGCGGTCCTCGGTACTGCCCCTCGATCGAGGACAAGGTCGTCCGGTTTGCCGACCGCGATCGGCACCAGGTCTTTCTCGAGCCCGAGGGCCTGGACACCCACAGCGTCTACCCCAACGGCATCTCGACCAGTCTCCCCGCAGAGGTTCAGGCCAAGTTCATCGTCACGATCCCTGGCCTGGAGAACGCCGAGATCCTGCGCCCTGGATACGCGGTGGAGTACGACGCGGTCGATGCTCGTGCGCTCGACCATCGCTTTTCCTCGAAAGCGCATCAGGGTCTGTATTTCGCGGGACAGGTCAACGGAACCTCCGGCTATGAAGAAGCGGGCATCCAGGGACTGCTCGCCGGGGCCAACGCGGCGCTCGAGTTGCTGGAGCGTGACGCGTTGCTCGTGGGTCGCGACGAAGGCTATGCCGGCGTGCTGGTGGACGACCTCGTCACGCAGGGGTGCGACGAGCCGTACCGCATGTTCACCTCGCGCGCCGAGTACCGGATCATGCTTCGGGAAGACAACGCCGACGCGCGGCTGTCCGGCCTGGCCCTGTCGGCCGGCTTGATCTCCCAAGCTCGTTTCGATCGTGTACAGACGCGCCGGGCCAACATCGATGCGCTGTGTACCGAGCTCTCGAAGAAGCGCTCCATCGACGATGCTCCGGCCTGGCTCCGGGGCCGCGCGGCGGCCCAGCACACCTACGCGGGCTACCTCGACCGGATGCGGGCTGAGGTCGCGCGGCTTCGCGGTGATGCAGCAACGGATCTTCCGCTGGCCGCCGACCTCGACTACGCAACGCTCGAAGGGTTGAGCAACGAGGCCAAACAGCGGCTCGCCGAGGTGCGCCCCACCAGCACCGCCCAGGCATCTCGGATCCCCGGAATGACGCCCGCCGCCTTGATGTGCCTGTGGGCCCACGCCAGGCGCGCGCAGAAGCAGGCCGGGCGAGCCACTGCTGTGCGCCGCCACTCCGGAGCGTGACCCGCTTACCCACGCCGTCCCGGCTCCTGTGGCGGTGAGGAGCAGGAGAGCGAAGCAGCCCGAAGGGCAGCGCAGCGGGAAAGATGGGCAGGGCCGAACGTAGATCCCAGCAACCGAGGGTTCCGAAGGGACCCCACACCCCGAGGGGGTCCCGCAGAAACCCGGCAGGGCTCCGGGCGTGAGGTCCTAGGTCCGCGCGCCCTTGATGAGCGAGGCGAGGACGGTCTCGTCGATCGGGCTGAGATCGTTGAAGCGGATCCCGATGCCGTGGTTTCCCGGGAGTGCGTCGGGACTCGCCGGCGTGGGTGCCTGCAGTCGGACGACGGTCGCCTCGAGGGAGAGGGGATTTCGGGCGGCCCCCCGGCTGACCTCCACCCGGACGGTCTCGCCGACGTCGGTCTTGCAGACACCGTGAAGCAGGGCGCCGGCCGTGGAGAGGTCGAGGGTGCGGGCGTGCAGGAGCATCCGGCCGCGCTTGTCGAACAACTTGAACGCGACAGCCACAGTCACGCGAGGTCGCCCGCGTCGATCCTCTGGCGAACCGGCGCTCATGTCGACTTGTGTCCCCTGCACACCGACCTCATACCACTTTGTGGTGGGCGGAAAAATAGGTGTGGAGGGTGATCTCGTCGGTGGACGTCACTGCGCGAAATTGCACTCCAAAGCCTCGGGGAAGGCCTTTGGCCGGCAATAGGTTCTGCCACCGCACTTGGACGCTCAGACGAAGGACATCAGGGAGGCCCGGTGGGTGCGGGGCGGGCGGATGGAGCCACAATCGCAACGCTTGGCCCACGGGCACGACGAGATCGCTCTCGATGAACGCGCCGCCCACGGACACCCCATGGGTCATCGCGAGCGTGGTTCCGGTAAACGCGCCGCTCGGTTCGACCGCCGGCGCCACCGCCACAACGACCGGCCAGCGCAGCTTCTGGCGCGGTCGGTAGTGGCGGTGGCGCCGGCG
>CAJXVA010000302.1 GCA_913061055.1 uncultured Pseudomonadota bacterium
GGTACATCGGGCGGGTGCCTTCGCCGCAGACGGTAGCAGGGAACGTGGGGGTGAAGAGGCGCCACGAAAAAGGGCCCCCCGAAGGGAGCCCTTTGCGCCAGGCAGGATGCCAGGCGTCGACGACATTGGCTGAGTTAGCCCATGGCCTTGGCCATCGTGCCGCCCAGGTCCGACGGCGTCTCGGCGATGTGCACACCCGCGTCCCGAAGCGCGTCGAGCTTGGCTTCTGCCGTGCCCTTGCCGCCCGAGATGATGGCGCCGGCGTGACCCATGCGCTTGCCCGGAGGGGCCGTGGTGCCAGCGATGAAGCCCGCGACGGGCTTCTTGACGTTCTCTTTGATGAACGCCGCGCCTTCTTCTTCGGCCGTTCCGCCGATCTCGCCGATCATGACGATGCCTTCGGTCTCGGGGTCCTCGTTGAACAGCTTGAGGCAGTCCACGAAGTTGGTGCCGTTGACCGGGTCGCCACCGATACCGATGGCGGTGGTCTGGCCCAGACCGATGGTGGTCAGCTGGTGCACGGCCTCGTAGGTGAGGGTGCCCGAGCGCGACACGACGCCGATCTTGCCGGGCTTGTGAATGTAGCCGGGCATGATGCCAATACGGCACTGGTTGGGGGTGATGATGCCCGGGCAGTTGGGCCCGATGAGCCGCGAGGTGCGGCCCTGCATGTAGCGCTTGGCCTTCACCATGTCGTTCACCGGGATGCCCTCGGTGATGCAGATGATGAGCGGGATCTCAGCGTCCGCAGCTTCCATGATGGCGTCGGCCGCAAACGGAGGCGGCACGAAGATCACGGTCGCGTTGGCGCCGGTCTTCTCCACGGCATCGGTGACCGTGTTGAACACGGGCACGCGGTCGTCCAGCACCTTGGTGCCGCCCTTGCCGGGAGTGACGCCGCCCACGACCTGGGTGCCGTAGTCGAGCGAGAGCCCGGCGTGGAACATCCCGGTCTTGCCGGTGATGCCCTGGACCAGGAGCTTGGTGTTGTTGTCGACGAGAACGCTCATTTCGTCATCTCCACGATTTTCTGGGCGGCATCGCGAAGCGAGTCGCCGGTGACCACATCCAGGCCGCTCTCTTGAATCAGCTTCTTGCCTTGCTCGACGTTGGTGCCTTCGAGGCGGACCACGAGAGGCACGGTGAGTCCGACTTCTTTGACCGCCGTGATGACACCTTCGGCGATGACGTCACACTTCATGATGCCGCCAAAGATGTTGACCAGGATGCCCTTGAGGTTGGGATCCGAGGTGATGATCTTGAATGCTGCGGTGACCTTCTCGGCCGTGGCGCCACCGCCGACGTCGAGGAAGTTGGCCGGCTCGGCGCCGAAGAACTTCACGATGTCCATGGTGGACATGGCGAGCCCCGCACCGTTGACCATGCAGCCGATGGTGCCGTCGAGGTTGACGTAGCTGAGGTCGTGCTTGTTGGCCTCGAGCTCGGCGGCGTCTTCCTCGTTGGGATCGCGCAGCTCTTCGATGTCTGCGTGGCGGTACAGCGCGTTGTCATCGAAGCTGCACTTGGCGTCCAGCGCGAGGACCTTGCCGTCACCGGTGATGACCAGCGGGTTGATCTCGAGCATCGCCGAGTCCAAGCGCTCGTAGGCGCCCGCGAGCTTGGTGAGGAACTTGCCCATCTCGCGGGCGAGCTTGCCGTCGAGACCCAGACCGAATGCGATCTTGCGGGTCTGGAAGCCCGTGAGGCCCACCGCGGGATCGATGGTCTCGCGGAGAATCTTCTCCGGGCTGTGCTCGGCGACTTCCTCGATCTCCATGCCGCCCTCGGTGGACGCCATGATGATGTTTCGGCCGGTGGCGCGGTCGAGGGTGACGGCAACGTAGAGCTCCGTCTTGATGTCCATGCCCTGCTCGATGAGCACGCGGCCGACTTTCTTGCCCTCGTCACCGGTCTGGATGGTGACCAGCGTGCTGCCGATCATTTGGGCGGCCATGTCCTTGGCCGTATCCGCACCCTTGACGACCTTGACGCCGCCCAGGTCGGGGTGCTCTTTGAAGCGTCCCTTGCCGCGACCACCTGCGTGGATCTGCGACTTGACGACCACAACCTCGTTGCCGGTCTCTTTGATGATGTCGGCTGCTGCTGCGCCGGCCTCTTCGGCCGTGAACGCGACCTTGGAGGCGGGCACGGGCACGCCTTCGGCCTTCAGCAACGCCTTTGCTTGATACTCGTGAATTTTCATCGGTATCGAATCCTTGTCTGTGTGGAGTGGGTCAGCGGCGCCCTAGTAGGGGAGCAGCTTGACCACGTCCTTGACCGCGTTGGCGGAGACTTCGAGCATCCCCTTCTCTTTGTCACCGAGCTTCATCTCGATGATCTTCTCCACGCCGCCCTTGCCGATGACGGCGGGCACACCGATGTAGAGGTCGCTGTAGCCGTACTCGCCTTTGAGGAACGCAGCGGTGGGAAGGACGCGTTTCTTGTCGCGCACGATCGACTCGACCATGGCAACAACGGACGCGGAAGGAGCGTAGTAGCCGGAGTAGCCCAGCAGGCCGACGATCTCGCCGCCACCCTTGCGCGTGCGCTGGATGATGGAGTCGATCTTCTCTTGGGGCATCAACTCCACCAGCGGAATGCCTGCCACCGAGGTGTGCGAAGGCAGCGGCACCATCGTGTCGCCGTGGCCGCCCAGGACCATGCCGTGGATGTCTTCAACCGAGACGCTGAGCGCTTCGGAGATGAAGTACTTGTAGCGTGCGGTGTCCAGGACGCCGGCCATACCGATGACGCGGTTTGCCGGGAAGCCCGACTCGTGCAGCATCACGTGGCACATGGCGTCGAGGGGGTTCGACACGCAGATGAGGATGGCGTCGGGGGACTTCTCGACGATCGCCTTGGTCACCGAGCTGACGATCTTGCGGTTGGTCTCGACCAACTCGTCGCGGCTGGTGAACTTGCCGGTCGCGGGGTCCTTCTTGCGGGGGACACCGGCGGTGATCACGACGACGTCGGACCCTGCGGTCGCGTCATAGTCGTTGGTGCCGACGAGGTTGGAGTCAAAGCCCATGACGGGCGAGCTTTCGGCAAGGTCGAGCGCTTTCCCTTGCGGGAAGCCCTCTTTGATGTCGACGAGGACGACGTCGCCCAGCTCTTTTTGAACGGCCCAGTGAGCAGCAGTCGCGCCCACGTTGCCAGCTCCGACGATGGTGATCTTATTCCTTCGCGGCATGGATCTTCTCCAGGTTGCGGCGGGTTCTAACACGCCGCAGCAGTCCGTGGAGACCCGATCAGGATCGTTTTGGGCCTCGCAGCCCCGCTCGCCCTAGCCGGAGACGGTGAGCAGCCCGAGCCTGATCAGGTACAGGGCGCCGGCGACTCGGAACACCCGCGTCAGAGACACGGCGAAGAACGTGGCAAACCGCATGTGCACTGCGCCGGCGGCCCAGGCGGACAGGGAGTAGGGCAGGGGCGTCATCGCGGCGATCGCCACGACCCAGATGCCGTAGCGCCGGATCAGGCGCTCCAGCGAACGCCCCCGGCCGCGCATGAATCGTGAGACCCACCGGGTGGTTCGGAGCTGGCGGCCGATGAGATACCCCACGCAGCCCCCCGCCACACTGCCGAGTGTGCCCCACAAGACCACCTCCCAAAATGGGACTCCGCCCTCGATGCCGAACCATCCGAAGGCGTCGTTGGGAATGGGGACGGTGAAGGCGTCGGGGATCAGGTAGCCCAGCGCGATACCCGGCCCGCCGAGGAGCTCGACGAAGGCCTGGCTCAGCTGCTGAAGCGGGTCGCGAAAGTACGCGCCCAAGGCAGCGGCCATCGCGACGAGACTGACGATGAAGGCCAGCGTCAGCCCCAGGATGCGCCGGGGCGCGATCATCTCCTGGTCGACAGCCTCGTCAGCGTTGTCGGCCGGCGGTGCGTTCGCGTCTTCGTTTTCGTCCGCCAACCGGCCCTACGCCTACCGATGTAGCGCCGACTGGGACGACCGTCTACCCCGCAAGCCCGCAGGCTGATAGGTTCCGCCAGCGTGGCTCGGAAACTCATCGCAGCTTGGGGACTGCTCGGGGTCATCGCGCTGTTGTCGCAGGCGATTTTGCGCCTGACCCCGTTCGCCGTCGAAGCGGTGCGCAGCGACCTGTCGACCGGTCAGTGGATCGGCCTGGTCGTCTGGGTTGCGTTTATGGCGCATGCGGAGGGGTACCGCGGCTTTCACAGCAAGCTGTCGCCACGCGTCGTGTCCAGGGCGGCCTACCTGCTCACCGGCAAGCTCACGCCGTGGCGGGTCATCTTCGCCCCCTTCTTTTGCACCCGTCTGTTTGGCGCGTCCTCGCGAGGCATGTGGACGAGCCGGATTCTGCTCTCCGGCATCTTCTGCCTGATCGTCATTGTCCGAAACCTCGAGCAGCCGCTGCGGGGGATCATCGATTGCGGTGTGGTCGTCGGTTTGGGGATCGGTCTGGCGAGCATGATCTACTACGCCATCCGTGCCCTGGGTGGCCGGCCGTCGCCGGCCGACCCAGACCTTCCGCCGGATGAGGCAGCGGTGGTGGCTACTCCGCCGGAGTGAGAATCGACCAGCTGAACGCGCCGCCGCAGCCGACGCCGTCAAAGTCGCTGGTGTCCGAAGCCGGAGCGTCGATTGCATCTTGCAGCGTCGCTTCGCCGAACGCACCCGTGCACAGGCGAAGCTGGCCGTCGCCATCGACCGCCCAGTCGTGCCGGCCGTAGGTTCCGCCGTCTCCCTCTTCGCCCGCGACCCACTGCAAGTCGTCGTCGACCTGCTCGATCACCAAGGCAAACGGGTTCATTCCCATGTACGCCTGCGTCCACGCCTCCGCGGAGAGGGTGTGCGAGCCGTCGAAGTTGTCGACGTAGTCGCCATGCAGGTCGGCGTAGCTCACCGCCTCGCCCCCCGAGGAGCTCTCGCCCCCTTCGGACGAGGAGCCTTCGTCGCCGGAGGAACTCCCGGTCCCGCCGGAGGAGGAGCTTTCACCACCACCGGAGGAACTTTCGCCGCCTTCGGACGAGCTCCCTTGGGCGCTGGTCGAGCCTGCCGGGTTGGCAGTGGTCGTGCCCTGATCGGTGGTTCCCGAGGTGGACACGTCGGTCTCGCCGCCATCTGAATCACCGCTGTCGCATGCGGGGAAAAGGAGGAGGGCAGCGGTGAGCGCAAGCGGGCGAGCCGCAGATCGTTGAAACATGAGTCGGTCCTTCAGGCTCCGTCCGTCGCGGAGCCGCCGGTTTGTGGTCAGGGGCAGAACTCGGGCTCGTGAGCAGAACGCTCACATACCGTTGCGGGACAGCCGCGGATTCTCACCGCATTCCCTCTTGCGCCGCCGGAATGGCGGACCGCTGACAGAGCGGCGACTACCTGAGCCGAGGCCGTCATGTCAACCGGCCGCAGCCATCGGGACCCAACGGAGTCCACATGGCCGCGGCCTGCCTCGCTTGTTGACGACGAGTCGGAGCCATTGAAACTAAGAATCAAAACTGCACGTTTTCTGCTGCGGGAGTGCGGCCCGCAGACGTTGCGCTCATACTCCTGGAATCAATTCTGATTTTGATATTGACTTTCAAGAGTCGTGCGACGACAGTCCGGACTCGTTCTTCCGAATCGGACGCGACGTGATGATGCGAACCCAGCTTCTCCTGACCTGTTTGATCCCCGCCGTCCTCTTCGCAGCGTGCGATGGCGGCTCCGGCTCCGGTGATACCGATGGCGCGACGGACACGGACACCGACCCCGGTGAACTCGTGGTCCCCGAGGTGTACGCGTTCGAGAGCCGCTTCGAGGAGGGCGTCAGCTCCGTCTCGTACGGCGGGCAGACGTTCCGGCAGGTATTGATCTCCTCGATCAAAGCGGAGATGAGCGCAATTCAGGCCGACATCGATGGAGGGGCGGTCTTCGAGCCGGGGGAAGTCTCGGCGCGGTTGAGCTTCTACTACGACTTCGACGGTGAAACCTCCGGCGAGGTCGCGCACTTGGTCGAGACCACCCCGGCTCCGCTGCAGACCACCTTCGGCGACCTGGGGTCCGGCTCGGATCTGGTGAGCAAGACCGCCGGCAATGACGCCGACCCGCAGCACCAGGACTGGTCGAGCGAGATGATCGGTTGGAGTGCGTCGGACAACCCCGAGGACCTGGTTCGCGACTGGTTCGAGGCCTGTGATGCCCTCGCCGTGGCGTACTCGACCGGGAACATCCCCACCGACCCTGGGGGCGCCCAGATCGCCAGTTGGTTTGTCTCTGCCGAAGGGGTGGACTACCAGCAACTCATTCAGAAATTCCTGTTGGGCGCCGTCAACTACAGCCAGGGGACGGACGACTACCTCGACGATGCGTCGGACAATGGCCTCAACGCCGACAACACGATGCCCGACGACGGCGGCCCGTACACCGCACTCGAGCACGCGTGGGATGAGGGCTTCGGCTATTGGGGCGGGGCGCGAAACTACCTGGAGTACACCGACGACGAGATCGCGACCTCTGCCGGTCGGCCCGAGTACGTGGGCGGCTACAACGATGCCGACGCCGACGGGGCGATCGATCTAGGAGCGGAACTCAACTTCTCCGCCTCGGTGAACGCGGGCAAACGGGACCTGGCTGCCGCCGAGCTCGGTGCTGCGACCGACTACACCGAGCAAACCATGCAGGCCTTTCTCACCGGCCGAGCGATCATCACGCATGGCGGCGGTTCCCTGTCCGACGAAGACTTCGCGCTTCTGCAAGAGCAGCGAGATCTTGCGGTCGATGGCTGGGAGCGGGCGCTCGCAGCCACCGCGATCCACTACTTCAACGACACCATCCGAGACACGCTCGCGGACGAGTACAGCTTCGCCGATCACACGAAGCACTGGGCTGAGCTCAAGGGGTTCTTGTTGACACTGCAGTTCAACCCGAGGAGCCAAATCTCCGATGTGGACCTGGTCACGGTTCACGACACCGTCGGGGTCGCGCCGGTGTTGCCGGCGGACTCAGGGGCCGATCAGCGGGTCGCAGATCTGGTGGCGGCTCGTGATCTGCTCGCCGGTGCCTACGGCTTCGATTCCGCGCTCATCGGGGACGGGGCGGGCGAAAACGGCTGGTAGAAGCCCCCGCGGGGCCCGGCCGTTCCCGTCCTGCGCGGGACCGTCGACCCGCCTGAGCGCGCCCGAGAGGGACATCGGGCCGGTTGCAGGGGCAGCCCGCGCATTGCGCCACAGGTTCTGATAATCATGTTCAACCCGATGACTCGACGCAGCCTTCATCTGACACTCGCCGCGGCCGTGCTTGTGGTGTGGGCGTGCAACGACCCGGGATCGACCGGCGAATCTAGCGAGGGCACCCCGGAGCTGGATGCGATCGCCGGGGAGGTCCTGGTCAGCCTGGCCGACAATGTGTTCGCCCCGACGCACGCGCGTCTGTCCGAGCGTGCCGATGCGCTGTCGAGCGCCGCGGCGACCCACGCGGCCGCGGTTGCTGCCGCGGGTGCGGAGGGGGCCGACACAGAGGCGTCCCGACAAGCCCTGGAGGCTGCGTACGCTGACGCGGCGCGGGCCCTCGAAGCGGTCGAGTTGCTGCAACTCGGTCCTGCGGCCGGCTCGTCGGGCGTGGAGGGGGAGTTTCTTCGGGATGAACTCTACTCGTGGCCGGCGGTCAACACCTGCCGGATCGATCAAGAACTGGTCGCTGGGGAGTACGACGCCGCCGACTTCACCGAGACCCGGTTGGTCAACGTCTACGGCTTTGACGCGTTGGAGTACGTGCTGTTTGGCGACAGCGTCGACAACACGTGCCCGCCTCAGCTTCCGATCAACGTGAACGGGGACTGGACGGCGCTGGGCGAAGCGGAAGTTCAGGTTCGGCGGGCGGCGTACGCCGCTGTCGTCGCTTCCGCGATTGCAGGGGTGGCGGACGAACTCGAAGCCACCTGGGCCGAGGGAGGCACGTGGCACGGGTACCTCTCCGATCCGAACTCCGGGCCGCTCGGCTCGACATCGGCTGCGATGGACGAGGTCCTTCGCGCGATGTTCTACATCGACACGTCGGTCAAGGATGCCAAGCTGGCTCAGCCCGCAGGCATCAAGGATTGCTCCGCCGAGGTGTGTCTCGACGCGGTCGAGTCGGTCTGGGCCGGCTTGTCCAAGGAGCACGCCGTGGCCAACCTCGAGGCGTTTCGCGAGCTGTTTTGGGCGGGTCCCAGCGCGGACGAAGGCATCGGATTCGATGACTGGCTCGGCGAAGTCGGGGAGGGCGCCCTCGCAGACGAGATGCTCGCCGACACGGCGGCTGCAATCGCGGCGCTGCAGGCCGTCGAGGGGTCGTTCGTCGAAGCGCTAACCGATCGTGGCGACGCGCTCGATGCGTCGCATGCCGCGGTGGTCGAGCTGACCGACGACCTCAAGGGCGACTTCCCGACCGTTCTGATGCTCAACATCCCGACCGAGGCTGCCGGTGACGCAGACTGAGCAGCTCGGACAACGACTGCTCGCGCTTGGGACCGAGGTCTACGAGCACGTGCAGGGGTTGCTGCTGGATCCCTCCGCCCGGACGTTCTGGCTGGGCGGACTCGTCACGGTCGCGATCGTCTGCGGGCTCTTGTGGGGTCGCGGCACCACCGGGCTGCGCGCGCGTCAGTTCTGGAACGCGTCGGCACGGGTCGACTACGGACTCATCCTCGCCAAGCCGGTTCTCGCAGCGGTGTTCGGGCTGCCGGCGCTGCTGACAACACTCGGCGTCGCGATGGCCACGATTCGGGCGCTGCAGCTCTTGGGGCCGACCGGGATGCTGTCTTCCGCGGTGTCCCCGTGGGTCGTGAGCGTGGTCTACACCGTGGTGCTGTTCGTTGCGTGGGACTTCAGCCGGTTCGCGCTGCACTGGGCGATGCATCGATCCGCGGTGCTTTGGCAGTTCCACCAGGTTCACCACTCCGCGACCAGCTTGACCCCGTTGACGCTCTACCGGGTTCACCCGCTCGAGAGCCTCCTGTATCGCCTGCGCGGTGTGTTGGTGACCGGTGTGCTCACCGGTGCGTTCTCGTTCTTGTTCGGACCGAGAACCATCGAGCTGCAGCTGTGGGGTGTCAACGCTTTGGGCTTCGCGTTCAGCGTCGTGTCGGGAAACCTTCGCCACAGCCACGTGCGGTGGAGCTTCGGGCCGCTCGTGGAGCGCTGGTTGATCTCTCCCGCGCAGCACCAGCTGCATCACGGGCGCGCGGCGGCCGACTGCGGCTCGAACTTGGGGACCTGGCTGGCGATCTGGGACCGCATCGCGGGATCCCATCGTCTCGCTGAGGACCGTGACCCGCGCTTTGGTCTGCCGAGCGAACACTGCAACCACCGGGCGGACTCCGTGCTCTCGGCGCTCTTCGATCCGATCCTCGCCAGCGGTGCTCGCATCTTGAGCCGGCCTCGAGCCCTCGGCTCGGCGGCCCTGCTGCTGGCCATCACCTTCACTGCGAACTTCAGGTAAGCCATGGATACGACTTCGGTAGGTGCACTTCTTCAACAAGCGGGCTGGACGATGGCCCCTCTGTACGTCTGCTCGGTGCTCGCCATCCTGGTCGCAACACGCAAGTTCTTGGACCTGCGCGCGGCGAACCTGAAGAACGAGTCGTGGGTGCAGCCGGTTCTCAACGCGCTCAGCGAGGGCGCGGCGATGCGGGCGGTGGAGTTGGCCCGCAAGAGTGGACACCCTGCGGGCCGCGTGGCAGCCACGCTTGTCGAGGCGCTGGAGCACAACCCCGCGCAAGCCGAGGCCGAGGCCCACCGGGTCGGGATGGAGGAGGCCGCCGTGCTCGAACAAAACCAGCGACCGCTGGCCCTCATCGCTGAGATTGCTCCCTTGCTCGGCTTGCTCGGGACGGTGGTCGGCATGGTCGAACTCTTCGCGGGAATCTCCGAGCAACAGGCCTCCGGCGGCATGGTGATGGCCGCGCTCTCGGGCGGCATCTGGAAGGCCCTGTTGACCACGGCCGCAGGACTCACCATCGCTGTGCCCACGCTGGCCGCACACGCCTACGTTTCGAGCCGCATCGATCGCTTTCGAATCCAGCTCACGTCGATCGTGCAGCGGGTGCGCTACGCGGCAACCCTCGGGGCGACGGAGGAGGACACCTCTTCGTGAAGCCGCTGGACTTCACCGCGCACAAGCGCGAGGCGCCGCGGGTGAACCTGTCGGCGCTGATCGACGTTGCGTTCATTCTGGTCATCTTCATCGTCCTGACCGCGACGTACCGCGAGGACCGAGACATGGACGTGTCGCTTCCGCAGACCAGCCGGGTTCCGCAGAACGAAGCCGACGGCCTCATGGTCGTGGTTCGGGCCGACGGCAAGGTTGAGATCGAGGGCGCTGTGTACGCCGCAGATGCGGTCTACGCGAAGCTCAAGACGCTCACCGACGAGCACGAGAGCGTCGTGCTGCTCGCCGATCGCCAAGCCGCGGTCGAAGCCGCGGTCGCCGTCCTCGCGGATGCACGTGCGGCCGGCTTCCAGTCTGCCTCCATCGCGACGACGGAGAAACGTACGCCTTGAACCTGAGGCGTCACGCGCTGCCGCTGGCCATCGCCATCGCGGCCCACATCGCCCTCGTGGCGATGCCGGTGTTCATGGAGGACGGCCCGCCGCCGCCGCCACGCACTGTCGTGCACATCGACTTCACAGAGCCGGAACCCGAACCCGAGCCCGAGCCGGAACCGGAACCCGAGCCGGAGCCGGAGCCCGAGCCCGAGCCGGAGCCCGAGCCCGAGCCGAAGGCCGAGCCGAAGTCGGTCGTTGAGCTCCAGCCCGATGGCACGTGCGTCGAGTACCCGCACGTGGAGTGTCCCAAGGACCCCAACGTCTCGTGCAACCCGCCCGGTCCGATCAAGGTCCCGTGCCCGGATTCGGTGTACCCCGAAGCCAACGATGCCAAGAACGTTTCGAAGCGACCCGATGGTTCGTGCTGGGAGAACATGGGCGGCAACTTCGAGTGTCCCAAAGGGGCCGTCTGCAACCCGCCACCGCCCCGTCGCGTGCAGTGCGTGAGCGACGGTCCGCAAGGCGTCTGAGATGGAGAGCCCCCCGGCGCACGTCGGTGAAGAGTGGCTGCGGCGCGTCGAAGCCGAGTACACGAGCTGTGCGATCACGGCCTCCTTTGTGCAGTGGCTCGTTCGCTTGGCAGCGCCGCCCGAGCTGATCCGCGACGGCTTGCGCGTCGTCGACGACGAGCTCGAGCACGCGACGCTCAGTCACGTCGTCGCCCGCGATGCCGGTTGTGATGCGCGCCCCGATCTCGTCCAGGAGTCGCTCGGGCTCAAGCGCCACGACGTGCCGCTGTGGCTCGATGGGTTGTGGACCGCCGTGGAGACGTTCTGTTTGGGCGAAACGGTGGCCGTGCCCCTGTTCGTCGCGATGCGGGCCGCGTGTACGGTCGACTCCGCCCGGATCGCCCTGGATCGGATCGTGCGCGACGAGGTCCGTCACCGCGATTTTGGCTGGGCCTGCCTGGACTGGTTCACGCAAACCCGCCCCGACGAGGCCCGGCTCCAGGTCGAGCGCGCCCTGCCCGACATGATGCAACGGCTGCGGGCCAACTACGGCCAAGGCGCCGATGCCCCAGCCGCCAAGACGTCCGAGACGGACGCGCGATGGGGCCTGCTTCCGATCGCGCGCTACGCCGAGATCCTGGAGCGATGCGTCCAGCGGGACTTCGTGCCCCGTTTCGAAACCCTGGGCATCGATCCGGCCGGGTGCCACCCATGAGCATTCGTCCCATGCGCGAGCGTGCCCGCCCAGGCGGTGTAGACTAGCGCCACCGATGTTTCTGTCCGCGTTGCTGCTGACCAGTGCTGTCGCCCTTGCCCCAGTCGGGCCCGGCGAGCCAGAGTCGAAGTCCTGT
>CAJXVA010000303.1 GCA_913061055.1 uncultured Pseudomonadota bacterium
GGCCGGCGACGGCTCTGGCGAGCCCGAAGTCCACGACCCTGACCCGGCCATCGTTGCCCACCAGAATGTTGCTGGGCTTGAAGTCGCGGTGGATCAGGCCCGCTTCGTGCGCGGCCATGAGCCCCTTCGCGGCATCGAGCAACAGGTCGCGGACCGCTTGCCACGGACGAGGCTCCGAACGTGCCCACACCGTGAACGTTTGGCCTTCGATGAGCTCCATGGCAACGAAGACGCTGCCCCCCAAGATGCCGACGTCGTGGACCGGGACGACGTTGGGATGGGAGAGCTTCGCCATCGCCTGCGCCTCCCGAAGGAGCCATCGCTGGGCCTCGGCATCCGGCTGGTCCCCCGAGGACGACGGCCGCAGCAGCTTCAGCGCCACCCGACGATCGAGCTGCGGGTCGTAGGCGATGAACACCTGGCCCAACCCCCCGGCGGCGAGCAAGTCCAGCACCACGTAGCGCCCCAACGTGGTTCCGCGGGGAAGCGCCTGTGGGGCGCCGATCGGCGGCTCGGATGGTGCACCGGCAACGGGCGTGGTCCTGGCCGAGTCGAACGGTACATCCTCCAGCGGCGAGGCCTCTGCGGCCTCCGCGACCAACGACGAACATTCCTCGCACCCATCGATGTGGCTTCGGATGCGTTCGAGCGCCTCGGCCGGAACCTGTCCGGTCGCGAAGGCGACGATCTCGTTCTCGTCGGGGCAGTTCACTAGAACCGCAGGACTCCGGTGGGGCTCAGGGAGACAGCGCGGCCGCGACGCCTCGGCGAGGTCAGGGCCAGAACGACCGCCGCCGTCACGGTGATGACCACGCCGCCCGCAGTGAGGCCGATCGCTTCGCCGAGCGTGTCGTATCGATATCGACACGTGCCCGCGGCGTCGACATTGACGCCCGAGCAACGCCCTCCGGGCGCCGGCCGTCCGTCGAGGCCGAAGAACGTCGCGCCGCCAGCCAGTGCACCGATCCCGAGCCCGAGCCCGACCCACGCGAGCGGGCGCAGATTCGGACCCTTCTTGGGTAGGGGCCGGAGCTCGAGCACGACGGTCGACTCCACGCCGTCGACCGCCAACACCTCGCGCTCGACCGGCGCGTACCCGTCGAGCTCGGCCCGCGCGACATGCTTGCCGGCGACCAGCTCGGTCCGCACCGGGGCGTCCCCGACGAGTTCACCATCGATCAGAACCCGGGCGCCGTCGGGTTGCGTCTGCAACACGAACACCGGGGGGGCCTGGACCAGATCGTCGATCTTCGTCCGCAGCGTCGCGCTCTGGTCGGCGACCAACTCCAGCACCTCACTGACCCCGCACAACTCGCAGACCTCATGGCTCTCCGCGACGACCTGCCCGGTTGCCCCGGCGATCACCTGGATGTCGACGGCGTAGCTTCGGTCCTCTCCCACCACCCGGGGCCGCACGATGTAGTCGGCGGACGCTGCATCGGCGGCTTTCACGAAGCACGGGGCGTCATCGCAGGCGGTCGAGAGGCCCGCGGGCCCCTCGACAAGCTCAAACGCACCCCGCTCGAGCCCCTCCGAGACGGCCTGCGCGAGTTGCGGGGTCCAGCCCGCGACGACCGTCCCCTCCACCTCCAGCGGCAGCACCACGACCCGGTGTCGATCGGAGGCCTGAGCCATGGCCGGCCAGCTCAGACAGCTTGCGAGCACCACACAGACCGACCGAAACATCCGCCTCGACGATAACAGGTGGCCCGGCCGTCTTTTTTCCGGAAAACCGTGCGACAGGAATTCGGTGCCCGTGTCTCGGCCTGCGTGATGGCGAAACGCAGCGCGGAACGGGTGCGTCTATGTGGGCTAGTCGGAGTGGGCCTGGGATTGTGTGGGTGTTACTCGGGCGTCGATTCCGAGGCCGCCGCTCCGGACGCAGAGCCCACGGCCACCACCGGAGATGTGGATGAGACCGGGGACGCCGACGACCCGGACGCTGAGATCCCCGAGGTGGGATGCGACCAACTTCGCCCTGGCCGCGCGCCCCTGCGGCGGATGAGTGACGTTCAGTACCGCAACACCATCGACGACCTCTTCGAGGGTCTGGTGCTCGCCAGCGACGATTTTCCGCCGACCTCGCGCGCCTTCGCCTTCTCCAGCGAGCCCGCAGCCAACGACGTGAACGACCTCGCCGCCGAGCAGATCTTGCTCGCGGCGGAGGACGTGGGCGACCAGGTGATCGCCTCGATCGAGGACATCGCCGCCTGTCCGTCGGGCGCTCCCACCGCGTGCGCGGAGACGTTCGTGGATGCGTTTGGACCCCGAGCGTTTCGGCGGCCGCTCGACCCCGCCCAACGGGAACTGTTGCTCGCCGTGTTTGCGGAGGCCGAAGCGGAGGACGGGTACGCCGACGCCATCGGCCGGATGGTCACCGTGGCGCTGCAGATGCCCGAGTTCCTCTACTTCATCGAGCACGGCGTCGAGGGAGACGACGAGACGTTGCGGCTGTCCGACTACGAGGTCGCGGCCCGGCTCTCGTATCTGTACTGGGACACGATGCCCGATGAAGAGCTTCGCGAGCTCGCGCAGGCCGGTGAGTTGCAGGACCCAGACATCCTCGAAGCGCAAGCACGTCGGCTGTTGGCGGACTCCCGCTCCGCTCCCGCCATGACCCGCTTCTATCGCGAGTGGCTGCAGATCCGACAGCTTCGGCCCGCCGACAAAGACGCGGAGAGGTTCGAGGGCTTCGGACCCGAGATGATCGCCTCGATGGACACGCAGCTGCAACGCTTCGTCTCCACGTCGTTGTCCGGCGACGATCCATCCCTCGCCCACCTGCTGACCTCCAACACCGTGGAGGTGGATGCCAACCTCGCGGCGATCTACGGCGTTCCGGCCACCGAGGGATGGAGCACGCTCGAGGCCGACCCGGAGCAGCGCGGCGGCCTGTTCACGCTTCCGGGGTACTTGGCCTCGCACTCGTACACCGAGGAGACCTCGGCGGTCGAACGCGGGTTGGTCATTCGATCGCGCGTGCTGTGCCAGGACATCCCGGCCCCGCCCGGCGATGCCGCAGACAACGCTCCGCCGCTCCCGGACAACCCGACAGAAGCGGACCGAACCCGCGCCCTTCTCGAGAACCCGAACTGCGGGGGGTGCCACATCCTGATGAACCCACTTGGGATGAGCTTTGAGAACTACGACGCGCTCGGAGCCTGGCGGGAAACCTACGAGAGCGGAGAGGCCATCGACCCGCAATGGGTCCTCGCGTCACCGCCCGAAGGCCTCGACGAGCAGGAATTCGACGGCGCGGTCGAACTGGGCGAGCTGCTCGCCGGGTCCGAGCCCGTCGGCGCCTGCTTCGTCTCGAACTGGCTCCACCACAGCTACGGAGCACCCGCGGGGAGCACCGAGGTCGACCAATGCATGTTGGACGAACTCACCCAGGCCTTCGACGCATCCGGCCAAGACATCCCCGCATTGATGATCGCGATGACGCGGTCCGATGCCTTCCGCTACCGCGACATCTCGACCCAAGAGGACTAGACGATGACGACACGACGCAGCTTCCTCAAAGGCGCTGGCGGCATGGCCGTTGGCCTCCCATTCCTCCCCAGCATCGCACGCACCGCCCCCGCAGGATCCGACGACAGTCCTCAGCGGCTCATCGTCCTCTACCAGCCGCAGGGGATGATCATGGAGGAATGGCTCCCGACAGGCACCGGCTCGGACTTCGAGCTCTCGCCCATCCTCTCGGGCCTCGAGCCCATTCGTGAACACGTCAACATCCTCTCGGGACTCGACAACCGAGTTCCCATGATGGTGAACCATCACTATGGCCACACCGGCACGTCGAAGGCGATGTGGACCGGCCTGCCGATGGGCTACAGCCTGACGCCCGAGGGCAACCTCAACCCCAACGCCCCCGAACCGGAGAACATCTGGGAGATGGGCGCCGGAGGGGCATCGGTCGACCAGATCATCGCGCAACGGATGGGAGCGCCGACTCCGTACGAGTCCCTGGGGCTCTCGATCGGTCGGACCGACTACCTTCAAACGGTCGCCAGCTTTCACACCGCGCGAGAGGAGCTCCTGGGGCTGGAGCCCGACCCTCGCGTGGCCTTCGACCGCCTCTTCGAAGGGTTCGACCCCGGCACGCCCAGTGCACTGCAGCGTCTGCGTGCAGCTCGCGGCAGCGTCCTGGATGCGGTCGCGGAGTCGTACGCCTCCACCACAATGCGAGCGTCAGCGGCCGACCGAATTCGGCTCGAGGCTCACGCCGAGAAGATTCGAGAGCTCGAGCTGCGATTCTCCAACGGTGCCGGCGGGGGGCAAGGGTGTGCGCTCCCGCAGTTCTCCCTCCCGGGCAACTACGACCCGAACCACTCCGACTTCGACGATGTCGGCGCGATCGCCCAGATCGAGAATGCCGTGATGGCGCTGGCCTGCGACATGACCCGGGTCGTCTCGATTCAGTACACCCATGGACAGGACAACCGGTTCCCGTGGCTCGGACACCCCTTCCCGTTCGACAACTGGGAGGGCTGGCACGGCATCTTCCACATCGTTCCAGGGGGACCGACTGGCCGAGAAGACCCGGTCGTCCGCGCCGCGATGATCGAGGTCATGCAGTGGTACGCGAGCAATTTCGTGCACCTCGTACAGCGGCTCGCCGAGACCCCGGACGGCGATGGCACGATGTTGGACAACACCCTGGTGGTCTGGGCATCCGAGTTTGGGGACGGTGACGGTCACGGCTCCAACAACATTCCGATCGTGACCGCGGGCAACCTGTGCGGCACGGTCGAGACGGGACGGCACCTGGCGTTCGAGGACCGCACGACCAACGACCTGCTGGTCTCGATGCTCAACGCATTCGGACACGAGGAGACCAGCTTCGGGCTCCCTGAGGCGTGCAACGGCGCGCTGCCTGGATTCGTCTAGCAGGCCGCGGTGAACCCGGGCGCTTCGGGCTCGGGCCGGCGCGCAGCCGGGTATCCTCGCCGCCGGTCCCATGAAGCTGAGCACATTGTGGAAGATGATGGGCGGGTGGCGATTTCCCACCACGGTTCGCATGGCGAAGATGCTGGGCGAGACGCAGCGCGCATCGTGGCTGGCGGCGGCGTCCAAGTTCGGCGTGATTCGGGCGCTGGCCAAAGGCGCCTTGTCGCTGGACACCCTGGCCCAGCAGTTCGCCCCGGCCCCAGAGCACCGGGCTGGTTTTGCAGCGTGGCTGCGACACGGCGTGTTGCTCAAGCAGCTCCGGCAACACGAGCAGACCTACGCGCTTCGCGGATCGATGACCCGACGCATGGCGACCGACGACGCGTATGCGGCGCTGGTCGAGGGGATGATCTCGGTGCAATCCAACGGCCTGTACAAGAGCTTGGAGCGGTGGTCCGCGGGGGAGAGCCTCACCCTGGCCGACGTGGACGCCGGGACCGTGGCGCGGATCAGCAACATGCTGACGCCGCTGGTGGAAGAGGTCCTCGAGGCCAACGTTCCAGCGGACGGCGCCCACACTCTGCTCGAGATCGGCTGCGGCAACGCGCACTACCTCCGCCACGCATGCGGCGCGAATGACCGCCTTCAGGGTCATGGACTCGAGCTCGACGCAGCCGTGGCCGAAACGGCGCGCCGTCAGATTGACGCGGCAGGGCTCGGCGCGCGCATCGATGTGACCACCGGAGACGTGTGTGACGCCCCGCTGCCAACGGATGTCGACACGGTTCTGCTGATCAACCTGCTGTACTACCTTCCGATGACGCAGCGTGCGGGCGTGCTCGGGCGACTGGCCGAGAGCCTCGCCCCCGGTGGTCGTGTGCTGGTCGCGGGCTACTGCGCCGGAGGGGGTCTGGGCAGCAACATCCTGGACCTGTGGTTCTCGGCGATGCCGGAGACCGGGCCCCTGCCCACCACCGAAGCCATCACGGAGGACCTCGAGGCCGCGGGGCTGTCGGTGGCACCACCGCGCCAGCTCATGCCGGGCGACCCGTACATGCTGGTCGTCGGGACGCGGTCGGGCAGCTAGAGCACACGTCACAACCTCGTCGCGGTGGCTCGCAAAGACCAGCGAGACGGCGTGGCGAGGTCATGCGATGTGCTCTTGTCGCAGCACGGTGCGCTCCAGGGTCTTGCGGTGCGCCTTGCCGCGAAGACTCCAGTACGGCTTGATCCGCAATCGGTCCCGAGGCACACCGCGCTCGAGCCAGGCTTCGCGGAGGGCGAGGACGGAGGTCGCTTCACCGCTGAGCCAGACGACGCCGGGCCCCTCGGGGAGCGCAACGGTGCGGGCGTGCTGAGCCAGCCCCGCGCCCACGTCGACCCCACGGGGCACGGCGACGAGGGGAAGGTGCGAGACGGCACTTGTCTCGCCGGCGAGCGTCTCGATCGCGCCCAGCGTCGGCGTACCGGGAGGGAGCGCCGCGAAGATCGCTTCGGCCAGCCCGATTGCGGTCTCGTCGCCATAGAACCCCGCCCACGGCTCATGTCCCTGCGGGGCAGGAACGCTGCTTCCAGGCCCCAGAAAACGAACCGTCCCCCCGGGTTGGAGTCCGTTCACCCAACGGGACGCAGCACTATCGCCTTGGGCAAACACGACGACGTCCATTTCGCCAACGGAAGGGTCGATGCGCGCGGGTGTGTAGCTGCGCATTTCGCCGTCACCGACGTGGACCTTGATCTTACAACCGGGCGCGAACGGCACCCCGGCACAGCGCGCGGCATGCAGTTCAACCCGAACGACCGAGGCCGACAGCCTGCGCACGTCCGTCACTTGAGCCTCGTGACCCAGCGCCCGTACCCCAAGCCTCTGGACACTTTTTGAAAACGCCATTCAACTTCAGGTGTGACGCGTGGAGGGCTCATGCGCAAGCGCGTTTCACGAAACTTCACATTCGGCCACGACAATTGCGAAGTCGCCGGGTCTCCGACTTCGTGCCAAGCTCCGCCCCATGAGACGCGTCCTCAGCATGACGGTTCTCGGCCTCGTTGGACTCCTGGCCACCCCAGCGTGGGCTGGTTGACCGGGCTGAACGAACCCCAACCTCCCGGGTGGAGGTGCCACGCTCAATCAGAAGCCACTCGATACCGGCAGGCTCCGCCTTGGCGCCGTCATGTTGGGCTCGTGGGCACGCTCGACGCATGAGGGCCGCAGCGGCGATGGGCTCCCAAACTCCGAGCACCGCATCGGCGTGGGATGGGCTCAGTGGAACTTCTCCGCCCAGCTCGGTATCGCAGAGCGATTTGCGTTCGACGTGATGGTGCCGCTACGGCTGACCACGTTGAACGTCGCTTCGATCGGTCCCGGAGATCGGGCGCTGGATGTCGCCGACACCATCCACCGCGACCAGACCGTGTTCTCCGCTGGCGACATGCGGCTGTCGACCCGCTGGGGATTGGTCCGCAACGAGGACGTGCGCGGATGGACGCTCGACCTCAACCTCGGCGCGAACCTACCCACGGGTCGCGTCCGCCCGGATCCCTTCCACCCCGACAACGAGCAAGGCGTCGAGCAGCTCTCGCACGGTTCGGGCACGGTCGACCCCTCCTACGGGCTCGAGTCCTACTACAACGCCGGGAAGTGGGGACTGACCACCTTCGCGTCCGCCCGGGTTCCCGTCGCCACCAACCGCTACGGCAACCAGGCCGCGCGGACCCTGCAGGGCGGCCTCGGCGTTGCCACCGGTTTCGGCCTGGTGAAGTGGCGTTTCCTGTTCCAGCAGGAGGTCTTTGCTGCGGGCCCCGTGCGCTGGGGTGACGTCGAAGCCCCCAGCACGGGTCGGGTATCGCTGCTCGCCTCCGCCGGAGCGTTTTTCCAGCCGCGGCCCCGCCTCGGCGTGCATGCCAAGGTTTCGGTGCCGTACTACACGTTCGCCCGCGACGGCGAGTTCCTGTGGCCGTTCATCGCGTCGGTCGGGATCAACTACACGTTCCACTTGGTGCCGGAAGAAAAGCACCACCACTGAGGGCGCCGAGCCCATCCCGGGTCTCCGATGAACGCGAACACGCGAACTCGGTGTGGGGCTCAGTCCTCCGACTCGAACTCGCGGATCGTCTTGTCGAGCGCGGCCAAGAAATCGGGCGAACGATACGGCTTCTGAATGAAGCCCGCGAGACCGCGCCCCGCGAAGAGGTTGGTTGCATCCTGATCGTTGAACCCCGAGCAAAGCAGTACCGGCAGCTTCGGGTTGCGAACCCGCAGCTGCCGTAGCGTCTCCACGCCGCCCATGACCGGCATCGTCATGTCGAGGATCGCGGCCCGAATGTCTCCCTCGAACGCATCGAAGGCTCTCAACGCCTCGACCCCATTCTCCGCACGCAAAGTGGAATAGCCAGCGCGCTCGACGATTCGACAACAGGTCTTCAACACCATCGGTTGATCATCGACGACAAGGATGGTCCCGCGACGCTTCTCCTTTGCGGCGGAGGCATTGAGGGGCTGGCTCAGGGTCTGGGTCTCACCGGATGCCCGCGGGAGCAGCAGCCGAAACGTGGTGCCGCGACCGACTTCCGAGTAGACGCGGATGAGCCCATCGTGCCCGCTCGCAATGCCACGAACGGCGGCGAGACCGAGGCCGTGCCCACTCAGCTTGGTGGTGAAGAACGGCTCGAACAAGCGGCCGAGCGTCTCGGCATCCATTCCGGATCCGGTGTCCGTGACCTCGAGGCAAATGTAGTCGCCAGGCTCCAGGTCGGTCGCCGGCACGAGCTGCCGAAGGTACTCGCGGTCGCAGTGACAGGACGAAGTCCGAACCGTGACGACTCCGGGCATCTCCCCCAGAGCTTCGACCGCGTTGGTCACCAAATTGAGCACAACCTGCTGGATCTGGCTGGTATCGACGTGGACGGGTAGCGGCTCGGTATCAAATGCCGTGTGAAGTGATGCGCCCCCCGAAAGCGTGACCCGGATGAGCTGGAGCATCTCGGTCAGCAGGGCATTGAGGTTGACCGTCTGCAGCCGGAAGCGCCCCTTCCCGGAGTACGCCAGCAACTGTCGGCAGAGATCCGCGGCCCGTGTTGCCGCGATATCGATGTCCTCCAGCGCCTGCTGCTGCAGCGAACCCGGTACAGCTTCGCCCATCGCAATGCCCGCGTTGCCAAGGACGCCAACCAAGAGATTGTTGAAGTCGTGCGCGATGCCCCCCGCGAGGAGCCCAAGGCTCTCGAGACGCTGGGCCTCATGGGCTTTCCGGGTGAGAGCCTCGTGCTGCGCGGCGGCCTCGTGCAGTACGGTGACGTCGTTCAACACCCCGCAGACGACTCTTGAACCTGCGACGGGATCGTCGACGGGAGCCCAACGGCCGTGAAGGACTCGCTCCCTATCGACGCCGAGGAGTCCAAGTTCCTCTCGCTCTTGCGGGCCGTTCTCCAGCACGTCCCGATGAACGTCATGAAGCTCGGCCCAGAACCCCTCGGGCGGCGGAACCCCCACGAGAGACTCGAACCCCGCGTTCCGAAGCAGCAGCTCGCCATCTGCGCTCACCAGGTAGATCCCGAGCTGTCCGCTGTCGAGCACCGTCCGAAGGCGCGTCTCGCTTTGTCGCAACTGCATCTGCACACGACTACGGTGGGCAACCTCGTCGGCAAGCCGATTCACCTGATCGGTGAGTGCGCCGAACTGGGTCCGAGCCGCTTGGGGGCGAAAACGGACCAAGACCCGTGGGACCGCGGACGACCGGAGCCTTGTCGCGTCTACCCGGTGCTGGTTTTCCGTGACGGGCTCTGACGTCCGCACAACCAACCTTGCAGGGGTGGACGCACCACTTCGGAACCAAGTCCGCACGTGCGCCTCGAGCTCCGCGGGATCCGCCTCGACCACCTCGGAGAGCGGGAAGTCGACCTCTCCATGTTCGACGCCAAGGAGCCTCGCCGCCGCACGATTGGTCATCACCACCCGTGCCTCGCCGTCGCACTGCTCGAGCACTACGCACGGCTCATTCAGAGCGTCGAGAAGTTCTGTCGCGTCCAGGTTCATTCAGAAGGCTCAGCTCGGCTACCGAAGCACACTTGTGAAGGCGAAGCCGCGTCGTGGACGGGGCCCGTACCGACGGAACAATAGCGGATCCGCCCGCGCCCCGGGGGGCCGACACGGCACGGGGCAGGATGACGCGGGGTCATGGCCCAAAACTCTCCTTGGTGAGCGCGAATCCGGTCCCCCTCCCGTCAGCGGTGATGCCCGGCGGAAGAGATCGCCAGCGGGTGCCCACGGGCAGGACGGGGTTCGGTGCCACCGCGGCCCGACAAAAGGGCAGCTCCGATGGTTCGCTCCTGCAGCGCGGCGGTCGTTCCACTGTCCGCAACAGTCATGTCCACACGGGCCGCATCCTCCGGCACTTGCCACGGTCCGCCTCATGACTAGCTTCGGTCCGTCATGCGAGCGATCAAGCGCGAACACTGGGAGAGCCACAAGAACTACCCCAAGCAGGTGCTCCTGCTCGGTTCGCACGAGAACTTTCGCCGAATCAGCGGTGTCCTCGTCGAGCGAGCCCAGGAGTTCGGCTACGGGGCGGGAATCGAGTCCCTGTACCGTCGCTGGAAATCTGCCATGGGCGGGCACGAGTACTACGAGGAGAGAAAGCTCTATCCGTATCTCGCCAAGCGTTGGGGGGTCTCCTTCGACGATGCCGAGGCTGGTCACGAAGCGCTTCGAGTACGAGACCGCGACGTCCAGGCAGCGTTCCTCGACCCATCATCCCCCACCGCCTTGGTCGATGCATTGGTCGGCCACCACGATGTGTTGATCGAGCACTTGCGTTACGAGGAAGACCTGGTCATTCCGCTTCTCCTGCAGCTCTCCGAGGATGAGTTCCGCCGTACCTTCGGCTAGCGACTCGTCGCAGTAAGCAGAGCCCGGAGGTGGGGGCACGGTCGCTGCCTCAGGATGCTGCGCTGAACCTGGCCGCTGCGCACGGAACCCGGCCGGATCCTGCCATCCCCCTCCACCCTTGTCCCGCATCGGGCGAACACTCGGTGCCAGCGCCCCGCCAGCCCCGTGCTACGATGACCATCCGAGCGTGAGCCACGACGAGAAGTTTCCGGCGTTGACCGAATACTTGGCCGGCATCCCAGACGGACTCGAGAGCTACCCGAACTGCTTGGCCAAGGCATCGCTGTATCGGGGGATGGTCGCAGACCGACCGCTTCTCCAACCGGTGCTTGCCGAGCTCCCGGCGCCGCTGCGCGTCCTCATCGAACACCCGGTTCCGGTGTCGAGCTGGTTGCCCGAAGTGCACAGCCACGCCCTCATGCTGGCCGTGTACGACGTCCACTTCGGCGATCTGAACGCGTTCACGACCTGGGCCTATGAGCAACAACGCGCCCTCTTCACCGGCCCGCTGTATTCGGTCGCGATGCGCCTCGTCTCCCCCAGCCTGCTGTTCAAAACCGCGACCGTCCGCTTCAGTATGTTTCACCGCGGGGCGCGACTGGTGATCGTTGAACGCCGCGACAACGGGGGAACGGCCCGCTTGGAGTACCCCCCCGGGCTGTACGATTCGATCTCGCGCGCTGGCCTCTGTTCGGGCCTCACGGCTGCCCTCGACCTCACGATCGCCGGCCGCGCTTCGGTCGAGATCGTTGATTCCGGCGACACGTACGCTCTTGTGGACGCTCACTGGGAACGATAGGCGAGGCCGTCCACGCGCGGATTCGTCGCCGAGATCAGCAACCACAGCCCCGAGGACGGTCGACCGGAAGCCGCGACCGTGAAGAGACGAATCGAGGCGACATGTCCCTAAAGTTCATATCGCCCGCACCGCTGTCTCTTATACACATCTGACGCTGCCGACGAGCGATCTAGTG
>CAJXVA010000304.1 GCA_913061055.1 uncultured Pseudomonadota bacterium
GGGCTCGGAGATGTGTATAAGAGACAGGCTGCATCCAGCGGCCCTCGTCGGCCTGCCCCGGGACGCGCAGACCCGCGAGGCCTGCCGACAGGTGTTCGCGGTGGTTCGAGACGGCTGGCTCGCCGAACCCGCTCTGGATGACGACGCCCTCGTCACCCGGCTGCGCTCGGGCCTGCAAGACCTCAAAGACACGGTCGGCCATCTGGAGCCGATGTCGCTTTCGGCTCGCATGCAAACCGAGCTGTGCGGGGTGGGTCCGCTCGATGTTCTGCTCCGAGACCCACACATCACCGAGATCTTGCTGCAGGGGCCCACTCAAGCGGTCACTGTAAAGAACGGCCAAGCAGCCGCTTCCTCAGAAACGACGTTCTCCAGCGATGAAGCGCTCGCCTGGGTCATCACCCGGCTCACCGGTGCCAGCTTCGGCCCCGACACGCCGGTGATCGAAGCCACGACCGCCGACGGTCATCGCGTTCATGCCGTCCATCAGAGCCTCGCGGTCGACGGCCCGGTCGTCCGCATCCGCCGGGCAGCCTCCGTTCTGCCCCGCTACGACCTGGGCCAGCTGACCGCCAGTGCGACGCTGTCGGACGCGATCGCCAAACTGCTGGGCAGCGCGGTCAACAGCGGTCTGCGCATCGCAGTGTGTGCCGGTCCAGGAGCCCGTGCCTTCCCAATGGCAGCGGCGCTCGCCCTCGCCGCGCCGCCCAGTCAGCGCCTCGTCGTCGTCCGTCCCGACCACGAAGCCGCCCAGCTCCCGGAAAACGCGGTGGTGCTGCAAAGCGGCCGAGCCCACGCGATGCCGGGACTCGTCGATGCCGGGCTGGGGCTCGCACCTGCCCGTCTGCTCATCCATGACATCACGGGGGCGGAGGCAAGCTCGGCCCTCACAGCGCTGGGTAGAGGCCTCGACGGGGTTGTGCTGACGACGCGCGCCTCGACGGCGGACGAGGGACTTCAGCGACTGGCTGCCCTCAGTGGCCTCGCAGGCGGATCCGCGTCCGCCGACACTCGTGCGTTGCAAGTCGCTGCGAGCCTCGACCTCATCGTCGTGGTCAACCGATTCGGCGACGGCATCACGCGGATCACCCAGCTCTCCGCGCCAGGTGTCTCACCTTCGGGTACCGCAACCGTCACCGACCTCGTCAGCCTCGATCCCCACACCAGAAACTGGACCCACACCGCGGCCCTCCAGACGTTCGTCTCCGACTTCGCCGGGCGCGGGATCTCCCTGGCCATGACATAGCGCTGTGCTTGCCAAGCTCTTGTTCTCCGTGGGATTCTCCGCGGCCGACGCGCTGTTTTTTTTGCCTCAGCGCCGCGCCCTCAAATGACTGTGTTCGTGCGTTCGTCGCTCACCGCTGTGCCCTCGCTCCGCTCACTCGCCCGTGCCGGGATGGGTCTGGGTCTTGGCCTCACCGCGGCCGTGGCTCTCATGGCCTCGGCTGGGTGCAAGAAGAAGAACAAGGGCCCGTCCTGCAAACCCGAGGACGAGGTCTTCGAAGCGATCCGCGTGGTCATCCAGCCCGACGAGATGATCAACCTCGACGACGAGGGGCAGCCGCTGTCGGTTCAGCTCCACGTCTATCAGCTCAAGGGCGACGAGAGCGTCGACATCATCGACTTCGAGACGGTGTGGGAAGAGGGCGGCGAAGTGGCGTTCGGCGACGACTTCATCTCCGAAGAAGAGATCACGGTCTACCCCGGCAAGAACGACGTCCTCGAGTTGACGCCCAGCCCCGATGCCAAGTTCGTGCTGGCGGCCGCCATCTATCGCGAGCCGCTCGGGCAGGACTGGTTCCGTCTCTACGAAGTGCCTCGCTACCACGGCAACGACGTCTGCAGCGCCCAGAAGAAGAAGCAGCCTTGGCCGGACCCGTGTTTTCACGTCCTGCTCGAGCGTTCGCTGCTCGACGGTGGGCCCACGCCGCCGACCGGCTGGGATGCCGAGGGCCACGGCCTGGAGTGTCCGGGCAAGCCCAGTCGAACGCCGCCGGTCGAGATCAAAGACGACGGCAAGAAGAAGAAAAAGAAAAAGAAAAAGCGCAAGAAGCTGAAGGACGCCGAGGCGCCCGAGCAACCCGAAGAACCGTCCAAACCCGAGGCACCCACAGCCCCGGAGAAACCGGGCGCTTGAGCCCCCAAGGTCCGTCATGTCGCGCAAGAACTTGAACCGGGTCGTGTGGAGTGAGGGCATGTTGATGTGCCCTCAGCACCTCCAACAACAGGACCTCTTCTACGAAGCCTCGATCGGGGCCAGGCTCGCCGCGGCGGTCCCCCACGTCTGGGGCATCAGCGAGATGACGATCGACGAGGGCGAGCTCAGCTCGGGCACCTTCAAACTCTCCGCCTTCGAAGGCGTGTTCCCGCGTGGCCTGGTGGTCGACCTCGAGCCCGGCGACTCGGGCGGTCCCCCGGCCCGCCCGATCGGTGACCAGTTCTCGGCCACCGCCTCCACGCTGGAGGTCTATCTGGGCGTTCCCTCCACCCGTGAGGGCGTGCCCAACTACGCCGAGGCGCTCGATGATGCGGCCGCAGCTCGCTACAAGATCGCGAACCGGCCGGTCCCCGACCTGACGATCGCCAAGACCGAGCAGGTCATTGGATTCGGACGGCCGAACCTCCGCATCATCCTGGGCAAGGAGTCCCGAGACGACTTCGACTCGATCAAGGTCGCAGAAGTCGTCCGCGATCCGACGGGCCAGTACCAGCTCTCCAGCACCTACATTCCGCCCGCGCTCAAGGTCGCCGCGGCCCCGATTCTCCAGGGCTACCTCCAAGACTTGCTCAGCACCATGCTCAGCAAGCATCGCGCCCTCGCCGAAACCCGGCGCCAGGTCGATGCCGCCTCGGTCGAGTTTGCGCCCCAGGACACCACCCGGTTCCTGCTGCTCAACGCGCTCGCGAGCAACATCCCGTTGATTCGCTACATCGCCGAGGACAAGTCGCCGACCCCGCTGTCGACGTACCTCACCCTGCTGCAGTTGGCGGGCTCGCTGACGACCTTCACCGGCAGTGTCGACCCTTCGACCTTCCCGACGTTCGCCCACAACGACCTTCGGGCCACGTTTCAGCCGTTGGTCGAGAGCCTCAACGCGATGCTCGGAGCGACCGTCAAACAGCGGTGCCTCGAGATCCCACTCGAAGCTCGGGCCGACGGCATGTGGATCGGTCAGCTCAAAGACGACCGCCTGCCCAAGTGCGAAGCCTTTGTGCTCGCCGTCGAGGCGCAGTCCGAGACTCAAGAGGTCTCGAACCGACTTCCCAAGCTGTCGAAGATCGCGTCGTGGAAGCAGATCAACCAGATCGTGCGCTCGGCGACGCCCGGCGTGTCGCTCACGGTCACGCACCGACCTCCGCCGGAGATTCCGGTCCGACCGAAGCAGGTCTACTTCATGCTTGGGACCTCCGACACGTACTGGCGCGCGATCGCGACCGAACGCACCATCGCCATCTACCTTCCCCCGCCCTATGACCCCAGCAAGGCCAAGATTTCGCTCATGGGCATTCCGCCCAAGGGCTCCCGGCCTTCCTGACCACCGCAAGCCTCGAGCCGGAGCACCAGGGAGCACGCAAGGATGGAACGGGTCTACGCCGTCACGAAGGACTGCATCAACGCACTGATCCAGCTGAAGAACGTCGACGACAGCGCCATGCTGGCGCCGGAGATGTTCCATCAGCGGATCTGTGGCTACGTCGACCAGATGCGGATGACCGCCTCGCAGGCGGGGCTACAGGACCGCGACGTCCACGACATCATGTACGCGCTCGTCGCCCTCGCCGACGAGTTTGCGATGCGCAAGCCGGGCGCCCTGCGGGACATGTGGATGAGCAACCCGCTGCAGCTCCACTACTTCCAAGAGAACCTCGCCGGCGAGAACTTCTTCAATCGTCTCGAGCAGCTGCTCGCCGACCCGAGCCGGCAGGAGACGCTTCGTGTCTACTACTGGTGTTTGGTGTTCGGCTTCCAGGGCAAGTTCGCCATTCGCGGGGGTGAGCTCCAGCTCGCGGCCGTACAGCGGCGCGTCCAAGATGCGCTTGGGCAGGCCATGCGACCCGAGGCCTTGTCCAAGCGACACATGCGACCTCGCGAACGGGTGACGCGGCGCTCCCAGAGTTACCTCACCGTGTGGCTCGGGCTCTTCGCCCTGCTGTTCTCGCTCGTCTTGATCGTCGTGCTGCGACTCGCGTTGGACAAGCAGGCCGGAGACTTCACCAGCGACATCGACAAGGTCAGCGCGTCCCCACAGGACGCCGACGCCAAGAAAGGGGACGGCTGAGCCATGCTCAAGTACATCTTCAGCGCGCTGCTCATCGGGGCCGTGTGGGCCGTCGTCCTCCTGCTCGAGTTCCCGATGTGGATCGCGATCGTGGCCACGGCGGTCATCATCGCGATCCTCGTCACGATCGTTCTCGTCAAGATCCTCAGAGCCAAGAAGGCGGCTCGCGAGATCGAGAAGGCGTTGCATGCCCAGGCCGCGGCCCAGTCCGCGAGTGCCAGGCCGGACCTCAAGGCCGAGGTCGACGCGATGCAGAACGAGTTCCTCAAGGCCGTCGCGGCCCTGAAGACCTCCAAGCTCGGCGGCAACAAGAAGGGCGCGGACGCGCTGTACGCCCTGCCCTGGTACATGATCATCGGGCCTCCGGGCGCCGGCAAGAGCACCGCCCTTCGCAACTCTGGACTGCGCTTCCCCTACTCCGCGGGGGCAGTCCAGGGCGTGGGCGGTACCCGGAACTGCCAGTGGTGGATGACCAACGAGGCCGTGATCCTCGACACCGCCGGCCGCTACACCACCGAAGAAGCCGACCGCGACGAGTGGATGGGCTTCTTGGACCTGCTCAAGCGCAACCGCCCCAAACGTCCCGTCAACGGCGTGCTGGTGGCGATTGCCCTCACGGACCTGTCCGAGAGCAGCCCCGACGACGTCTTGGCACGCGCCCGAGAGATTCGCGCTCGGGTGGACGAGGTCATGGGCAAGCTGGAGATGGTCGTACCGGTGTACGTCCTGTTCACCAAGTGCGACCTGCTGCCGGGGTTCGTGGACATGTTCTCCGACCTCGGCCAAAAAGAGCGCAGCCAGATCTGGGGATTCACCGTCCCGGTCTCCACGAAGGACAAGCCCGCCGCGCTGTTTGATGATCACTTCGGTGAGCTCACCCAGGTCGTCGAACGACGGGCGATGCGACGCCTCGCAGAAGAGCGCGCTGACGCGGCCAAAGACAAGATTTTCACGTTCCCGCAGTACTTCGAGCCGCTGCGCGAGAACCTCTCGATGTTCGTCGGCGAGCTGATGGCCGACAGCATCTACACGGAGTCCCCGATCTTCCGCGGGTCGTACTTCACCTCGGGCACCCAAGAGGGCAGCCCGATCGACCGCATCATGAACTCGATGGCGGAAGCCTTCGGCGTGCAGCCGCAGATGAGCTTCACGCAGCAACAGGTCGAGGCGAAGAGCTACTTCCTGGGCGACGTCTTCGGCAAGGTCATCTTCCCCGACAAGAACGTTGCGACCCGGAGCGCGGCGCACGTCAAGCGGCAGGCGATCATGGGCCACGCGATCGCGGGCGCCCTGTTTGCCACGTCGGTCGGACTCGCGGTCCTTCCCGTCCTCTCGTTCAACCGCAACCGGGAGTTCCTCGGCCGCGGCGAAGAAGCCATCGCGAAGCTGAAAGAACACAAGGACAGCGAACACGCCGGCGTCGATCCGATCGAGATCGACAAGATCAAGCCGCTGTACAGCATCGAGCGAGAGCTCGACGAACACGAATCGGACGGCGTGCCGCTGATGATGCGAATGGGCATGTATCAGGGGGCCCGGTTCACCGACCGTGTGGAGACGCTGTACGTCAACACCGTGCGTGAAGAGGTCGTCCAGCCGCTGATCGCCATCGAGGTTCGCGAACTCAAGAAGTTCGTGCAGACGTACGGGCCGCTCACCGACCAGCCCAAGCCCGACGAGCAGGAGGAGTTCCGCGCTCGCCTGCGCACCTACCTTCTGCTCTCCGGAGAGTATGGCGAGGACGAACCTGGCCTGGACGAGGAACAGAGCGCGTGGCTGTCCGACCGCCTCGGAACGTCGTGGGGAGAAATCCTCGAGCGGATGAACCTCACCGGTGACGTGTCCACGATGAAGGCCGTCGCCGACGCCTACGTCGACAACCTCGCCGAGCACCCCGACCGGCTCCTGTTCGAGCGCAACGTCAAGCTGGTCAAAGATGTCCGCAAGGTCCTCAAGCGGACCGACCAGACGCAAGCGCTACTCGACGAGCTGCTGCGTGGTGTCGAAACCCAAGACCTCACGCTCAACGCCGTCACGGCCAGCAACACGGCGCTCAAGAACGACAACCGCACCATTCGCGGTGCGTACACCCGGACCTCCTGGGAGAACGAGATTCGCGGCAACCTCGAGGCCGTCCTGGAGACCGCACAGGGCAACGAATGGGTCTTGGGGCGCACCGAGGAAGAAGCCAAGAAATCCAAGGACACACAGCTCGTGGCGCTGCGCTCCTTGTACTTCGAGAACTACATCGGCGAGTGGAAGGGGTTCATCAACGCGATCTACGTGGTCGCGCCCGATGACCTGCTCGAAGCGCAGAAGGTGTTCGGCGATCTCACCAGCGGTGCTACCCCGCCCCTCAAGCGGCTGTGCCAAAACCTCGATTATCACACCACCTTGCTCGAAGAGGAGACCGCGCAGGACAAGGGCGCTGACCTGCTGGACGAAGTCGGCGACAAGGCGCTCGAAGGCGCCGCGAAGAAGGGCAAGAAGGGCAAAGCTGCCGCCGCCGCCGCGAAGCGCCTCAAGAAAGGTGGCGGAGGCAACGACGCCAACCCGCTGCTCAAGACCACCGCCGACGTGAAGAAAGCGTTCGAGGGGCTCGCCGGATTCGGATATCAGGCCGTGCCCGCGGTCCCCGAGGGACAAGCCGCGCCTCCCCCACCTCCGGTTCAACTCGACCGCTACCAAGAAGAACTCAAGACCGTTCGCGACGCGCTTCGAGCCAAGATCGACCACGACGACGAGGACTCCGCGAAGTCGCTCAAGAATGCCGTCAAGGGCGGCCTCACCACGATCGACGCGGTGCTCAACGAGTCGGATCTCAAAGGCTGGCGTCCTACCCTGGCACGTTGGCTGCCGCCACCGTTCGAGGCCGTCCAAGCCATGGTCGGCAAGGAGTTCAAGGGCGTGCTCGCCAAGAACTACTGTGAGTCGGTCTACAAGCCGATGAACGACATGCTCGGCCGCTACCCGTTCTCCAAGAACGGCAAGAACGTGAAGTTCAAGGACCTCGAGGAGCTGTTGCACCCCGAAACCGGAGCCCTGTGGACGTACTACGGCACCGCCCTCGCCTCTCGGATCCCCCGCAAACACGGCACGTTCGAGTTCGAGAAGCGCGGCGCCAAGGAGACGATCAAGTACAACCCGGCGGTCGTGAAGTTCCTCGAACGGGCCGATGACCTCAGCCGGGTCTTGTTCCCCAATGGCGAGCTGATGGTCGAGTTCGAGGTCTACATCGACGACAACCCCGCCGCCGCAATCACGACCCTCGAAATCGACGGCAAGGAGATCGAGCACAAGAACGGACCGGGCCGGTTCATTCGGATGCAGTGGCCGGGTGAAGGCGAGCCCGGGACCCAACTCAAGACGCGGAGCAAGTCCGTTCGCGGCCAGCTCGAGCGCAAGGGACCGTGGGGCTTCTTCGAGGTTCTCGAAGAAGGCACCATCTCAGGATCCACGGACAGCGCCGTGTTCGTCCTGAAGTGGGACCTGCGCGATCAGTCCGCGGGCGTGGTGAAGGTGAAGTTCCGCGCCGCCGAGGACGACACCCCCTTCTTCGGAACCCAAGAACGCCCCACCGAGTTTCTGCAGGTGTTCCGACACACGGACCTGCGTCCACCCAACAAGCTGCTGATCGAGACCGCGGGGTGTGGCGAGTGACCGGACTGCACCCCTCATCTCCGATCGGGGCCTTCGGCAAAGTGCCCTCCGTGGGCGACTTCGTGTCCATCGGTGGCGGCTCGGCGGCGTCGCAGTCGCTGCAAGGGTGGCTGCAGCAGGAGAACGACTACCTCGCGTCCAAGCAGCGGCCGTTCCCCGCCGCCCCGATCCGCTTCGTCTACCGCGATCCCGCCGGGGGTGCCTTGGTTGGGACGCTCGCACCGAGCCGAGACACGGTCGGACGGACGTTTCCGCTCTCCATCTACACCCACATCGACGCCCACACGGCGATGCCGCGGTTCTCGGCCTTGCCGACGGCATTCGATGCCTTTCTCGACGGCGGGTCGCAGACGCTGGGCGACGCCGGATCGATGGACCTGCAAACGCTCACCGCCCGGATCGGAGGACTCCACCTTCCAGGCGCTGGAGAACTCCGAGACGCAGCGTTGTGGACCCACGAAGCGCTGGGGGCCACTCCAGGGGCCCTTCTGCTCGAACACCTCTTCGGGCCCGTTGCCCAGGGCGTGCACTACCACGGCCTCAACATGATGCGGACCGCGTGCGCGCAGTGTCATGGCCGCGACCCCGGCAACGCCGGCATCATCGTCGAATGCCACGCAGGGGACGACGTTCAGATCGCCTTCTGGCTGTGTTTGGCCGAGAGCCTCCTGGGGTGGAACGCAGCGCCCCCATCGTTCTTCTGGACCGATGTGTCCAGCGAGGACTCCAGACTCCTCCTGTGCCTCGGCGCCCCTCCATTGGGGCTCCTGCACTACTTCGCCGATCCGTCCGCTGCGGCAGACCGGCTCTGGCCGACCCGCACCACGTCGGCCGCCGCGATCGAAGCCGGACGCAACGCGCTCGGCTCCACCCAACGTCAGGCCCTCGAACCACCCGCACCCACAGCGGCGGGGTTGTTGTCGGCCCTCGTTCAACCCTGACCTCCCCTCAATCCACGGACCAGAGGCACCGGGCCACCGGGCCTGCCCCTGACCGTGGGACCCCGTTGTCATTTTTTCACCGTGCACGCTGTGTTAGCGTGCGCATCGTCGAGTTCAACCCCCTAGGAAGTAAGGTAGCGAAGAGTCATGGCGAAAGAAGGATCGGTTGCGCCCAAAGAGCGCGTCAATATCGTCTACAAACCCGCAGTCGATGGAGCAGAGGAAGTCGAACTTCCCCTGAAAGTCCTCGCAATCGGGGACTACACGGGCCGTGCCGATGATCGGCAGCTCGAGGATCGCAAGCCGGTCAACATCGACAAGGACAACTTCAACGAGGTCATGGAGAAGCACGGCCTCGGCATCGACATCAACGTTGCCGACAAGCTCTCCGGCGAAGAAGGCTCGGAGATGTCCGCCAGCCTCAAGTTCAAGACGCTCAAGGACTTCACGCCCGAAGGCGTGCTCGAGCAGGTCCCCGAGCTTCAAAAACTCATGAATCTGCGCAACGCCCTCACTGCGCTCAAATCCCCGATGGGCAACGTGCCGACCTTCCGCAAGAAGCTCGCCGCCATGCTCGAGAACCCCGAGCAGCGCGACGCATTGATGGCCGAGCTCGGCCTCAACAAAGACGGCGGCGAGGGCTGACCCCGCCTTTTTGGTCACTTCTGAAGATTGGAAAGCAAGATGTCCGAAGAACAAGCACAAGAAGGCGGCGCGGCGGCAACGACCGAAGCCGGTGGCTCACTCCTCAGCGAACTGCTGAGCGAAGCCAAGGTCACACCAGGTCAAGAGACCTACGACATTGCGAAGCAGGGAGTCACGGCGTTCATCGCCGAGGCGATCGCGAACTCCGGCAAGTTCAGCCGCATCGACAAGGCGGCCGTCGACTCGATGATCGCGGAGATCGACGAGCGACTCAGCGGCCAGATCAATGAGATCCTGCACCACGAGAAGTTCCAGCAGCTCGAGTCCGCATGGCGCGGTCTCAAGTACATGGTGGACGAGTTCAACTTCCGCGAGAACGTCCGTCTCGAGGTCCTGAACTGCTCCAAGCAAGACCTCATGGACGACTTCGAGGACTCTCCGGAGATCCCCAAGTCGGGCCTGTACCGCACCGTCTACTCGGCCGAGTACGGCACCTTTGGTGGCAAGCCCTTCGGGCTCATGGTCGCCAACTTCGATCTGGATCCCGGTCCGCAGGACATGCAGCTCCTGACGAGCTGTGCGTCGGTGGCCGCCATGTCGCACGCGCCATTCTTCGCCAACGCCGGCCCGGCGTTCTTCGGGGAAGAGTCGTTCGAGCCGCTGCCCAAGCTCAAGGACCTCAAGTCCCTGTTCGAAGGCCCGCAGTACGCCCGGTGGCACTCGTTCCGTGAGTCCGAGGACGCACGCTACGTCGGCCTTTGCATGCCGCGCTTCCTGCTGCGTCTGCCGTACGGGCAGGACACCATCCCGGTGAAGTCGTTCAACTTCTCCGAGGACTCGACCGGCGAGCACGACAACTACTTGTGGGGACCCGCGTCGGTCACCCTTGCCACCCGCGTCGCCGATTCGTTCGCCAAGTACCGCTGGTGCCCGAACATCATCGGCCCGCAAGCGGGCGGTGCGGTCGAGGACCTTCCGCTCCACCAGTACAAGGCGATGGGGGAGATCCAGACCAAGATCCCCACCGAGATCCAGCTGACCGAGCGTCGCGAGTACGAGCTGTCCGAGGAGGGCTTCATTGGCCTGACGTTCCGCAAGGACTCCAACAACGCCGCGTTCTTCTCGGCGAACTCGTGCCAGAAGGCCAAGATCTTCGCCGACACCGAAGAGGGCAAGGCCGACGAGCTGAACTACCGCCTGGGCACTCAGCTGCCCTACATGTTCGTGACCACCCGCCTGTCGCACTACCTCAAGGTGATGCAGCGCGAGCAGATCGGTACGTGGAAGGAGCGCGGTGACCTGGAGCGCGAGCTCAACAACTGGATCCGCCAGTACGTCGCCGACATGGAGAACCCGGCCCCGGCCGTCCGTTCCCGCAAACCGCTTCGTGCTGCGAAGATCACCGTCGATGACGTCCCCGGACAGGCCGGTTGGTACAAGGTCGACATGAAGGTGCGCCCGCACTTCAAGTACATGGGCGCCTCGTTCACCCTGTCGCTGGTCGGCAAGCTCGACAAGACCTGATCGCAGGCGGCGCGTGGGCAGCCACCCGGCTTCCCTCGCAGCGCCCCGCACCGCCAGCGTAGCCGTAGTCTCGAACCTCAGATGGATTCGGGGCTACGGCTTCTTCGTTTCCGACTCTCCGCTCTCGACCGAACGCTCCCGCCATGGCCCTCGCCGAAGACGTCAAGTCCCGCGCCAGCGAACTCCTCGCCCCCATCTCCGACGCCGAGCCTGCTGGGCAAGACCCATCCCAGGATCCCCGGTACGAAGAGCTCCGCTCTCAGATGGCCTCCCTCGACTCCCCCACCGGAGGCGAAGTCGAGTGGGAGGACGTCGCCAAGACGGCCCACGCCCTGTTGAAGACCAGCAGCAAAGACCTGTTGGTCGCCAGCTACTTCAGCTACGCCGCGATGAAGACCGAGGCGGCGACCGGCCTCGCCGTCGGGCTCGCGACGCTCGACGGTCTGTTCGATACCTACTGGGACACGATGTTCCCGCCGGCACGACGCCTTCGGGGCCGCGGCAACGCGCTGGGGTGGTTGACCGACCGGCTGGAGGCCGCGCTGCCAGCCATGCCCCTGCAGCCCTCCGACCGACGCGCCATCGACCTGATCGAATCGCTCTGGAAGCTGTCTCTTATACACATCTGACGCTGCCGACGAGCGATCTAGTGTAG
>CAJXVA010000305.1 GCA_913061055.1 uncultured Pseudomonadota bacterium
CGCGAGCCCGGTTCGTGTCGATGCCGAAGGCAACCGGATCGGGGAAGGCCTCACCGTGGGCGGTCGTGTCCGCTGGAAGCCCGAGCTCGGCCTGGGCAAGGACGACAGCGTCCGGATCGTCGGGATGCTCGACCTCGCCAACGGTCGGTGGGCCCCCACGTCCTTCAGCGATCCCGTCCTGCGCGACATCGTCGACAACGGACAGCCTCCGGTCCCGACCGACCTTCGAGCCATCGACCCCCGGGAGCTCTACCTGCAGTGGACCTCGAAGTATGGGCAACTCCGTCTCGGCCAGATGGCGTTTGGGTGGGGCGAGGGTCTGGTGTCCAACGACGGGAACAACATGGATCGCTTCGGCGACATGAAGTTTGGCAACGACGGCGACGGCAGCATCGTGGAGCGCATCCTGTTCGCCAGCAAGCCGTTGGCCGACACGCACACGGCCGCCCGCGACCTCATCATCGGGATCGGCGGTGACCTCGTCTTTCGCGACCCCAACGCGAATCTGCTCGAAGGTGACCTCGCAGGACAGGGCATCCTGGTCGTGCGCTGGGAACCACGCCGCAGCCCCGGCGCCTACGTGGGCGGCTACGTCGCGTACCGAGCCCAAAAGAGCGCAGACGATGGCGACATCACGCAGGGAGACGATCGCCTAGAGGTCGTCGTCGCGGACGTCGCAGGCCGCGGATACCGCTACCTGAACCCCAACCTGGCCCTGCTCGGAGCGTTTGAAGGCGCCCTCATCTCGGGCCGGACAACCTTCCTCCGCGGAGAACACGAACGGCATCGGGTCCTTCAAGGCGGCTTGGCCGCGCGCGGCTACATCGGGAACCCGGTGGGATGGCTCGCCGGCCTCGATGCGGGATGGTTCAGCGGCGACAACGATCCCGACGACAACCAGCAAAACAGCTTCGACGCGGCGCCGGGCTACACCGCAGGCTTGCTCCTGTTCCCGTACGTGCGGGGCTGGCAGACGGCGCGCTCGGCTCGGCGAGCCGAAGACCCGCTGTTGTCTGGGCAACCAGCCGCTGGCACCCAATACCTCCCCAGCGAAGGTCGGGTCGGCAACGTCCTGTTTGCCCACCCCAAGGCACGCTGGTCGTTCGCCGAACGGTTTGAAGTGTGGGGCGGCCCGCTGCTCGCCGCCGCATCTTCGAAGATGCTCGACCCGGTGTCCGCCCGCCTCGCCGGCGGAGCCCCGACCAACGCCTTCGAAGCCGAAGTGCGATCCCGGCTCTTGGCCACCGAGCTCGATCTCGGCCTGCGCACCCACTACGGGTTCCGGAATTTCTGGATGCAGGCCGGGGTCCAGGGCGGCGTGTTGTTCCCGGGTGCGGCACTGGGCGACACCAGCGAGAACCGCGAAGATCCGATCTACGGGGGCTGGTTCCGGCTGGAACTCCGCTACTGACCTCACGAGCCCTGGAACAAACCTGGTAGAAGTACCCGGTGCAGGTCTACACCAAGATCCTGATCGGGATGCTCGTCGGCGCCATCGTGGGGCTGACGCTTGGTCCGAACTCGTCCCTGCTCGAGGCCGACCTCTACAAGGTCACCTCCTGGGACCGTCTCGACCTGCAGATCGACAAGGACGACCCGAGTACGGCGCTGAGGCTTCCCGCGAAGCCGAAGAGCCCAAGCGGGAAGTCCACCGCACCCAAAGCGTTGCGCCTGGAGATCCTCGAGACCCAGGACACCGAGCTCACCGACAAGAACGGCGACTCGGAGACGCTGCCGGGGTGGTCGAAAGTCAACCTTCCGATCACCAACCAGCTCCTGCTGCGGGACAAGACCGGCGACGTGCTGGAGGCTCTGGGCGATCCCGAAGTCGGTGACACGGTCCCGCTGTGGGTGAAGCACAAACACACCGAGCTCGACAGCGGTGGATTCACCGTCTGGCCGATTCCGATCAGCGACTTTGGCGACACCCTCATCAGCTGGATGAACCCGGTCGGCGATGCGTTCATGCGGCTGATCAAGATGGTCATCGTCCCGCTCGTGTTCGCCTCCCTGCTCGTCGGCGTCGCCAGCCTGGGCGACATCCGCAAGCTGGGCCGCATGGGCGTGCGGACCCTGGGCCTGTACATGGGCACGACCGCCGCAGCCGTCTCGATCGGGCTGGGGGTCGCGCACCTGATCAATCCGGGGTCATTCATCGATGAACGCAGTCGGGTTGCCTTACAAGCGCAGTTCGAAGGCGCGGCCGGAAGCACCGCCGACGCGGCCGCAGAGGCCCCGTCCACCATCGAGAACCTCCTCAACATCATCCCTGGCAACCCGGTCGAGTCTCTGGTCTCCGGGAACATGTTGCAGGTGATCTTCTTCGCCGTTCTGCTCGGCGTCGCGCTCACCTTCCTCGACAACAAGAACGGTCAGCCCGTGGTCACGTTGATGGACCGGGTCCAGAACGCGATGGTGGTCATCATCCACATCGTGATGAAGATCGCCCCGTACGGGGTCGCGGCTCTGGTCGCCGAGGTCGTCGGAACCAGCGGTTTCTCGGTCCTCAAGGGCTTGTTCGTCTACGGACTGACCGTCCTGATCGGCCTCGCGCTGCACGGGGCCATCGTCTACGGACTCATCGTCAAATACCTGGCCAAGCTCCCCATTCCGGGCTTCCTGCGCGCGGCACGTCCCGCCCAGTTGATCGCCTTCTCCACGTCATCGTCCTCCGCCGCACTTCCGGTCAGCATGGAGTGCGCCGAGGAAAACCTGGGCGTCAGCAACCCGGTCGCCAGCTTCGTCATCCCGCTGGGCTCCACCGTCAACATGGACGGCACCGCCCTCTACCAGGGCGTGGCTGCGATCTTCATCGCGCAAGTCTTCCAGATGGATCTCTCGTTCGGCGACCAGGTCGGTATCGTCGCGACCGCCACGATGGCCTCCGTCGGCGCCGCCGGAGTTCCCGGCGCGGGCATGGTCACCCTCGCCATGGTCCTCACCGCGACGGGCATTCCAACGGTCGGCGTCGCGCTGATCTTGGGCATGGACCGATTGCTCGACATGTTCCGGACCGGGCTCAACGTCACCGGCGACCTCGCCGTCACCGCCGCCATCGCTCGGAACGAGGGCGACGACCTTCGCGTCCTCACCAAGACCGAGGACGTACGGGACGCGAAACGCGGCTTCGAACGCCGGCTCGACGGCGGCCAAGAGCCGATCGAACCCGAGTGATCGGGTGCCGCCGTTCGGCTCTCAACCGAGCGGTCGTCTCATCAGGCAGCCTGGCGGCCGTGTCCAAGGAGCCGCGAGGCGACCGTTTGGGGGTGAAGCGAAGGCAGCTTCGCTGCCGCAGCGAGGGGGCTTTTTGAAAGCCCTCTGTATGGACTAATTCAGTGAGACCTTCGGCGTCTCGTCGAGCGGAGCTTCGTCCGCGTAGACCGGTGCGGCGTGGTGGTGCACGATCCGCCAGTGTCCGTCTTCACGGACGAAGACGTTGGTGGCGAGCAACTTGTGTGGACCGACGAGCTCTTTGCAGATCACCACGCCCATGTCACCGATGACCTTGGTGTTCGGATCGGCGCACGAGACCTCGGGCGCCTCGCCTCCGGGAAGGTCGCCCAGGATCGCCCGCCAGCTCTTCATGATGTCGCCGCGGTCCTCCAGCGCCGGCCATCCGGGATGGATGCAGGCCACGGACGTCTCGCGCGCCCACAAGGTGTCCATCGCTCCCAGGTCCTGACGCGCGAACGCATCGTAAAAACGGACGTTGGCCTCCTCGAGCAGCTGTTGGTCATCCACGGAGCCGCCGTGATAGCAGGCGCCTTCGGAGCGCGCCACGCCTGGAGAGTGAGAGCGCCGCCAGGGGCGCCTGGACCCCGTTCCCGACCATCGCGGCGTGATACCGTGGCGGCATGAAGCATGCGGTTTGGTGTGGATTGGTTGCCCTCGTCGGGCTCGGTTGTCCCGCCTCCGACGCCGACGACCCCAGTCCTTCGGGCAGTGGCACCGGCACGGGCGAGGATTCGAGCACATCGACCGACCCGAGCACGGGCACGACCCTCGGTTCCTCCGAGACTGGCATCCCTCCCGCGGACTCTTCATCCGGTGGACCGGCGGGTCCGATCCCTGCATCGGGGATCTCCGTGGACTGGGTCGAAGCCAACCAAGCCGTCGGGGTGCGTATTGGCGAGGACGGAGGCGGCGTCGGTGCGGACGGCCGGACCTCTCCGCTGATCGCCAACCGAATCACACTCGTGCGCGCGTTCTGGGAGATCGGGGACGACTGGACGCCACGGGAGATCGACGCCGAATTCACGGTCACCTATCCCGACGGGACCAGCGACACCAAGATCGACCGAAAAATGGTCGAGGGGCCCAGCTTCATCGGCAACCTCGGAGAGTCATTTTTCTGGGGCTTGATGGCCGACGAGACGCTGCCGGGCATGACGTATCACATCGAGTTGTTTGAGACCGATGAGGCCTTCGCCGATGACACGGTGAGTGAGCCCCCTCGGCTTCCCGACGATGGGTCCGAGGCATTCGTCGGCATCGAGGAGAGCTTCCAGCTGCTCAAGATCGTGATCGTCCCGTTCAACTACGACTTCGGCGAGTGCACCCGTGAGCCCGACCTGTCCGAAGAGACCATGCAGCTCTTCTACGACTACATGTACATGATGATGCCGGTCGACACCCTCGAGATCGAGATCCAGCCGAACGTCGACTGGGACGGCGAGCTCACCAGCTTCGTTCCGCTCAACCAGTACATGGCCGGGCTGCGGGTCGACGATGAGGCCGCCCCCGAGGTGTTCTACTATGGTCTGGTCGACGTTTGCTCGGGAGGTCTGGGCGGTGCTGGAGGTCTTGCCAACGGCATCCCCAGTGATCCCACCAGCCCCGACCTCGCCTACCAGCGCGTCTCCTCAGGACTCTCGCTGCCGAGCAACCCCGAGTTCTCCGCCGACACCTTCGTCCACGAGGTTGGCCATAGCCTCGGACGCCGGCATGTCGCCTGCAGTGGGGAAGAAGGTGGGCCCGACATCACCTACCCGATCGAAGGTGGCGATCTCGGCGAGTGGGGCTTTGGCGTCATCGACTTCCAGCTCCGGCACCCCACCGTCTACAAGGACTACATGACCTACTGCAACCCAGCCTGGGTCAGCACGTGGGGCCTCAACAAGGTGTTCCCGGTCATCCGGACCCTCAGCATGTGGGACGAGGACTTCCCTGGCGCCGACGCGGTGCGCCCAACCCCCAAAGCAGGTTCGGTGCTCATCGGCAACGTCCTGCCCGACGGAACCGAGTACTGGTACACCTCTGTGGGCCGAATCGGCTCCGACGCGCGAAGTTCGACCACCACGATCGAGTTTCAGACCCCCGCCGGCCCCACCATTCGCCAGACTCAGGTCACCGAGCTGCCCGACACCGGGGGCAGCATGATCGTGGCTGAGCTGCCGGTCGGGTTCGATCAGATCGGTGCGATCACGCGCCTGGAGGGCTCCAAGCGGCTCTCCGTGGAGCGATCCGCGGTCCGCGCCCACGCCAAGACTCGCTGACGGCATCTGCCGACATTGAGTAAACTTGCCGCGCAGGGATGGACCCCTATTTCGACGCGGTGACGGCGGAGCTTCGTGGCTTCGACCTCGGCGACGACGACGAGCTGCTGGGAGAGCTCGTGCGGCGTCGGGCCCAGACGACGAAGGCCATGGGCTTCGCCGACTGGATGCTGCTCGGCGTCCTGATGCATCGCGCGGGTGCGGACGAAGAAGCGCTGTCTTGCTTCGAGGAGGCCAGCTCGATGGGCATGCATGTTCCGCTGCCCCGCTACCTGCAAGCGCAGCTCTTCCTTGACCGCGGACAAGCCGACGATGCCGAAGCGCTGCTCGACATCGCGGAGGAACACAACGAGAACGACCCTGCCGTCCCCCCGGCTGAGTTGATGCACGCGCGGGGCTCCGTGGCCCTGTCCCGTGGCGACACGGAGGACGCGCTGTCGTACTACGCCGCCGCGCTTCGCGTCGACGGCAACAACTCCGCACGTTGGCTCGACCTCGCCAACCTGTGCCGTGCCCTCGGGCGACTCGAAGACGCCTGCGAGGCCGCCCGGGCCGCAACGGAGGTCGACCCCGATCTCGAGCCGGCGTACTTCAGCCTCGCTTGTGCCGCGGCCGAGGCTGGCGAGGACACCACCGCTCTCGACGCCTTGCGCAGCGCCTTCAAGCTCTCGCCACTGCGGCGCAGCAGCGTCGCCGAGTCCCCCGAGTTCGAGCGTTTCCAGGACGACCCCGAGTTCCAGGCGTTGTTCACCGACGCCGCCGCCCCCCCGGTCGACCCCGACCTCTCGTGGCTCGACGTCTTCCCGACGTGGCTACAGGTGCTGCGCAGCGACCCTCTTCTTCCAATCGCCGGCGTCGAGTGGCTTGACGGAGCGCAGAGCCAGGAACGTTCCATGGCGCTGCGGGAGCTGTACGACGGGACGGGCCCAACGGGGGTCACGCACACCAAGGCCACACTCCAACTCGCGCACAAGCAGGTCCGCCGAGCCCGGGTCGTCGCCCGTGGCCCAAGCACGGTACGCCGTGACGGTCTGGAAGAGTCGTCGTGGTTCATCGTCGATGAGCAGGAGCCCACCCGCCTGTTCATCGCTCTGACCGGCGACTATCCGCCGTTCCTCTGGCTCGACGCCGGGGCCGCCCAGCAGTCGGTCCAGGACACGCTCGCCGAGTATTTCCCGGCTCCCGAACGCGACCGGCGACGCCTGCGAGCACGGGCTCGTGGCTTCCTCGGATACCGCGGCCGCTTTGGCGTCACCAGCCCCACCGGGGACCTCGTGCCCGGCGATGAGTTGGGGCTCGATCATCACTTCGCGCTGTGTCCGTTCCTCGAACCCGGCTCGTGGGGCAGCGCGTACTCCGACGACCCCTGGCCCGAGCACGTCCCCGAGCAGCCAAACTCGCTGCCACACTTCGAACGTCGCCAGCGGGAGAGCAACCGCCAGGCCGACGGCTCGGTCTGGGCCCGCACCCGCCGCACCCGTCACAGCCGCAGCTACCTCTCGTTCGAGTTGCACCATGACGATGTCTTCGTCATCGACGTTCGCTACACCCCGGCCCGTCAGACCGCGGTCGTCGAGCGCATGAACCACCACTTCGGCTGCGACTACCCGGTCGACATGCCGGTGGACGTCATCGCAGCCTTGCTCGGCTTTGGCTTCGACAGCGCCCGCGACCTGCAAAACGAGCTCGAGGTCACGTCCGACCCCCAGGCGTTGGCGGGCCTTCTGTCGCTGTTGTCCGCGCTTCGGCACAGCGACCTGTCGATGTTCCACACCTTTCGGCGCTACATGGATCACCCCGATTCAGGCGTGCGCACCACCCTGTGGAATGTCTTCGCAGCCTACAACTTCGAGTCCCTGCTCGAGGAGGCGCTGCTGATTGAGGAGGACCCCAAGGTTCTGCAGCAGCTCCGCTCCCTGCTCGACGAAGGCATCCCGATTCTCACCCACAACGATGACAGCCTCGTCGGCGACGCGGAGGCAGCCTCGTGAGCGAAGACGACACGCTGGTCTTTCGGGAGTCCGTCGACCGCGACCGGATCGTGGCCTTCGCACGCAGGTTGGGCTGGTCAGCGTCCGGTGACGTCCAGCGCGGACACTTCGTGCTCGCCAGCGAGCGATTCACCACCTCGGACGGCACAACGATCGAGTACCTCGAAGACCACACCGGGGATGTCCGCTTCGCCCAGCTCTCGGGGCCCAGCCAAACCTCGGTCGCTGCGATCCTGCGCGAGTCCCTGCCCTGCTACGAGGCGTCGGAGCTGCTGCGCACGCTTCCGGATTCCAAGGAGCCGATCGAGTGGCTTCGCGGGCTGTCCCGATTGGCGGTCTACCGACCCAAGCAGACGAACACGCTGTACCTGTCGCTGTGGTCGCGGGCGCTCAACCACGCCGACGCATCGGTCCGCCGCGCCGCGGTGCGGACCTGCTACGGCTGTACCTGGCCCGAGCTGCTCCCACTGGTCCTCGGTCGCATCGCGGTCGAACGCGAGATCAAGCGACCCCTGCAGGCGCTGGCGCGTCACCTCAAGAGCGGCGCGGCCGGATCCGCTACCACTCGTCCTTCGGCTTGAGATCGCCGTCCTCGGTCAGCGTCATGTAGAAGCGGGGCATCCAGTCCTCGGGGATCGCTTGGCGCTTGGCCCATCCCTCGAACTTTTCGCGGTCCTTCTTGCAGAACCCTGCGAACACGAAGTGGAGAACCTCCGCGGGGTTGTTGACCGCCTTGAGAAAGGCCCCCCAGTCGCCGGCGAAGTGCTTGTTCACCTCACCTTGGATGTCCGCGTAGGAACCCGCTTCGGTCTCTTCCGGCATCTCGCCCATGTGGCGACCCTATCACGTCAACCGCGTTGCATTCGCAGCCAGCGGAGCACGATCAGGTGGCCACACAGCGCCCCCGCAACGCAGATCGGCACGATCCAAACCGTCGGGGCATAGCCTGCGAGTTGGACCGGCGGCCCCTCGAAGTACCGCCGGAACGGCAGCGGCGACGAGAGCACGGCCAAAGAGATCACGCGCAGCAAGAGGCCCAGCCCGATCAGCGTGTACGCGGCGATCGCCCACCGAGGCGCGTTGCCTTTCCATGCCCACAGCGCGATGGGGATCGCCAGGATGCCGGACAGGATGTCGAAGTTGCGACCCGCGTACGTCATCGTCACAGGAAGCACTCCCTGCGCGTACCACTGATGCAGCACGAGCTCGAGCGGCAGACGGAACACCTGGAACCCGACCAACGCCGCGATGGGCACGTACCGGGCGAGGCGGGTCCCAACCCGCGAGAAGGCGATCGCAATCGCGATGACATTGCTCAGCGCGAGGAAGGGCATGATCGGTGGCGGGGTCCCCCCCTGCCGAAGCAGACCCGAGGCGGCGATGCCTGCGGTCAGCGCGAGGTAGGCCACCGATGCAACGACCGCCCTGCGGACATCGCGTTGCACCGTCGCGGCTGCATCCCCGCGCTCCCTGCCCGAGTGCCGAATCGCAGCGACAAAGCCCGCGACGATGCCCAGCACCAGGATCACGAACACCACCAGCGTGAGGACAGAGGGCTGCACCATCGGGTCGACTGCGTCGGGACTCATAGACTCACCTTTTCTACACCTCGCACTATGCTATTCTAAAGCGCGTTGGCGAAACGGAGCTACCACCAGTTCTGCGGGGTGGCAAGGGCGCTCGACATTCTTGGCGAGCGCTGGACCTTGCTCATCATCCGCGACCTCTTGCTCGGGCCGATGCGCTACGTCGACCTGCTGCAGAGTCTCGAGGGCATCACGACCAACCTGCTGGCCGCACGACTCAAGCACCTCGAAGCGCACGGCCTGCTGACCAAGGTCGCCGCGCCTCCGCCCTCCGGCGCCAGGCTGTATGAGCTGACCCCGCACGGACAACGCTTACGACCCCTCGTCCTCGAGCTCGGGCGTGTTGGTGCAGCAACGATGCGCGGCGGCCCCAGCGACGACGAGCGCGTCAGCCTACGCTGGGCGATGGTGTCGTTGATGCGGCGGTATCGCGGGTGCCCTCGGCCCGCAGTTCTGCAACTGCACGTCGCCGACCGCTCGTTCGTCGCCGATATGCGCCCCGACGAACTCGTCATGCGGGACGGACTCACCGACGCGGCGGCGACCATCATACGAGGCGATGAATCAGCCTGGCGGCAGTGGGTCTCGGCTCGGACCTCGGCCCGAAGCCTGCTCGAGACCGGCGCCCTGCGTCGCGAAGGCGCGGCACGACCGTTCTCCGACCTGACTCGCGCTGTGGGCGGAACACCGTAGGATGACCAAAACTCAGCGCGCCTGCCGAAACAGCGACCCGCCCGACTCGTAGAACACCGCGACCGAATCCACGGCGACAAAACTGGGGTTGGACAACCCGGAGGCCACCGTTGTCATCTCACCGCCGAGCTTCGGCACCGAATGGACGGTCCCGGCGGGCTCGTTGGTCCAGTAGACACTCGCCGCATCCATCGCGAGGCCGGCGGCACCGGCCTGCCCGGTGGCCAACAACTCCGGAACACCGCCCGCCTTGGGCACCCGGCTGATCGCGCCCGCCCCGGCTTCGACCCAGTACACGTGCGTGTCATCCAGCGTCAGCGTTCGGGGCTGGGTCTGTCCGGTCGCCAGGGCTCGCGGCGGCGCTTGGCCATCTCGAGGAACGGCCCACACGGTCGAGACCGGCGCAGGAGACAACACGAACACGTGCGTCGCATCGGCTTGGATTTCGGTCGGCAACGCGGCCGGACCTGGGGGCGGCGGCGTCTTGGGCTTGCGCGCCTTCGGATCCACCACCGGTCGTCCTGGGACCAGGACACGCGGTGGAGCCCCGTCGACGGACGCCATCATGACCGCGCCGGTCGTTCCATCGATGAAGGCAAACTCGCCCCCGAGAAACACGGCTCGCTTCGGGGAGAAGCCTTCGAGCGCGATCGTGGTCGGCGCGTGAGCGCCACGGACCTTGTCGACCCAAATCTGCCCGCCGGTGGGACCGCGGGAGACCCAGTATAGGAAGTCCTTCGTCGGCGTGACGTCGATCGCGTCGGGCTGGTTGCCGAACGCCTCGATCGCACCGCCGATGTTCCGAGCCCGAAACACGCCGGGGGGCTGCGTCGAGGTCCAGTACACGTGCGCCTGATCGATGTAGACGTCCGCGATCCCGAGCTGGCCTTCGACGACCACCGTCGGCGGAGGCGGACCCGTGGGCTTCGGCTCCGCCGGCTTTGGCGCATCGTCACCGCGTGGGTCGAACCCCAACGCTTCGACCAGCGCGCGATCGAACGCCACGGTCCTCTCGGGCTTCTTCTTCCCCTCGATCGCGCTGTCCAGAGCAGAGATCACGGAGAAACACTTGTCTTCGTCGACCTTGTTTGCCGCGAGCGCTTTCCCGAACGCGACGGTCTCGCACGACTTCGTCTTGCCCTCGACGCAGATACTCTTCACCAGCCTGTCGCAGGAGTCGGGTCGCGTCATGTACCAGAGGGCTCCGCCCCCAACGACGACGGCGCCCAGCGCCAAAGCGCCGATGAGTTGGCCGCGCCGCTGTGGCGACTCGAAGCCGTTGCCCTGCCGGGCTTCCCGCTCGCGCTCGATCGCCTCGAGTTCGGCATCGATCTCTTCGTCCGTCAGCGGAAGCGGAGCGACGTGGTCGTCGGCCACGTCCTCGTCGTAGAAGGCCTCGTCATCGCCTTCGCCCGAGAACGGATCCTCCGAAGCTTCGATCTCTTCGACCGGCCGAAGGGTGGGTTTGACCATCACTGGAGGCGCGGGCTTGCGGCCGGCGGACTCGGGGGGGGCGAACAACAGCTCGCAGAGCGCTCGGTCCTGGCTCACCGCGCGGACGACCTGCTCCACGATGAGCTGTCGTTCCTCGTCGCTTGCCTGGGCAGGCGTCTCGTGCGCGGCAATGCGCGCCACGATCTCGTCAAACGCCTCGGTGCCACGCAACCGGCCCGCCGCAACGTCGGCGATGAGTGCGTCCATGCCTGGAATGCTGGGCGACATCGCCCGCAAGCCTACCCTCGCCGGCTCTCCGCTACGAGACCCTCCGGCCCAAGCCGGCGGAGCGCGTCCTACTGTGGGCAATTCATCCCCTGTACCTTGTCGTAAGGTATCTGCGGGCCGTACGTTGCTTGGGCATGGGTGGTCGTAGATTCGGCATGGGCATGGGGCTGTCTCTTATACACATCTCCGAGCCCACGAGACCTCTCTACATCT
>CAJXVA010000306.1 GCA_913061055.1 uncultured Pseudomonadota bacterium
GCGTCAGATGTGTATAAGAGACAGATCACGTTCTTGGTGCGGCGGGCGTAGTTGGCCCAAAGCTCGAGTCGGTTCTGCAGCAGCCGTTGGTCGGCGGCGAGTGCTGAGGAGGGGCCGAGCAGACCGGCGGCCACACCACCGCACAGGAGCGTTCTTCGGGAGAGGGTCATGCCGAGTCCTCTGGGGTCGCGCGAGCAGGGCGGTCGAGCAGGGCCGCGAGTCCGGGGCCGACGAACAGGCCGATGCCGGAGGCGAGCAGACAGCCGGCCGCGGCGGTGATGCCGATGTCTGCCCAAAGGGGAATGGGGCTGGCTGCGAGTGCGAGACCGGCGGTGGCTTGTGCGACGCCGGCTGCCAACACACCCGTTGCGAAGACCGGGGCGCCAGACTCGGCGGACCGGCAGGCCCCCGCCGCGGCGAGGGTTGCGGCCGCGCCGGCAATGAGGAAGACCGGCAACAGCGCGGGGGAGAGTGAGACGCCCAGGAATCTCATCACCAGCAGCACGCCCGCCTGCACGCTCACGCCCGCGAGCCCCGAGGCGATCGCGACCGAGAAGCGGCGCACGGCCAACCAGACGATGAACGCTGCGAGCCACAGCTGGGCTCCGGCGGCGAGTCCGAGCCGGTCGCGGAACGTGGACGCCTGCATCCGGCCGCCGATCGCAGGGCCCTGCACGAGGAGCGTTCGCCCGTCGGGGGTCTCGAGAGCCGGCGGGAGCACGTCGGGGTCCGGGGCGAGGTGGATGCGGGTCTGCAGGGCGACGCCGCCAGGTCGGTCGACCACGTAGCCGCGGATCCAGCGACCGAGCGGACCCTCGAGTGCGGCCCCGGGCGTCGGCACTTGGTCTGGATCCGCCGCGCTTCGAAGGAACTCGCCGAAGGCCGCCGGGCGGAACCCCCGAGCGCTGAGTAACTCGCGGAGCTTGGTGAGCCGCTCGCCGAGCTTGAGCTTGGCGAGTCCCACGCGGCGGCGTTGGAGCTCTTCGGAGGGCAGGACGAGCGCGCCGGGGGTGTCGACGACCCGGGCTTCGGTCGGAAGCAGCGTCGCGAGCAACAGCGCATCATCGGCGGCACGCGTCAGCGCCTGTTCGGCGTCGTCCCCCTCGGTGAGGGCGGTCGCGACGAGGCCGGGGTCGAAGTACGTCTCGCGGACGTGGGCCTCGGCCTTGGACACGGGCGCGACTTCGAGGCGGTCTGCGCCGCGGTACCGGAGGTCTCCGAGGGCCCACCATCCACCCAGCAGCGTCCCAACGGACAGGAGGATCGCGAACAGTGGGCTTGCCCGCAGCACGATACGTCGGTTTCGGTCGGCCTCGGGGACCCGGAGGACTTGGAGCAGCGCGGGCAGCACGACGCGGGTCATCCCTCGCATCGTTAGGATGATGACGGCCCACAGCGGAGCCCATCGTGCCCACAGCTCGAACTCGAGGACGGCCAGCGGGGCGAGGGCACCCGCGAGGATGAGCAGTCCGGCCCATCCCGCTGCGGACACTCGGGACAGCGGGAGTGTCGCGCTGCTGGCGAGCCCAAGCGCGAGGATGACCAGCGGCGCGGAGACGGGGGTCAGCGGCACGAAGGTGGCGCAGGCCAACGCTCCGGTGGCGATGCACAACAACGCGGCGATCGTGCGCCTGACATTGCGCATCGCCGCGGCGATGACCAGGGTCATGCTGGCCAGCGCGATCCACAGGGCATTCGGCAGGGCCGTGTTGGCCGCCTTTTCGGCGGCGCGCTGACGTGCGGTCGGGCCGACATCGGCGATGCGAACGGCGTCGCCGACGGCTTGCGATGCGAGGGCCGCGAGGTCCTGTCCCGACCGCGCGCTTCGGGTCGCCATCAGCAGTGAACGTCCGTCGTGCGCGAGCAGGTCGCCACCGGGGGTCGGGGCGGCCTGACTGGCCAGTGCCGGAGCATCCCAGGAGGCACGCGCTTCGGCGCCCACGGTCAGCTCGCGTAGGCGAAGCGGATCCCGTCGCGACTCGGACATCGTGAGCCCAAAGAACGGCGAGGACATCGACGAGCGCAGTGCGTCGACCGACGCCCGAATGCTGTCGTCGGTCAGTCGCTGCTGCAGTGCTTCGTGGGTGGAGGTTGGCAGCAGGTAGAGCGCGTGAGCGTCCAGCCACCCGTCACGTTCTGCGGCGGGGGCGACGATCGGGATCCACGCGGAGTCGAGGACCTCGTGCACCCGGTCGGCGACGGAGAGCAGTTCGTCACCGGAGAGATCTCCGCCATGTTGCAGCAGCAGGTAGCCGGACTCGCGGGCGGCGCGGTGCTCCGCTGGGAGGAGCTCGTCTACGTCGCCCTGCACGCGGGCGTCCAGCGCTCCCATCCAGACGAACGCTCCGCACGCGGCGAGCCAGCCGATGACGACGAGCCACGCATAGCGCCGCGACAGCCGCGTGAGAGACGGTGGCGCGGTGGCGGCGGCTTTGGGCTGCTCGTCCACGGTCGGGCGGAGCGTAGCAAGACCAGGCTCGGCCGTGGTGATCCTCGCGCGCGAACCCTCCATGGTATGAGGCCCCAATGTCGCTGAACCCAGCGCAGCAGACTGCCGTGGATCATCGGGGGGGGCCGCTCCTGGTGTTGGCTGGTGCGGGCACCGGCAAGACTCGCGTCATCACCCACCGGGTGGCCGCGCTCCTGGACGAGGGCGTTCCGCCGTGGCGGATTCTCGCGGTGACCTTCACGAACAAGGCCGCCAAGGAGATGCGGGAGCGGATTGACGAGCTCTGCGACGGACGGCACGAGACCCGAGAGCTTTGGGTCGGGACCTTCCACTCGATCTGTGCCCGGGTCCTCCGCCGCAATCCCGAGGGCGTGGGGCTGAGCTCGCACTACGCGATCTACGACACCAGTGACCAGAAATCGCTGATGAAGCAGGTCTTGACCGACCTGGGGGTTCCCGACCGGCTCTACACGCCCAAAGGCGTGCTGGGACACATCGACCGGGCCAAGAACCAGGGCCTTCGGCCTAGCGAGCTGGACCAGCTTCAGATCCTCGAGCCCGTCGCGACCGTCATTCGCAACGCGTACACGAAGTACCAGGAGAAGCTTCAGGCTGCCGACGCGTGTGACTTCGGAGATCTGATCCTCCACGTCGTCACGCTGTTGCGCAAGGCGATGAAACCCTCGGACTCGCAGCTCGCCGATCTGGACCCCATGGTCCGCATGACGACGCGGTTCACCCACGTGGTGGTCGACGAGTTTCAGGATACGAACCCGGTGCAAGCCGAGTTCATCGACCGCATCGCTCGCAACGCCGAGCTGTGCGTCGTCGGGGACGACGATCAGTCCATCTACGGCTGGCGCGGTGCGGATGTGGACCAGATCCTGCGGTTTGCCGACCGGCACGATGGCGCCAAAGTCGTGCGCCTGGAGCAGAACTACCGCAGCACGATGAACATCCTGAAGTGCTCCGACGCGGTCATCCGCAAGAACTCGGGGCGCTTGGGCAAGACACTGTGGAGTGATCTGGGCGAGGGGGACCCCGTACGTATGGTTCGGCTGGGGACGGAACGCGACGAGGCCCGGCTGATCGCGCAGGATGCCCACGCGGCGATCGAAGATGGGACCGACCCCGAAGAGATCGCGGTCTTCTATCGAACCCACGCGATGTCGCGGGTGCTCGAGGACGAAGTCCGCCGCACCGGGCTCTCGTGTCGCATCGTGGGTGGTGTGGCGTTCTATGAGCGCCAGGAGGTCAAGGACACGCTCGCGTACCTCTCGGTGCTTCGGAACAACAGCTCCGATGCGCACGTCAGCCGCATCATCAACCGACCGGGTCGGGGCATCGGCAACACCACCCAGACCCGCTTGGCCGATGCGGCCGCCAAGAACGGGAGCTCGCTGTGGGACTCCCTGCTCGATCCCGAGGCGGCAGGCCTCAAGAAGGCGGCAGCGCGCAAGGTTCGCGGCTTCGTCACAATGATTCAGAACCTGCGCGACGAGATGCATCAGCTCCCGCTGGACGAGCTGATGGCCCGGGTGATCGAGGTCAGCGGCTACCGCGAGATGCTCATCACCGACGACAGCGAGGAATCGCAAGCCCGACTGGAGAACCTTCAGGAACTCCAGGGCAACGTCATGGAGTTCCTGCAGGAGCGTCCCGATGGCACGTTGGACGAGTATCTCGAACTGGTGAGCCTCGTGGGCGGGGAGCGGTCCGAAGGCGACGCGACCCGTGCGATCAACATGATGACCGTGCACTCGGCCAAGGGCCTGGAGTTCGAGCGGGTCTACGTGACCGGGATGGAGGAGCGGGTCTTCCCGCATGCGCGCGTCTTGGACGATCCGGTGCAGATGGAGGAGGAGCGGCGGCTCGCCTACGTCGCGCTGACCCGGGCCAAACGCATGCTGACCCTGACCATGGCCGCGCGTCGGCGGATCTACGGCCAGACCCAGGTCGGCGTGCCGTCGCGGTTCTTGGGCGACCTGCCGCGAGACTGCGTGCACCGAGTCGGCGATGAGCCCGACTATGGCGGCTACGGACGCCGATCCGCCCACCGCGAGCAGCCGATCCGTCGTCAGGCCGAGTCCTGGCAGAACGACATCGAGTACGACACCGCGCCCGACATCCCGTTCGATGACATCCCGGCCGACGAAGGCGAGGGCGTCCCGATCTACGTGGGCATGATCGTGCGGACTCGGACCTTTGGCGACGCCGAGGTGCTGGGCTGGTCCGGTTCCGGGCCCAAGATGAAGCTGCAGATCCGGCTGGGCAACCGCGAGGTCAAGACCGTGCTGGCGAGCTTCGTCGAGCCGGTCTGAGCTCGGACCGAGCAAATACGACAGCGCTGTCGTATTTGCCTCCGGACGCCTAGATCTATCCAAGACTGTACTTCAAAACAAAAATAACATAGCCTCCATAGCTGCCGGCTTGCCATGAAACGCTATGGATCTGTACTAAGTGCCCTGATTACCATCGGTTGTAGCTCTTCTTCCGCCGTCGACGCGGATGAGACCACGACGGGGGAGGCCTCTTCGACGAGCGAAAACGAGCCGGAGGAGTCGTCCTCTGGGGAGCCTGAGGGTCCCTCGCTGTTGTGTGCCGATGGCGAGCCGCTGGTCGGAGGCAATGCCGGATGGGGTGCGCCGCCGTTCGAGCCGCCGGTCGAGGGTGAGCCCAGTGAAGACGACGACGACGACGGTTTCGACACTGGGTTGTCGACGGGTTTCATCACCGATCCTGATGGCGGTGGGGTGTCGATCGAGTGCTCGACGTGGGACCAGGACTGCGCGGACGGAGAAAAATGCGGACCGTGGGCGAACGACGGTGGTCCCGTGCACAACGCGACGCGATGTGTTCCGCTCGCACCCGACCCGATGGCGCCGGGCGACCCTTGTGTCGTCGAAGGCTCCGGGGTCAGCGGCATCGACGACTGCGACATCGGGGTCGTCTGCTACGACGTGGTCGAGAAGAGTCTCGAAGGAACGTGCGTCGAGATGTGTTCGGGCAGCGAGGATTCGCCTACGTGTCCTGAAGGGGCATGGTGCAACATTACGAACGACGGCGTGCTCGCACTGTGCATGCCCAACGACCTGTGCGTCGACGATGGCGTGTGCCAGTGCATGTGCGGCGAGGGCATGGACCCGGACTGCAAGAAAGGGCAGTGCGACGAGGCTCCCAAGGCCGTGGACCCGCTCGACCTGCGCACGGCTCGGTACACCGAGGCCGAGAGCATGTGCCCAGACGACGCCGACCCCGTCGTCCTGTACATGAGCAACGACGACAGCAACTCGCAGGCATCACCTGTGATCGCACGCGCGGCGATTCAAAACGGCGGCATCGTCGACCGCTCGCAGATTCGGATTCACGAGTTTCTCAACTACTACGATCTCAGCTACGACAACCCCACCGAGGAAGCCGCCAAGGTGGGCGTTCAGATGCGTCGAACCGACCCCGAAACGGGGGAGTTCACGCTCATGGTCAGCGCGCGCAGTCGCCAGATGACCGCGGAGCAGCGACCGCCGTTGAACCTGGTCTTCTCGCTGGATACGTCAGGTTCCATGTCCGGCCCGCCGCTCGATATGATGAAGGAGACCATGTACGCCACGGCGGGGTCTCTGCGGGCCGGAGACACCATCTCGATGGTCACCTGGTCGACCGAACAGTCCGTCTTGCTCGATGGTTACGAAGTCGAGGGCCCGAACGACCCCGAACTCGTCGGCCTGATCGACGCGCTCGGGACCAACGGAGGGACGAACCTTCACGCCGGCCTGGTTGCCGCCTACCAGCTTGCCAACGAGCACCACATCGACAATGGCATCAACCGGGTGATGCTGGTCAGCGATGGCGGAGCCAACGCAGGTGTGACCGACCTCGACCTCATCGCGAGCGAGTCCTCGGACAACGATGGTGAAGGGACCTACCTGCTCGGTGTTGGCGTCGGTGTCGGCACGGGCTACTCCGACAACCTCATGGATGCGGTGACCGATGCGGGGAAGGGCGCCTACATCTTCATCGACAGCGCGGAAGAAGCCCAGCACATGCTGGGCGAGCGCTTCCTGTCCAACACGATGGTCGTCGCACGGAACGTTCGAACCCGGCTCACGCTGCCCTGGTACTTCGGTCTCAAGCGCTTCCACGGAGAAGAGGTCAGCGGCGACCCCACCGAGGTCGAGCCGCAGCACCTGGGTCCCAACGACACGATGACCTTTCACCAGATCATCTCGGCGTGCGATGCGAGTCTGATCTCCGATTGCGACAGCATCGAGGCGTCCATCGAATACACCGACCCACTCACGGGCGTGGTGCATACCGATGAGCGCACGGTTGCGATCGAAGACGTTGTCCTCGAGGGCGCCAATGTTCTTCGCAAGGCCGACGTCGTTGTGGGCTATGCCAAGGCGTTGATCGTCATCGGAGTCATGGCGGACAACGGCAACCTCGAGGGGGCGGCGACCGTGGCTCAGAACATGGCGACTTGGGCCGCAGCGGCGGCGGAGGAACTCGACGACCCCGAGGTCGATGAGATCGCCTCCCTGCTGGCAACGTATGTCGAGACGCTCAACTGAGCGTCGTCCTCAGCATTTCTCTGGATCGTCCGAATACCGCAGGAGCGCAGGAGGGATGGGGCCAGGAAGGCCCTTGTCGATCGATGCGGTGAGGTTGATGGATGCCGTCCCGCGCTTGTCGTGGTGCTCGATCATGATGAGGTGAGTCCCCGCTGCAAGCTCGCGGGTCACGGTGCGCGACTTCCCGGAGACGCTCCACGCGTTGATCGCCTTCTCGCCATCGATGAAGAGTCGGGCGCCATCGTTCGCGACCATCACGAAGTCGATTCGCGTGGGCGCGTCGAGCTCGAGACAGGTGGAGAGCCGCGTCGCAAACTTGTCCTTGGGCATCGTCTCGTGGGGCGGCCCCTTCCACTTGAAGTCGGCATCGCCAGCGCGAAACACCGCTGAAGGCCCGCGGAACTCCTTGATCGCGAAGATCTCGACCCGCCACGGTCCGACCGAGGACTCCTGCGTGATGCCCACGGATCCGGAGTACATCCGCAACATCAAGATGCCGAGCAGCGCGACGGCCATCAGGGCCCAGGCACCGTAGAGCATGCGTCTGTTCGGTGGCGCGGTCGTGCGCCGCAGAACCCGGACCTGCTCCAGAAGCTCGCCTCGGGTGATGGCCTCGCCATCCTCCTGCTCGTCGCGCTGCCACGAGTCGGCGAACCGGACGCGTTGTGCCTTGGGGAGACCGTCGTACTCGCGAAGCGCTTCGGGCAAGTCGGCTGCGTCTTCGAGCTTGATCGCCCAAGCTTGGCGTACGCAGGGCACGGCGAATCGAGGGGCGGCGACAGGGTCGTGGAGGATCGCCTCCGCAGCCGCGAGAACGTCCTCGACCGAATCCTTCGAGAGTTCGTCAGGTGAGGTCATCATTTGGCCTTCTTGGGTTTGGCGTTCTTGGGCTTCTTGCGCAGGTCTCGGACGATGACGATCGATACGCCATCGCGAACGAGTTCGGTGAAGATCGGACGCGTGGAGTACTTGTCCCGGCAGCCGCCGCGGGTGCTGCCGATGTGGAAGTCCGGCTTCTTGTCGTCCTTGACGAAGTGGGCCGGCAACTCGCCGCCACCGCCACATCCCGCGTAGCGGACCTTCTTGGAGAGATAGGTCTCCGGCTCGCGCTCCCAGAGCTCGGCGAGGAACTGACGCATGGCCGGCCGGTAGCCGCCGCCGTAGTAGTCGAGCTCGAAGTTGTCCTCCGCCCCCGCAATGCCGCCCGTGAGCTGGTTGTAGTAGATGTACTGAATCGGGTGGAGCCGAACGATGGTCGCGAGGCCAAAGCTCCAGGCAAGGCCGATGGCCGCGCAGACCACCAGCCCAGCGACGCGTGAGCGCGCGAGGAGCAGTCTCGTGACCGCGACGAGACCGCCAGCCGCGAACACGGCCAGTGGCGGCATCAAGAACAGGAAGTGGCGAATGCCGCCATAGAGCGTGGAGCCCTTGAGGATCGCGTAGGCGGGCGGAATGAGCACTGCGAGCACCAGCAGGGCCCAGCTGGCGGTGCGCCGCACATCTCGTTCACGCAGCAGCAGCAGCGGGGCCACCAGCAGGCTCAGCCCGAGGCCGACGAGCACCAGCTCGGGAAGCTTGAACGCCAGCATCCGCGGGATGTAGTCCCACGGGATCTCGAAGCCGTACATCTCCACGCCCTCGAACGGAAACTTCCGCGGCGCGAGGGCGAACTTCGACATGTAGCTGAGCGCGAACACGGGTCGCCGCAGGGGGGCCAGCTGGGCCCACGGCCACGCGGCGATCATGGCGATCCAAGCCAGGCCGAACGCTCCGGTTGCGCGACCGGCCAGTTGAAGAAGACTGCGGGGGTCGCCGAATCGCCGCACGCGGTGGCCGTAGTGGAAGACGAACGCGACCGCGAGACCCAGGTAGCAGAACGAAAGCAGCCCGGCGACGCGAACGGAGGCCGACAGACCCACGAACAGCCCCGCGGCGATCCAGTGCCGGCGGGTGACGTTTGGAGCGGCCCTGATCAACCCGACGATGCCGTAGAGGGCCCAGACGTATCCGACCGCAAACGGGGCGTCCTTGGGGTTGTTGAACGCGTGACCCACGAACGCGGGCGTGACCGAAATCAGCAGCAAGGCGACGCATCCGACTGCGGGTCCGCCGATCCGTCGGCCCAGGCGCCACGTCCCAAGCAGACCCAGCCAGCCCACGATCGCACCAAGCAGATGCTGGGCGTCGTTCGTGCCCAGCGGCAGGAGCTTTCGAATGATGGCGCCCGCGAGGTCAAAGGCACCGCCGTAGAGGTAGTCGCGCGAATAGGACAGCGCGCGGTCATCCTCGAAGAAGGTCATGAACCAGGCGAGGATCATGTCGCCATAGGTCACGTGTTTGTCCTCGTCGAAGGTCTCGCCGAAGTCGTCGAAGACGAACACCGCGACCACAGCCGCGAACAGCAGCCAAAGGACCGCAAAACTGTCCCACCGGCCAAGTTTCCACCGGAGCCGTGGGAGCCACCGCAGTGTCCAGTTCATGCCGTCACCAATCAGGTCACAAGGAGTTCAAGGGGGAAACGTGGACGCAAAGGATGCCCGTCGTCGCATCATCTATGCGCGGGGACGGGCGGTTCCTTCAGGAAAAGATGGATGCAACCGGGGTGCCACGTCTAACACCATCGTATGCGGGTCGCTTGTCGATTCTGCGCCGACATCTTCGCCGCGACGCATGACTTCGATGTCGTGCGCTAGCAGCCGGTTGAAAACGTAACGAACAGCACCGCAGCAACCACGGCTGTCGGTGGCCGCTTCACCAGCCCATGGACCCGGGGATGCCCTTGAACGGGCCCGTGACGTGCGCGGTCACCCAGCCTCCGTAGAAGCCGCCCGGCTGCGGGGTGGCCCGGTGCTCTCCGACCGAGCACGCGTCCATGGCCGCGCAGTAGAACGCGAAGTGGTCCGCGACTTGGGCGAAGTCCTCGAACGGGTCGGGGTAGCTCCATCCGGCCTTGGCCGCGGTCCTGGTGCCGGCCACGATGTCGAAGTAGGAGGCCGCGCCTTTCCACTCGCAGATCGACGAGCCCGGCGCGGGCCGAAGCGCGTTCATGTTCACGTCGGCGCGCGGGAGATAGTAGGTCGGTGGGTGGCTGGTCTCCAACGCTCGGAGCGTTTGTGTGCTGTCGGCGATGATCAGCCCGCCGAACTCGACACGGACCCGCTGCGGCCAGGCCTCGAGCCGAGGCGGGCGGGGGAAGTCCCACACCGACTCTTGCCCCCGCCCCGGGGGCGCGATGTGCTGGGGCGCGGGCCGTCCGGGTCGATTCCACGCGGCGCGGGCGGCTCGAATACTGTCGGGAATGCGCGCCATACTGCCGAGTTGCTAGCACGCGAGCTGTCAGGGGCCCGCAAAGGTCCTGTGCGGCCTTAAATTTCGCGGGCGACCCCCTGTGAGCCCGTGCTCGGGGCTGTGGACCGCCCTACGATCATTGGGTGAGCGCATCACAGACTCCCTCGGATGGTCCCTTGAAGAACTTCGCGCTCTTGGTGGCCTGGCTCCTGGTCCCAGCGCTGCTGATGGCCGGCGTGGGGGCGGTCGTCTCGGACCTCTTTGATTGGGACCTGGCGCTCGGCGTGGGGGGATCGGCGATCGCGATTCCGCAGGATCGCTACGTCGGCGCCTCGTTCATGGTCCTCGCGGGCGCCCTCGCGGCTGCGCTGCACTTCGGCGGCCGCGTCCTCGACTTCATGAAGGCACACAAGCTGCCGTTTGTAGCCGCGGGGGTGCTCGCGGCGCTCGGCTTGGCGTTGTTCGGCAGTGCACTCGTCGAGTCGTTGGACGGAGGCCCCGCCGTCGTCGCCGCGATGGACGGCGACACGGCGCGGCTCGAGGCGCTGTTCGAAGCTGGAGAAGTCGACGAGAGCGACTACGGACGGATGCTGTGCTGGACCGCGCAGCGAGGGCACGTGGACACGCTCAACCTCCTGCTCGAGCGGGGCGTCAATCCGGACACGCCACGAGACGACGGCGCGTCGGCCATGAGCCTGGCGTGTTCCTACGGAGGTCCCGCGGCTGTGGACGCGCTCGAAGCTGCGGGCGCGACTGCAGACTGCGGATGACCGCGGGCCTCACCCCGGGCACTGTTCGGAGGGGGTGGCAAACCCAAACGCCGCTGCGTTGGTGTCGTTGCCCGAAGGCGCGTCGGCGCCGACCCACGTGCGACCGCCGTCGGTACTTCGATAGAAGTCGTCCCCGTTCCACGCGATTCCGATCAGGGTCCCGGAGTCTGTACTGTGGGCGAGCGTTGCGATGTCGTCGCCCTCGAGCGTGAAACCCACAAAATCCCACTGGGTGCCATCGCCGCTGTGCCAGCCTCCATCGCGGCTGCCCGCGTAGAAGCCCTGGTCGGTCGCAATGACATCCGAGCGAACGACGACATCGCCGGAGCCACCGCCCAGAACGTGGTGGGTGAAGGATGCGCCGCCATCGTCGCTGCGGCACACGTTGCCGGTGTCGGTGACGAGGACGAAGACACCGTCACGATCGGCGATCCCACCTCGGCGGCTGAGGTTGCCTCCATCGCACGACCCGGTCGTGGGCAGCGGCTCGGTCCACGCTGTACCGTCGCTGCTTCGATAGATCAGCCCGCCATCGGCCGCCGCGTAGTAGAGCTGTCTCTTATACACATCTGACGCTGCCGACGAGCG
>CAJXVA010000307.1 GCA_913061055.1 uncultured Pseudomonadota bacterium
CGTCGGCAGCGTCAGATGTGTATAAGAGACAGGGCCAATCCTGAAGGAGCCCAACTGCCATGATCCGCCCTTGGACCGCCCATTCCCGCCGCCTCGCGGCTCTGTGTCTCCTCGCCTCTGCGGCCGCGTGCGGGGATAGCTCTGGACGTGACGACGGAGCCGGGCAGTGCGCGACGAACCTCCTGCCCGGCGACCTGGTGATCAGCGAAGTGATGGCCAACCCCGACGGCGCGGACAAGGGCCTCGAATGGTTCGAGGTCTACAACCCGACCGACGCGGAGATCGACATGTCCGGGGTGCTGCTGCGTTTCCGGAAAGCCGACGGCAGCGGGGAGAAAATCCACCAGGTCGAGGACGTCGTCATCGGACCCGGCGAGTACTTGGTCTTCGGTGATGCCGACCCCGAGGCCCCTCCGGCGCACGTCGACTACGGCTACGGGGACGGGCTGGGCGCCAGTGGCCTCAACAACAGCGGGGGCGAGCTGTCGGTGGCGTGTGGAACCTCGGTCGTCGACCTCATCATCTATCAAGACGTCGCCGACTCCGTCTCACGAGCCTTCGACGGCACGCGAGAGCCCGATGCGGCCGGCAATGACGACCTCGATGCTTGGTGCGACGCAAGCACGGAGTACGAAGACGGCTCGTTTGGCACTCCGGGGGCGGCCAACGATGCGTGCTTCTCGGAACAGCCCACCACATGCAACCAGGACGGCGTGCCTCGCGACATCCTGGCCCCGTCTCCGGGCGACATTGTCATCACGGAGTACATGCCCAACCCGGACGCTGTGGGCGACGATGAGGGCGAGTGGTTCGAGATCTACATCGCCAACGACTTTGACCTCAACGGGCTGGCGATCACCAAGTTCGGTGACGAGGAGCCCACCGACATCATCGGGTCGGTCGACTGCATGCCTGCGGGTGCTGGCACCTACTTGCTCTTCGCACACTCTGCCGATCCGGCGGTCAACGGCGGGTTGCCGCCGGTCGACCACTTGTTCACCCTGTCGATGTCCAACACGTCCGAGAACGGGACCGGCATCTCCGTCGGCTGGGGCGGTCAGTTCCTCGACACGGTCACGTGGAACGACAGTGGTACCGGAGCGAGCAGCCAGCTCGACCCCACGCTGCTCGACCCCACCCGCAACGACGAGGAGGACGCCTTCTGCCTCTCTGAGGATCCCTACGGTGACGGCGATCTGGGGTCCCCCGGTGCCGCCAACCCACCGTGCCCAATCGAAGCCCCAGAGGGTTCCTGCGCGGACGCAGACGGGGCCCTTCGGCAAATCGTCGCTCCCTCCGTTGGCGACCTATGGGTCACCGAGTTCATGGCCGACCCCTCCGCGGTGGGCGACACGGACGGCGAGTGGTTCGAGGTCTACGCCAACGCTGGGTTCGACCTCAACGCGCTGGAGTTCGGGCGTGAGGACGATGTGGAGGAGGCCGTCGAACTCGATACCTGCGCGCCGGTGGAAGCCGGCGACCGCATCCTATTCGCCAAGAACGCTGAGGCCGCGACCAACGGCGGCCTTCCTGCGGTCGACTACGAGCTCGGCCTGTCCCTGCTCAACTCCAGCGGGCGGCTCTTCATCGCGACCGACGGCGAGGTCCTCGACGTGGTGACCTGGACCGGAACGACCTCCGGGTCTGCACGCTCGCTCGATCCGTCGGTCTCGGGCCCCGAGGCGAACGACGACGAGGCCAACTGGTGTGACGCCGAGGAGGCCTACGGTGACGGCGACTTCGGAACTCCCGCCGCGGAGAACCTGGCGTGCGGCGGAACGCCGGCGGGCACCTGCGACGACGGCGGACGCGTTCGCGACGTGGTCTCGCCGACCGCGGGCGACCTCGTGATCACCGAGTGGATGCCCAACCCGGACGCTGTCGGAGACACGGAAGGTGAGTGGTTTGAGGTCTTGGTCAGCGCCAACGTCGACCTCAACGGCTTGGAGCTTGGCGACGACCCCAAGAACCCCGACACGACCATCTCAGCCACCGGAGAGTGCGTCGCGGTCACCGCTGGGACCCGTGTCGTGTTCGCACGCAACGCAGACATGCTGACCAACGGCGGTCTCGACTCGGCCATCGAAGCTGGGTTCACGCTGGGCAACGGCGGCGGCGCCCTGTTCGTGGGAATCGGTGGAGAGGTCCTCGACCAGATCTCGTACACCGCCTCGGCCACCGGAAGCTCGACCAGCGTGGCCCCGGGCTCGGAGGACACCGTCGCCAACGACGACGAGCTCAACCACTGCACGTCGAATACCCCCTACGGCGATGGCGACAACGGCACGCCCGGGGCGGAGAACGCATGCGAATAGCCTTCGCCGGCCTGCTCCTTCTGACAACCGCGTGCGACACCTCCGAGGGCTCCACCTGTGGGCCCACGCAGGCTGTCGTGACGCGAGTCGTCGATGGGGACACGGTCGAACTCGACGACGGCTCGCGGGTTCGGTACCTGATGATCGACACCCCGGAGAGCACCCAAGGCAAGGACGACTGTTTTGGGACCGAGTCGACCGAGCTCAACCGCATGTTGGTCGAGGGCAAAACCGTAACGCTTCGCTACGACGAAGAGTGCACGGATAGATACGACCGGCTGCTGGCCTACATCGAGGTCGATGGCCGCGAGATCAACAGCCTGATGGTCGAACGCGGTGCAGCCTGCGTGCTGCACATCCCGCCCAACGGTGTGGACCGCGTCGATGAGTTCGAAGCCCTCGAAGACGACGCCCGCGATGCGATGGTGGGAGTCTGGGGCGCGTGTGAGGACGTAACTTGTGACTGAGCGCCTTCGCTTCCTTTCAGCCTTGGCCCTTGGCACGGCTCTGCTGTGTCCCTCCTTCGCTCAGGCGGCGCAGTACGAGGTCTACGTCGATATCGACGACGAGGAAGACCTCTACGACCTGCAGGTCACCGGCGAGATCGGCACCGGCACGTTCGATATCTTGGTCGACCTGCTTCGCCAGGGCGTCGACCTCAACACCGCGACTCGCGAGCAGCTGTATGCGCTGCCCAACCTCACCTACGAGGACGTGGATGCCATCTTGGCGTACCGTGAAGAAGCGGGTCGCATCGGCAACCCAGCCGCCCTGGTGCTGGCGGGCGCCATCACCCGCAAGAAGCTCGAGTCGGTCGCGGCATTCCTGCTCGTGCCCGCCCCCGAGGGCAGCAAGGCGGGCGTGCGGGGCCGGGTTCGATACCAGACGATCTGGACCTCGGAAGACGACCGCGTCCCTCCGATGCTCCTGCAGGCGCGGGTCTCCACCCTTCGTCACCTGACGGTGGGCGCGGTCGCGGTCCTCGACCGCAACCGCATCGAGAACGCGGTCTGGGACCCCAACCGCGATGCGTTGGTGAGTGCAGGGCCCAGACCGACGCCTCGCGTGCCCAAATACTTCGCACAATGGGACACGCCCAAGTGGGGTGTGATCGCCGGTACGTACAACATCGGCTTTGGGCAGCGGCTCACGTTCGATACGACCTCCCGCTACACGCCCAACGGTTTCGTGCTCGACGACACGATGTACCGAAATACGAGGCTGACCAGCGAGTGCCGGCAGTCCACCGGCGAGCTCGCCGACACGCCGTGTCCGACGAACGAGCCCCGACGCTATGTCACCCCCGACTACCGGGAGCGCGTGCGGCAGCGCGGCGTGGCGATCGGCGCCAAAAAGATCCAGATGCCTGTGGGCTGGATGCAAGCCTATGGTTTCTTCTCGCACCAAACCAAGCCCATCTACTGGACCGGGGTCTACAACGCCGACGTCTGCGACGACCCGCGCCTGTCCTCCGAGCTGTTCGAGGAATGCAGCGCCCCGCCGGTCTACGAGAGCACAGCTGCGGATCCGCTGAGTCCGGCCCCCACCCTGCGCTTCGCCTCACTGCCCAACATGTACAACGAGGTTCTGGGCGGCGGAAACTTCGCCTACTTCATCGACCGCCGCACCCACGTTGGCGTGACGGGGTACGGCAGCAGCGTCAACTGGCTGGTCGATGGCGCAGACTTGGACTTTCAGGAGTGGCAGCGCACTCCGTACGGAGGACCGTTCGGTGCCGCCGGTGCGGACATGAGCTGGGGCCGCAAGTGGGCCGACGTGTTCGCCGAGGTCTCCTACTCGTTCGACTCGATCAACCAGGAGGGCGGCGGCGGTCCGGCGGCGATCGTCCGCAACACCGCGAGCTGGGACACCCACGAGATCGAGGTCAGCGGTCGGTACTACGACGAGAAGTTCCGCAACCCCTACGCCCGCCCGATCGCCGCCGCTGACCAGACCGACGGTCTGCGTGCTTCGGACGAGGCCGGCGCCCGGATGAAGTACACCGGACTGATCGGCGAGCGGTTTCAGCTGCGAACGCTCCTGGATGTCTGGCAAGAGCTGAGCACCCAGACCGCGTCCGTTCGAACCTTCGCGCGCGGTGATGTTCGGGCCACCCCTTGGCTCACCCCTGGACTGTGGCTCGACTTTCAGAGCAACGACCTCAGCGCGCGCGGCCGTGACCGCTGCTTCACCGCCGAGAACAACAACGACGACGGGAGCGGAGACGATTTCGTCCTGTACCAGGACTTCCTCGAGGGGACCCAGTTGGGTTGCAGCGGTGTCCGCTACCAGGTTCGCCCCCGGATCCGCGTGGACCCTCACAAGCGGGTGACCGCCCAGGTGCAGTTCCAATACTCGTGGGTCGACCGCGGTCGCTACCCGGGGCGCTTCTCCAACGATGCCCGCGTGGTCGGCATCGTCGGCGTCAACCCGATCGATCCCCTACGCCTGCGCCTGCGGGTCTCGTGGGACAAGGACGACATTTCCGACAACACGTTCCTCGAAGAAACCCTGTGGGGATACCTGCAGGCTAGCTACCGAGTCGAAAGCTGGCTGCAGCCCAGCATCCGCTACGACATCCGCGCGTGGCTCGATGATCGCGACAGCACCGCCGTCCGCAGACCCAACCCCGAGCACTGGGTCCTGTTTCAGGTCGAGAGCCGGTTCTAGCGAATCGTCTCGAGCTCGATCTGCGCCCCGATGACCACACGCACCCGAGCCGCCTGCGGCGGTGCGACGTACGCCTCTCCCAGCGTCTCCTCGATCAGCTCGCCGTCCTCGTCATACGCGTACCAGCGACGCAACGGCTCGCCCTCGTCAAAGCCTTCGGCCGGTGCGGTGTAGACATCGCCGCCCTCCTCGTCGAGCGAGGCGGTGAACACGGGGAGCTCGGCTCCGGACGGGGCACCGGCGGCGCCGAAGAACTCGGTCGACGCGTCGTCGAACCGGAAGTCGCAGTGCACGTGGGTGTTGTACTCGACGAGCATGCCGCCGCGGTTGGTGCAGGCAGCTTCGAGGGTGCTCAGGCCGACCGCGGTCGGGTCGAGGTCGAAGCCATCGCCGTACATGTGACGCGAGTGCGTGGCCCCGCCAACGCCGGCGTTGTACTCGGGCGGGCGGTATCCGGAGTTGACCGTGATCGCGCCGACATCGTCGCGCAGCAGCTGTACGGATTCGACCGCGTGGGGCTGTACGATTCCGTAGCGGCCCTTGTAGGCCTCGGCGAATTCGCTGAGCCGGAAGTTGGGGGAGAGCATCGTCGCCGGGTCGATCGCTTCGAGGTCGATGTAGGCGATCGGCTGCCGGTAGTTGGGGTCGCCGCCGAGCGCGGGCGGGTAGTCGTAGCCGTCGGGCTGTAGGTAGTGAAGCTCGAAGCAGGTCGTTCCGCTTCCGTCTGCGCCGGGGTAGCAGACCTCGGTCGGCGCTACGTTACCGCCGGTCGCATCCCCGCCGGTCTCATCGCCAGTGCCCGCGGTCCCGCCGGTGTCATCGCACACGCACTCGCCCCAGGCATCGCCGGCCGCATTGCAGACCTCGTTGCCCAAGTGCAGGCCGTCTTCGCAAAGGCACTGTCGTTCCATCCCGGGGTTGCACGTTCCGGTGGCGCCGGTCGGGTCCTCGCCGCCTTCCTCGCCACCTTCTTCGCCCCCCTCTCCGCCGGTCGAGTCGTCGTCCGTGGGGTCGCCCGTGGTCGCGCTCTCGCCCTCCGTGTCGGCGGCACCCGCTGTCAGATCAGGGTCCCAACCCTGGCCGGCCCGGCCTTCCTCGTCGGCGCAGCCGAAGCACGACAGCGCGAGCACCAAGCCCGCACACACATGACCCTTCAGTTTGAACTCCCTCACCGTGCCGACATGTGCGACACAAGCCTCCAAAGGTTCCCGAACATCCATCCTCCCCCTGAGTTTCGCGCATTCGGGGGTGTGACGTACAGTCCCGGCCGATGGCGCCATCGACCGGAGGCACCGTGCTGCTCGTCGGAGGTGGCACCGGGGGACATATTTACCCGAACGTGGGCGTCGTCGAACGGCTTGAGGCGCGAAACCGAGAGGTCGTGCACTTCCTGGTTTCCGACCGGCCTTCAGACGCCAAGATTCTCGACGCCCTCGGCTACCCCTACACATCTTCGCCGGCCCGCCCCCTTCCCTCTGCGCGGAAGCCGTGGAAGGCGCTCGACTTCCTCGCCGGATGGCGCCGTTCGACGCGCCAACTGATGCAATTGCTGGAGCGAGAAGCGGTCTCGTGTGTCGTCGCGACGGGTGGGTTCGTTTCGGGGCCGGCCGTCGTCGCCGCTGCCCGCCGCAAGATCCCCCGGGTGCTCGTCAACCTCGACGCCGTGCCCGGCCAGGCCAACCGACGCCTCGCGGGCCTGTGTACCAAGGTGTTCTCGAGCTACCCCAGCGAGCTCCTGCCCGGCGCCGAGCGCATCGGCCTCCCGCTACGCGCCGTCTCCGTCGGCGAGATGTCCCCGCAAGACGCACGGTCGACCCTCGGGCTCGACCCCGAGCTTCCGACGCTTTTCATCACCGGAGCGACCCACGGAGCCGAGTCTCTGATCAAGGCGATGATGGCCTTTGTCGGGGACACAGAGCGAGCGGCCGCCTTCGAGGGCTGGCAGGTCTTTCACCAGTGCGGGACGTTCGATGTCGCGACGCTGCAGAAGGCCTACGACGACGCCGGCGTGAAGGCGAAGGCAGTCGACTACTGCAGCTCGATGGGCGCCGCCTACCGGGCAAGCAACCTCGTCGTGAGCCGAGCGGGAGCCGGAAGCGTGGCGGAGGCTTGGGCCAACCACGCGCCCTCCATCTTTCTTCCCAACCCGTATCACAAGGACCAGCACCAGCGTTTCAACGCCGAGCCGATGGTGCAGGCCGGCGGTGCGGTGATGGTGACCGACCACGTGGACGCCGATGCCACCGCGACCGACCTGCAGGGACCGCTGCTCCGACTGCTTCGCGAGCCCACCGCGAGGGACGCAATGACGCAGGCGTGTGCCGAGAGCTGCCCGCCCGATGGCGCAGAAAAAGTCGCAGCCTGGATCGACACCAACACGTAAGCCCGGGCAGCCCGGGGCGTTGTGCTTTCGATGGACGGGCGAGAGTGCGGATCGGGGCTGAAGAGAGTGGAAACCAAGACGCAGCCTCGCGGGTCGAATCTTCGTTGCACCCCAACCCCTTGCCCTCGCCACCTTCGATTGGTCGAGGGGCTCCCGCGGGCTCATCCCCCCGAACGTGTGCGCGGCCACCGGCCCGTCTTGCGGCGTGCCGACCGAGGAGCGTCTGACCTGGTGACCACGCCCACACCCCGAGACACCGGCCGCCCCCACAGCCTCGCCCTCCCCGCCTCCCACGAAACCTGGCGGATGCTCCAGCGGTTCAACAAGGTCGCCCTGGCCAAACGCTTCCCTGCTTGGGACGCCTCCCAGAGCGACCCCACCGAACGCTAGAATCGAGCGCCTCGGACCCAACCGCCGTCCGCTCAGCCCGCCCATCGGGGCCCACCAGCCCGGCTCAGAGCAAGAGAGCGAAGCGTCCCGCAGGGATGCGAAGCGGCAAAGATAGAGAGTCCCGAACGCAGGCCGCCGAACCGAGGGTTTCGGAGGGACCCCTACACCCCGAAGGGGGGTCCCGCAGAAACCCGGCAACGGCCCCACCCGTAGTGGGACTACAGCGCTCGGTCGACGAGCGCTCGGACTTCTTCACCCGCGCGCGCCATCATCTCGGATTCATCGACCGTCACCAACCCGCCGTCGGTCAGCAACGGCGTTCCGGCGACGGCAACATGACGCACGGCGTCTCGACCCGCGCCATACACGATGCGGTCGTACACGCTCGAGCATGGTCCAAACGAGGCGGGTCGTTCCAGGTCGAGCACCACGATGTCGCCCTGCTTGCCAACCTCGAGGCTGCCCAAGCTGTCCGCCTTGTCGATCGCCGCGGCACCGTCACACGTCGCGAGGGCCAACGCCGCCTCGGCTGAGAACGCGCCGGGTTTCTGCCGCACGCCCTGGAGCAGCGCCGCGAGGCGAATCTCCTCGAGGATGTCCATGTCGTTGTTGCACGGGGCACCGTCGGTCCCGATCCCCACCTGCACACCCTGGGCGTCGCCGAGAAAGCCCAGGTGCGCGATACCGGAGCCCAGCTTGAGGTTGGCGGAGGGGCAGTGACACACCCGCAGCGACCGCCCCGCGAGAATCTCCAGGTGCTGCTCATTGAGTTGCACGCCGTGTGCGATCCGCAGGTCGGTATCGAGAACGCCGAGGCGGTCAAGGTACCCCATCTGACTCTCACCGAGGACCTCGCGAACCTCGTCTTCTTCACGAGGGTGCTCGAGCAGGTGGGTATGTACGGGGAGGTCGAACTCATTGGCGAGTGCAACCGTCCGCTCCCACAGCGCGGTGCTGCACGAGAGGATGAAGCGTGGGCACAGCGACGACTCGATGCGCCCGTCATGGCCATGCCAGCGCGCGTGTTGCTCACGGAACAGTGCCTCCGCGGCATCGGGCGGCTCGATGAGAGCATCCGAGACGCCCATCCCGGTATCCATCAGACACTTGCCCGCGATCGCTCGCAACCCGCTGTCGCGAATGCCCTCGAACAGCGCATCCATGTGGGTGACGAGCCCGATCTCTTGGATCGTGGTGGTTCCCGACCGGATGCAGTCCGCGGCGCCAAGCATCGCGGACCAGTAGACGCTGTCGTGAGAGTGCCCAGCTTCAAGCGGCCAGATGCGGTCGCGAAGCCAGTCCATGAGCTCACGCCCCTCGCTGAGGCCACGCAACAGCGCCTGCCCCAAGTGGACATGCCCCTGAATGAAGCCGGGCAACACGACGTGGCCCGAGACGTCCACCGAGCGGACGCCTGCCGGAGCGGGCGCATCGCCCAGCGCCGTGATCACTCCGTCTTCAATGAGCAGGTCGCCGGTGACTACGCGACGCTGCGCGTCCATCGTGACCAGCGTGCCGCCCCGCAGGTGCAGCGAGCCGGCCATCAGCTCGAGTAGACCTCGGGCTTGAGCACACCGATGTACGGAAGGTTCCGGAAGTGGCCGTCGTAGTCGAGGCCGTAGCCGACGACGAACTTGTTCGGACACACGAAGCCGCGGTAGCGAACCTGGACGTTCTCCGAGCGCGCCTCGTGCTTGTCCAAGAGCGTGCAGATCTCGATCGATGCCGGATGCCGGGTCTGCAGGTTCTCGACCAGGTACTTGAGCGTCAGGCCCGTGTCGATGATGTCTTCGACGATGAGGACGTGTCGGTTCTCGATCGACGTGTTGAGGTCCTTGAGGATCCGGACGACCCCGGAGCTCTTCGTCGTGCCCTCGTACGAGCTGCACGCCATGAAGTCGACCTCCAGCTGAATGTCGAGCGCACGGGTCAGGTCCGCCATGAACGGGTAGCAGCCACTGAGGATGCCGATGACCAGCGGGTTCTTGTCCCGGTAGTCGTCCTCAATCGTTGTCGAGAGTTCGGCGATCTTCGCGTCGATCTGCTCGCGGCTGAAGAGGGTCTCGGCGATGGCGTCGGCCAGGCTCGGCTTGGACATGCGGCCGACACTGTCGCGCTCGTGCGGCACCCGGGTCAAGCGCGCCGCCGACGGATCAGGCCCAACAGACCCAGAAACACCCTCATCGCCCGCGTTTTCGGCCGTCCAACTCCCGCACACCCGCTGTGCAGAGCGATGGCGATGGCGAGGCCACGGGATTCGCATCGCCTCAATGCAGCTGCAGCGGGCCGCATCCCCTTCGACGCAGCCCTCGCCTCAGTCGGCGAGGCCATACACCGCAATGACGCGCTCGGCCTCGTGCGCCCCCACGGCCTGTGCGATGGCGCGAGCGATTTTCTCGCCACCACGAACACCCGGCTCGATTTCGTTCGCGTAGTCCTCGGGGCCCGTGCACACACTTCGGAGATCGATGATGCCCACACCTCTGCGAAGGGCGGCCCGGACAATCACGTCGTTGAAGAGCGCCAGGGCCGTGACCGCCCGCCGACCTTCGTCTCCCACGAGGTTGGCGTCGTAGATCGTGCACACGCAGACCGGTCGTCCCAGATCGCACACCGCATCGAGTGCCCAGCCGTACGACTGCGCGAACTCGGCCACGCGCTCTCCGAGACGATCGATCGCAACCCCGACACTGCCCGCGGGCATGTCCCCCAGGAGGTCGGCGTTCTCGAGCGCATCGTTTCCGCCCAACGAGAGCACAATGTGCGTGACATGGTCTGGGACGCGCTCCAGCTGTTTCCCCACATCCTGAGTCGTGGTTCCGTCCACGGCGCACAGCGTGACCTGCCACGCGGTGTCGGTTCCGTCCGGTCCCTCGAGTGTGGCCCGGAGCTGCGCCGCGACGTCTGGGCCGGTGCCCACGTAGACCTTGTTGTCCAGAATCGAATCTCCAATTAGTGCAACCGACGTCATCGGACTCCTGTCTGCGGAGACTGTAGTGGAACCCTTGGCCAACCGCACGCGCCAAGGATTCATTCCGGGGGCGAAGACCGGCCCGGCGCCCCCTGTCCTTGCGGGTCATTTACCTCTTGCCGCGCCGCGTAGCCCAGCTACGATGGCCATGATGCACGCTCGACGAGGACTCCAAGCCGCCCTGCTCACCCTGGTCTGCGGCGGTGGTGTCTTCGGCGGTGGGGGCTGCGGCTGGATCATGGGAGAGGTCGCCGAGCAGAAGGTGCGGCAAGACGCGCTCGAGAAGGTTCGCTATGACGACCTCGACGAGCTGTGGAAGGAGGCCGTGTCGCTTTGGGACGAGTACGACTGCGAGCTCACCAGCAAGCCCACGCCCGACGAGACCTTCACGTGTGAGGACGAGCGTCGCTGGCTCCGCGTGAAGTCTCATTCCGGCGAGTACTCCGTCGAGCTCGAGCACGAAGTCACACACACCGAGACCGACGCCAAGGGAGAGTCCAAAGAGAAGAAGGTGCGCCAGCGGGATTGGGATCTCGAGTTCAAGCTGCTCGAGCGCGCCGAGCCCAAGAAGGCCGAAGAGATCGACGCCGCCGCCGAGGCCAAGGGCCAGAAGGCCAAGGACGCCACCCGCGACCTGCTCGACGCGTTCGAGTAGCCGTTGCTCAACCTGCGCACCCGAGTTTGCCCAACACGGGCAATCGGCGGTCCCGGAGTTCTCGGGCATCCCGGAATCCGCCCCATCGTGGGCCGGTACGGGGTTTGCAAACTTCGAACCCCATGACTGAGGCAGCCACGCTCCGTGCACGCTCCGCGCTCTTCGCACGCGTCTACGGTGTCGCCCAGGAAACGGCACGCGCACTCCTACAGCTGTCTCTTATACACATCTCCGAGCCCACGAGACCTCTCTACATCTCG
>CAJXVA010000308.1 GCA_913061055.1 uncultured Pseudomonadota bacterium
GCCGGGCTTGCCAGGTTTCGCGGGCGCCGCCGAGTCGCCGCCGCCCGCCGGTTTCGCGGCGCCGTCGGACGGTGCCGCGTCCGCACCGCCCGGTGATTGAGGTGCGGATGCCTCCTCGGCTGACTTCGCGGCGCGCTCGGCCTTGCGCTTGGTGTTCCGCTCCTCGCGCTCGATCCCCTTCTTGGCCAACCGAATGTAGTCGTCTGCACGCTCCACCGAGACGGGCGCAATGCGCTTCTTCGAACCCAGCCCCCGTGCAAGCGGCTCGGTCGTCGCCCGGCCGCCCGAGAGCTGCTTGTACCGCTCCAGGCTCGAGATCGCGGTCTGCAGACGCTTCGTGGTGGTCATGTCGCCCATCGTTTGGGCGTCGAGATAGAGCACGCCGAGGTTGAAGTGAGCCTCGGGGTAGTTGCGCTGAAGCTCCAGCGCCTTGCGGATTTCCTTCTCGGCCTCGGGCAGCTTCCCTTGCGCCCGCAGAGCCGCACCGTAGTTGAGGTGCGCCTTGGCGAAACCGGGCTTGAGTTCGAGGGCGTACTGGAAACACGACGCCGCCGTGTTCACGTCCCCTGCCCTCAAGTACCGCGTGCCCAGGTTGTTCCAGGCCGCGGCGTTCTTGTCGTCGGCCTCGGCCGCCTTCTTGAACGCTTGGGTCGCCATCTGGTCCTTGCCCAAGGACGCGAGCGCGAAACCTTGGAGGTTGTAGACGGCCGACGTGTCCTTCGGCGTGCGGACCTTTTCATCGACCGCGAGCGCGGTCGTCGTGACCGAGACGACCAGCTCGTGTTTGCCCTCTCGGTAGAACACCTCGGCGAGGATCATCATCGCGTCGACGTTCTGCTCGTGAATCTTCAGCGCAGCGCGGGCGTTGGTCACCGCTTCGCTGAACTTCTTCTGCTCGAGCATCTTGCGAGCCTGGGCGCTGCGCTGGCGGGACGACGCCATCTTGCGCTTCTCTTCCTCGGGGTCGCGGTCTTGAACCTTGGGCAGGTCCTGCGCGGCCGGCTTCGCCGCGGTGCCGTCCTTCGCCGAGGGCGATTTGGCCGACCCGTCGTCCGGCTCCATGTCTTCGAGGGCCGAGGTCCGATCGGAGCGCGGGTCCTTGGTGGATGCCCCGTCTTTGTCGCAAGCGGTGGCGCCCAATCCCAGACCCAGACCCAGACCCAGCACAGCACGCAGCAGGTGGTGTCGCGTGTTCATCGTAGGTCCTCCACCTGAAGGTCGAGCGCCGGCTGCCGAAGCAGCGGGTACTCGTCGGGCTTGTAGATGTTCAGACGCTCTCGCGCAGCCCGAGTGAACTCGTTCTCCACGCTGTAGGCCTTGGAGAGCTTGATCGTCGACTCGTACTCCGCCAACGCGATGGCTTCGAAGCGATCGGCAGCGGCGCCCACAATGTCCTTGTAGGCGAACCAGGACTCGCTGAACTCCTTGAGCTGCTTGGGCACCGGAGCATCGCGAAGGTTGATCGCGGTCTGCTCGAGCGCCTTGCCCTTGGAGAAGGTCGCCCCGAGCGCCCAGTCGACGCGTTTGTAGTCGACGACCTTGTCGAACTCGCTACTCGCGGCGACCACCGACTCGAGCAGCTGCTTGGATTCCTTCTCCAGCTTCTTGCGCTTGGTGCTCTTGATCTTCGAAGCGGAGACCTTGTCGAGTTCGGCGGACGCCAAGAGGAACTGTGCCTCGCTCGGAAAGTCGGCCGCCTCGGATGCAGGCTTGAGCTGCCGCGACTCGAACTCGGCGACCGTCTGACGGTAGTACTCGTCGGCCTTCTTTTGGTTGCCCAGCTGCTCGTGCGCCTGCCCGATCCGCAGCTGCGCCTCGACCACCCGCTCGCTCTGCCCCGCGTCTGCGGTGTGCTGGTTGAGGAACGATTGGTACGCCGAGATCGTCTTCTTGTGCTTCTCGGTCTTGCCGAGCACCTGCGCCGCCTTGAATCGAGCTTCGGCGGCCTCGGCCGGGTCGGTGGTCTGCTCGGCGTAGCGCTGGTACATCTGCGAGCTGCGCTCGTACTCCTGCAACGCGTCGAGCACCTCGGCGGCGTTCTGCAGACTCTCGTCGCGGAACTCGCTGTCCTTGTAGCGTTCGTCTTCGGCGAGGATGGTGTACGACTTGACGGCTTCGTCGTACTCGAAGAACCGGGAGTGGTTGAAGCCGGTCCGCAGCAGCGCGTCGTCGGCAAACTCCGAGTCCGGGTAGCCGCTGTAGATGCGCTTGTACGTCTGGCTGGCGGAGGAGAATCGTCCGATGTTCTCGTAGGCGACCGCCGCGTTGTTGAGCGCTCGGTCGGCGTTCGGGTCCTTGGGCGCTTGGTCGACCAGCGCGACGTAGCGGTCGGCGGCAGCCTCGAACTCGCCCGCGTCGTAGAGGATCGTGGCCTCTTTGAACCGAACCGCGTTGCCGAGCGCGGTGAGCTGCCCGGCGAACTTCTCCTTCTCCGCTCCCTCGCCGCAGCCCTTCTCGCCGAGCTTCTCCGTCCACTGCTGTGCGCCCTCGAGGTCTTCGAGCACGACGCGCGCGTCGAGGATCGCCTGGCCAGCGTTGATGGCGATGTTCTGGCTGCAGTAGTCGTCGATGACCCGCTCGAACCGGCCCTGGGCCTCGTCGAATCGAAGATAACGCTGCGAGATCTCAGCCGCCTGGTAGGCCATCGTGCCGGCCTGCTCGGAGTCGGGCCGCAGCGCGACGAACCGGTCGTACGACTCCTGCAGCGACAGCTCCACCTCCGGCACCTCCATCGGCGTGTCGAACGGCCCTTCCATGCCGTCTTTGGGCATGTCGGGCCTCGAGTATCCACCGGCGGTGATCTGATCCTCGAGGTACGACTCGTACGCCAACACGGCACCGGTCGCGGCATCCTCTTGCAGGCGGTTGTCGATGTTGGAGTCGCGGACCTGGCCGTACTGGTCGGCCGCGCCCAGGTATTCGTCGCTGTAGTACAGCGCGTCGGCGAAGTTGTAGCGGTACTCGTACGACGACTCGGTGTCCGGGAAGCGCTCGAGATACGCCTCATAGGCCCGGGCTGCGATCTTGTACTCGGCTTTGGCTTCTTCGGTCTTGCCCTCGCCGCGCAGCTGCTGGGCGAAGACGTGGTGGTCGACCGCCGTGGCTACGAGCGCGCCCTCGGCCAGCTTCAGCGCCGCCTCGATCGTGTCGGGGTCATCCTCGTTGGCGTAGAACCACTTGGTACCGCGAAGGTAGTTGGTGGCGAGGGCGTCGCGAGCCTTGGTCGCGCCCTCCTTTTGCTGGAGCATCTCGTGGGCTTTGAGGATGCGATCCTGAATCGAGGGCGCCGCGGCGGCCATCGGCCACCGGTCGAGGGTGCTCTGCCAGATCCCGATCGCGGTCTTGAAGTCGGTTTGGTAGGCGAGCAGGTCGCCCAGCGCGGCGTAGACCTCGGGGACGTGCCGCTCGTTCCCCCGCTCGCTGTAGTCGCGATCGAGGCGGCGGTAGCCACGGGGGCGGTCCGGGTTGCCGTCGTTGTCCCAGTCTTCTTCGACGTAGGTCTTGGCCAGGTACTTGACCGCGTCGTCCCGAAGCGCGAGCGCGCCCGAGACCTCTTCGCTGTCGCGCCGGGCGTCGGCATACCGAATGAACTCGTCGAACTTCTGCGCCGCCTGGGGGAACTCGCGCATCAGGTACAGCGTCCACGCCATCCGGATGAGCGCCTCGTCGTAGAGGTCGTCTTCGGGCGTACCGGCAGCCTTGGCGTACGCCTCGAGCGCAGGGCCGAACTGGTCGGCGTCGTAGTGCGTCTCCCCGATCCGCAGCCATGCCTCGGCTTCGAACTCGCTGTCCTTCTTCCAGGCGCTGCAATCACCGTAGATGCCTTCGGGGAAGCGCTTCTCGGCGAGATTGGAGCCGTCGGCGACGGGGGGCTCGAACTTGTTCGCGCACGCCAGGGCCAGATAGCTCTGTCGCGACTGCTCCGGCTGCTCCATCTCGTAGAGCAGCGTGCCCATCATGTACAGGGCGCCGTCGCCCAGGTGGAACCGCGGAAAGCGGCCCACGATGCCGCGATACAGATCGACCGACTCTGCATAGTCCGCCTTCGGGCTCGGGGGCGGCTCGGCGTCGGGGTTCTTCTCCATCGCCTTCTGATAGGCCTCGACCTCTTTGGCGAACGCGTCCTCCTGCCGCGCGAGGCGCTCGGTGCTGGCCTCGAAGTGCAGCTCGGCCAGGCGATACATGATCTCCGGCGTCCACGTGGCGTCGTCGGGGTGCACCTTGAGGAAGTCGCCGTAGCGCCGGATCGCCTGCGCCCGCATCTTGCGAGCCTTGGCCTGGTGGTCACGAATCTGGCGGTCGTAGTGGTTCTCGAGCGCGCGACGACCTTGGGCGCCGCCGATCTTCAGCTGCGAGGCGACGGTGTGGGCAGCAGCTTCTTGCGCGGACTTGTAGCGACCGAGCAGCTCCTCCATGGTGTCCAACGCCTCGGACTCCGACGCATCCTTGGGACGCAGCGGCAGCGGAGCCTGAAGCCGGCCCGAATCCGTGGGTCGAATCTGTCGGTCGAGCGGGACGCCCGAGCCAGGCTCACCGGCGATTCGGCGCTTTCGCTCCTTCTCGCGGTCCTCCTCGCTGCCGAGCTTGTTCATGTCGCCCGGAAGCATCCGCGCCGAGACGACCGACGGCGCGAGCAAGCTCAGTCCCAGGACGACGGCGACGCTTGTGCGGAGGCGTTTCATTCTGCGAGGTCCTCCAGTCCCATCTCGATCGCGAGCTCGAGCTCGCGGAGGTCGCGGTCGCGGACGCGCTCCAGCCGGCCGACCTCGTCGGTCTCGGCCTCCTTCATCGCCCAGGCAACATCGAGCAGGCCCACTTCGGACCGCATCGTGAGGTTGCCGATCTCACCCACCACATCCACATAAGCCGCCTCCAACACCGATGCCACCACGGCTTTGGTGTCGCCGGTGGTCTCGGTCAGCTCCACGAGGTAGCGGTCCAAGTTGGCGCGCTCCTCGACCAAGATCGTGACCGCACCCTGCAGCCGCTTGGCGGCCGAGCGCTCGAGCGCGCCGCGGGTGTTGTCGACCCGCACCTGCATGCCTTCCACCCGACGCATCACGGTGGTCGCGTCGGGGTCTTTGGCGGCTTTGGAGAGCGCAGCCCACATCCCCTGGAGATGCTTTCGGTACGCACGGTTGGCCTTCTGCTGGGCGGCCAGCAGGGGGTCTTGGTAGCGAACCGCCGACTTGGCCCGAGAGATCTTGCCCCGCAGCGCCTTGGACGCCTTCTCGAGCTCCGCGATCTCGTTGCGCTGGGCGGCCGCCTGCTTCAAGAAGCCCTGGCGATCGATCTTCTGATCCTTGCGCGTCTCGTCGTAGTAGCGCTCGGCGGCGATGAGCTGGGCACGCATCTCGCCGATGAACAGGTCCATCTTGTGTGCCTGCTCGCCCAAACGCTCGAGCTTGGCGACCGTCTTGCGGTAGTCCGGGCCGCGAGACCCCAGAGGCTCGTCGACGCGACGGCGAAGCTTCACGCGCTGCGACTCCATGCGGTCGAGCGAGGAGCCCTTGAGCCCGGAGGCCAGCCGGGAGACCAGCGCCTCGCGGACCTCGAGAAGGTCCTTGTCGACGCTGTCGAGGCCGGTCGCGTGTGCGCCCAGATCGTTGAACAGCCGCGCTTTCTCCCGCGCTTGCACGGCCTCTTCCATGCGGGTCAACAGGTCACGCGTCTCGGTCAGCTCGCGCTGCAGCGATCCGACTTCCCGAGAGACCGCCTCGGCGTGCACCGCAGAATCGAGCGTCCGGGCCACGGGCAGGGCCGCCGCCGGAAGCAGCGAGGTCAGCGAGAAGTTCTCCATGTCCTCGCCGACGACCGCCGCGAAGTACACCCGCGCATCGGACTGCGTGGACAGCTTGCTGGACATGCGCTTGCCCAGCCGATCGAACTCCCGCCGCAAGGTGAGGAACTCCTCCTCGGCGCTCGCGTAGTCCCGCTGCTGAATCTTGATCTTGCCGCGAAGCTGCTTGATCTCTGCGGAGATGGGAGACTCGGGGTCGTAGATCAACAGCAGGTCGAGCGCCTGAATGGCCTGCTCGTACTGCTTGTTGCCCAGCAGCGTCCAGGCGGTCTCGTACATCGCCTCGGGGAAGAAGGGCGAGTCGCGACCGATCTGCCGGTACGCGTTGACGGCTTGTTCGGACTCCCCGCTGTCGTGTTGGATGCGACCGATCGCGAGCCAGGACAGCTCCTTGATCTGACGGTCGCGCGGGTTGCTGGGGTTGGCCTTGACGATGTTGCCGAAGCGGGTGAGCGCGTCCTCGAGATCGCCGGCGCCCACCGATGCGGATGCCGCCACGTAGGCCGCACGCACGCGCCACTTCGCATCGGGCCCGCCGCCGCTGATCGGAACATCCAGAGGGCTCAGCGACTCGAGTTCGGCCACGGCCTTGGCGTACCGCTCAGTGAGGAACAAGTAGCGCCCGTAGCTGTAGCGTAGCTCGGCATCCCGGTCGGAGCGCGGGAACGACTCCGCCCACTGCATCAGCCGTTCGGCGTCATCCTTGCCGACGATGCCTTTGGGCGGCGCCACGGAGATGTCGACACCGACCGACTGGAGACGGGCCCGGACCTCGGGCGTCGCCGAGAGTCCTGGCCGACGCGCGAAGCCGTCGTCTCTACGTGGAATGGCGAGGTCGAACAGACGCGCGACCGACAGCTGTTGAAACCGTTTCGCGTCGGGTCGCCGGTCGGAGAGGTTCTTCGAGAACAACTCGATCGCCCACTGCTCCATGTCCATCTTGGTGAGCGCGTCTCCAAGAAAGAACACGGCCTGGGTGCCCGCCGGCGTCTCGCCATAGTTCTCGACCAGATCGAGGAACTTGATCGCGGCACCCTCGTAATCCCCCTCGGCCATCTGCAACTGGCCCGCGACCAGTTGTTTGGCCAGCTGGGTGTCCGTAGGAACGGCTTCCTTGGCCGCGGCGCGCTCCGCCTTGACCACGCTGGCCTCTGACTCACGCAGTCGCTGTACGAGGTCGCCGAGCTTGGCCGCATCTTTCTTGCGACGTCGGGCCGGGGCGGCCTGTACCTGCGTCGACACTGCGAGCGTGCCGGACACGACCGCGAGCGCGAGCAAGACCTGTTGGCAGGAGCGCTTCACTTGGAGGACTTCTTGGTGGCTTTCGCCTTCGGCTTGGAGCTCGCCTTGGACTTTGCTTTCGCCTTGGACTTGCCCTTCGACGACCGCCGACGCTGCTTGGGCAAGGGACGGCCGCTGGCATCGAGCGGCTGCTCCTGCCAGTTCACATGCGGCCGGTCGGACATCTCGGTGGTCAAGTTGCCCTCTTCGTAGCCGGACGAGACGATCTTGATGGCGCCGTTCTCCGGCGCGGTGAAGCTGTGCGCGCCGTTGGAGGTGAAGGTGTAGCCCGACAGGTAGGAGAACACCCCGTAGCCGTGGCCGGTATAGGTCAGTTCGAGCTGCACGTTGTGCGGACCCGGCGGCAGGTTGCCATCGAGAATCACCAGCTCGTCCTCGGTATCGAGGCTGCCGGTTTCATCGTTCTTGGCGAAGATCTGAGCGCCGTCGAGTGTGTACACGACCCGCACCAGCCGGTATCCGGAGCCCATCAAGTTGCGATGCGCGAGAATGACCCGGCTGCCGGCCAAGACCCCGCGGAGCACCGTCTCCTTGAGCAGCGACAGTCGAGCCTTGCTGCGGAAGATCCGATCCTTGAGCCCGTCGACATCCGTCTGCAGCGAGTTGAGCCGATCGCCGTACAAGTCGCTCTGGCGAACATCGGACGATGCCTTACCCGTGCCGACACCCTCCATGGGATTGACCGTGCCTTTGGCGGGCTTCTTCGCAGCGCCGGCAGGCTTCGCGGTTGTCGGCTTCGCGGTTGTCGTCTTCGCAGGCGCGGAAGCGGCCTTCGGCTTCGCAGGTGGCGGCGCCGCGCTCGCTCCAGCAGCTCCCAAAACCAAGAAACAGAGCAGGGCAAACACGCCGCTGCCCCACACAATGGCTCGGTTCACACCATGCCTACGCACGCCTGCCACGGTATCAGCACCCCTGGGGCCGAGCCACCAAAGCGGCCGAAACTGACCCTCGCTCGAAACGGACCCGGACCGTGGTGGGTCACCCTTCGTCTTGCAGGACATCGATCGTTGGTCGCGCCTGCGAGCAACTTCCGTGTCGAAAGATCCGGGGGCTGCGCAGACGTACAACTGCAGCGCCCAACGCGCCTCGCGGACCGCCGTGCTGTCTTGATCCGGGCGAGGCCCGGCGAGACCCGGGCTCAGCGGTCGACGCGGCGCCAGATGGCTTCGAGCAGCTTCGGAACGCCCTTCCCGGTGTGCGCCGAGATGACGAACAAGGGGATGTTCTTGGCTTTGAGGTCGGCCCGAAGCTCTGCGATGAGCGCCTTGCCGTTCTCGTCCATCAGGGTGTCCGCTTTGTTCAGCGCCACGATGCGGGGCTGACCTTCGAACGTTCCGTACTTGGACAGCTCGGCCTCGATGGCCTCGAGGTCGCCCAACGGTTCCCGGTTGGGATCCACGTCGAGCGCCAGCATATGGAGCAAGACCCGGGTTCGCTCGAGGTGCCGCAGGAACTGGTGGCCCAGGCCTTTGCCCTCGGAGGCGCCATCGATCAGTCCCGGCACGTCGGCAACAACCATCGTTCGCTGATCGCTCATCGACACAACGCCGAGCTGTGGAACGAGCGTGGTGAACGGGTAGTCGGCAACCTTGGGCTGGGCGCGCGAGATCTTCGAGATCAGCGTCGACTTGCCCACGTTGGGGTAGCCCACGATGCCGACGTCGGCGAGCAGCTTGAGCTCGAGCCGAACCCGAAGCGACTGACCCAACCGGCCGGGCTCCGCGAAGGAGGGCGTCCGGTTGGTCGGGGTCTTGAAGTGCATGTTGCCGCGGCCGCCTCGACCACCGGAGGCGATGATGACTCGCTGGCCTTCCTCGGTGAGGTCGGCGAGCAGCGTGCCCACTTCGGGGATCTCGCCTTCCGCAGCGATGTCAGGTGCACCGGGATCGTACGGCGCGGTCTTCCACAGAGACTCGTCCCCGTCGTTCGGGTCGTCGACGTAGATCGTCTCCATGGCGTCTTCGGGGAGATCCTCCGGATCAACCCCGGCCGCCGTGGCCGCCTCCTCGCCCGGTCCGTCGACGTAGACCATCGTACCGACGGGGATCTTCACGATGAGATCTTGGCCGCCTCGACCGTACTTCTGCTTGCTGGCGCCGTTGTTGCCAGACTCGGCACGCAGGTGCTGCCGGTACTGCAGGTCCAGCAGGGTGTGAAAGTGGCCGTCGGCGACGAACACGACGTCGCCGCCATCGCCCCCATCGCCGCCCGCAGGTCCTCCGTGCGGCACAAACGCCTCGCGCCGCCAAGAGACGGCGCCATTGCCCCCCTTGCCAGCGCGTACGAAGACCCGAACTTGGTCTACAAACTTCAACGTTTCCGCTCCAGAGCGTGCTGCCTACTCGGCAGCGCTGGGCGGGTTCTCGTTGAGCTTCTTCCAGTCGCCGAGCATCTCGTCGTTGGCCGGTTCGACCATCACGAATTTCTTCCGCCGGATGCCGCGCTTGTAGAAGCGAACGGTTCCGCCGCGAAGTGCGAACAGGGTGAAGTCTCGACCGAGGCCCACGCCGGGACCGGGGTGAACGTGCGTGCCCACCTGGCGGATGAGGATGTTGCCAGGAACGACTTGCTGCCCGCCGAACTTCTTGACCCCACGCATCTGTGCGTTGGAGTCGCGACCGTTCTTGATCGAGCCTTGTCCTTTTTTATGTGCCATCGATTGACCCTTTTCTTCCCTTGGTCTGGCTCGTAATCAGGCGCTGATCGATTTGATCTCGAGCGCGGTGTAGTACTGACGATGGCCAGCCTTGCGGCGGTAGTTCTTCCGACGCTTGAACTTGTAGACGACCAGCTTCTTGCCGCGGCCGTGCTTGACGACTTCGGTCTCGACCTTGGCACCCGCGACGTACGGGGCGCCGATCTTGGCTGCAGAGCCCGTGCCCACGAGCAGGACTTCGTCGAAGGAAATCTTGGCACCGACGTCGGCGACGAGCTTCTCGACGCGAATCACGGCGCCCGGCTCGACGCGGTACTGTTTCCCGCCGGTCTTGATGACGGCTTGTTCTTGGCTGGACATATCTGAGCTCAGTTCTCTCGAAATCTCTGGAGGCGGCGCGTATCTGAAGCGGAGTTGAAGTGGGCCGTCAGGACCGGGTCGGGCCGCGCGGGAGGGCGAAGTGTATGGATCCGCGTCCCAGGGTCAAGCCCCAGATCCGCGGTGGTGCGAAGCCCGGCGCGAAAACCCTCACGTGTGGGCGCCAGCCCACCCTAGGCGTTGCACAGTGTTATGCGCGAGATCCGCGGTTCTTCCGGCGACGCGCAATCCCGGCGAATCCAAGGAGGAACAACGGGGCAAGAGAGCCTTGTCCGCCGACGCGACACCCGCCGCCGTCATCCCCGGAAGCATCTCCACCGCTCCCCGAACCGGAGACCGCACCGCTGCTGCCGCCTCCGGCGCTGTCGCTGTCGCTGTCGCTGCCGCTGTCCGACTCGGAGTCAAAACCGCTCGACGAGCCGTCGCCGGCCGTGTCCGAGTCGGTGGCCGATGCCGAATCAGAGCCGCCGCTGGCCGTGGCTCCGCCAACGCTGACCGTGACGGTCTGGCTGGTGACGTGCTCGTACTGGTCTTCGGCCTCGACCGTGAACGTCCAGACGCCAGCCTCGAGGTTGGAGAGGTTGAGCGCGGCCCGAAACTCCGCGTCCACGTCTCGATCGTAGTCGGGGTTGTCGTAGATGACTTCGCCGTCCTTGGTGACGATGAACTTCCATCCGAAACCGCCGTAGTTGTCACTGACGACAGCGCGCAGCTCGACGTCCGCGCCCTCCTCGAGTTCGGCACCATCGACCGGTGACTGAATGTCGACGGTGGGCGCCTCCATGTCGGGCTCGTTGCCGCCGAAGATCCAGGCCATCTCCGCCACGTCATCTTGCTGATCGTTGCCCGCGCCGCAAAACATGTCGTGCGTCAGACGGCAACCGGCGCTGCCCTGGCACGCGTTTTCGCAGAGGTCGTCGCAACCGTTCTGAAAGGATCCGTCGCTCGAACCGCCGCAGTAACTCATCACCGAGTTGCAGTTGAAGCTGTGGTCCAGGCCGTAGGCGTGGCCAGCCTCTTGGGCGATCGTGTTGGCAGCGATGTTCACGCTTCCGCCGTTGCTGAACGTGTACACGACGTGCCGTTGGCCCAGCGCACCGCAGTCGGCTCCCGGGGCGACACCGCCGGCGGAATCGCTGAGGTTGGTATCCATCCACGTGCCGCCGACCATCTCCATCGTGTACGGCACGACGTTGCGCGGCCGCGTCTCATAGACGATGCGGATTCCGAACTGCTCGAAGTTCGCTTCGGTGGCCTGGATGATCGCGAGTGCGACCGACTCGCCGCCGCCGAACGTCGGGTAGACGCCCGTGAGCGCCAGCGATGAGCGGCTCTCTGCGGAGTTGTCCGACCCGTTGTAGAGCATGCCGCCCCCGAAGTTCAGAAAGAGGGTGTGCTTGCGCGGGTACTGGTTGCCCGGGATGTCTTCGACCGCGAAGATCGGTCCCGTCCCGACGTCTTTGAGACCGTCCACGACATCAGACGGGAGCACGACGCTGCCTTGC
>CAJXVA010000309.1 GCA_913061055.1 uncultured Pseudomonadota bacterium
GTCGGCAGCGTCAGATGTGTATAAGAGACAGCACTGCCACACCGGGTCTTTGGGCATCCACGACTGGGCACCGGTCAGCACGGCTTCGATCACCTCGGCGGCGTCGCGTTGCCCGGTGGAGGCGCGCACCCAGACGAAACGCTCCAGGGCGGCCAGTGCCTGGATACGGTCGCCGAGGCTGGCGTGAATGCGGGCCAACCGAAGCAACGTGTCCGGGTTGCCCGGTTCGCGACCCTGAAGTGCGAGCAGCAAGGGCAGGGCACGCTCGGATTCTCCCTTGGCGATCAGCCCGTAGGCGAGGGTGTGGAGTGCGAACAGGTTTCGTGGGAATCGGTCGAGGAGCAGTCGCGCCAACGCGAGGAGTTCGATCGTTCGCCCGCGTCGTTTGAGGGTTTGCGCGGTGGCTTGCAGCCGGGCCTGCACTGCCGCTCGGTCCCCGTGTTGCATCTCGGCGTCGACGAGGAGCCGCAGGGTCGGCATGTCTTCGGGCCGGACCTCGGCCGCCAAGCGAAGCAGCGCGAGGCCGGATTGTTGCCGGCTCTGAATCCGATGCAGATGAGCCAGGGCGCACAGGCGGCGCTGCGCTTGCTCGTCTCCGACGGCGAGCGCCCAGGTGTTGCAGCGAGGCGCGGTGACCTGGAGCGGATCCACCTTGCAGGCCCGGTCGAACAGGGTGAGCGCGCGTCGTCGTTGTCCCAAGCGCGCGTAGACCTCGGCCCCGTGCAGGTAGGTTCGGGCCGCCATCACGGTCTGCCCAGAGCGCAGGTAGTGCAGGGCGAGCCGAAGCGTGGCTTGCAGGTCTTCCGGGGCGACATCGATCACCGCCTGCAAGGCGCGAGCAGCTGCCGCGTGGTCGCCGACCCGCGCGTGCTCCCGCGCGCGGAGCCGCAGACGCCCCGATGAAAACACCAACCCTTGCGTGACCGTTCGTTCCTCCATCGTCCCCACCCGACAAGTGGGACACCGGTCCACGTCATCCTTCCCGGACCGACACCGGAAAAATCGTGGGAAAATCGATCGCGTGGAGAGCGCGAACTAGAACCCGGAACCGGGCTGCGTCAGGAACTCGAGCTCCTCAGGGGTGGACGCCCGGCTGAGGATCTCGTTGCGATGCGGGTACCGACCGAAGCGATCCACGATCTTCTTGTGCCGATGCGCGTAATCCACATTGGCCGCCAGCCCGGGTTGCTCGGGTGCGCGTTCGGCGAGGGCGGTGAACTGCTCGACGGACTGGGCCTGCCGGTCTCGGTCCTCCGCGTGCATCAGCGGCATGAGCAGGAAGCACTGGCCATCGGGGCTCAGCTCCAAGAGCGAGTTTTGCTCCAGTACATGGTCGGTCGTCGCGAGTGCCAGGGCATCGGAGGCAAACGCGGCCGGCTCGTTGCGGAAGATGTTCCGCGAGAACTGATCGAGGACCAGGACCCGCGCAAGGCATCCCAGCGCAGTCTCCAGCCAGTCCGTGTGCTCCCCCGCCATCAGTGCCGCGTGTAGATCTCCGAACTGCTCACGAATCTCGCGGTCGAAGTCGTCCGACTTCTTGAACCAGCGCTGACGAAGCCCGGCTTCTGGGAGCTGCGCAGTCGGATTGCCGAACCAGAACGTGAGGACCGCTTCCACCGACGACATGGCCGGACTCTACAACGCGCAAGCGGCCTGCGCGCAGTCAGCCGCGCTAGCTCACGGCACGATCGGCCGCGGATCCGGGTTCTAGGGGCCAGATGTTGTAGTTAGCGCGCGGACCCGTTCCATGAGCCAGTCGAGAACCAACGTTCGCAACCTCGCCATCGTCGCCCACGTCGACCACGGCAAGACCACGCTCGTCGATGCATTGCTCGACATCGCCGGTGCGTTTGGCCGCGGAGAGGGCGAGCAAGCCCAAGCGCTCGACAGCGGCGACATCGAGCGGGAGCGCGGCATCACGATCACCGCCAAGCCGACGGGCCTGGAGTACGAGGGCACACGGATCAACCTCGTGGACACCCCCGGACACGCCGACTTCGGTGGCGAGGTCGAGCGCGTGCTCAACATGGTCGACGCCGTGCTGCTGATCGTCGATGCGGTCGAGGGCCCGATGCCGCAGACCCGCTTCGTGACCGAGAAGGCCGTGAGTCGCGGACTCCCCATCATCGTGGTCGTGAACAAGATCGACCGCGACATGGCGGATCCGGACAAGGCCGTCGACCTGACGTTCGACCTCCTGGCCGCGCTCGACGCCAGCGAAGAGCAACTCGAGTTCCCCGTCGTGTACACGAGCGCCCGAGAGCGCTTCGCCAAGGCCGAGGTCGAGGACGAACCCGGGAGCATGTCGATCGTGCTCGATGCGATCGTCGAGCACGCACCGCCGCCGAAGGTCGACGTCGAAGCGCCCGTGGCGATGTGGATCTCCACGCTTCACTACGACAGCTTCCTGGGCTTCCTCGGCATCGGGCGCTTGCAGAAGGGCTCGATGAAGGCCGGCGACCGTCTGGCGTTGATGCGTCCTCAAGAAGAGGGGGACCCCAACTGCGAAGAGGTCTTCCGCGTCAGCAAGGTGCTCGGCTTCCAGGGTCTCAGCCGGGTCGAGATCGACAAGGCTGTCGCCGGCGACATCATCGCGGTGTCCGGCATGGGCTCGCTCAAGGTCGGCGACACGCTCACCACCGAGGCGCTCGAAAAACGGACGGTCTTCCCCCGGCTCGTGGTCGACCCCCCGACCATCAGCATGCGCTTCCGCGCCAACGACAGCCCCTTCGCAGGTACGGAGGGACAGTTCGTCACGTCGCGCAAGATCAAGGAGCGACTCGACCGCGAGGCGATGAGCAACGTGGCCCTGAAGATCGAGGACACCGAGTCGCCCGAGGAGTTCGACGTGCATGGCCGCGGCGAGCTGCACCTGTCGGTGTTGATCGAGACGATGCGGCGCGAAGGTTACGAACTCAGCGTTTCCAGGCCGCGCGTGCTGACCCGCGAGGATGCCGACGGCAAGAAGGAAGAGCCGTACGAGCGCGTCGTGGTCCAGTGCGGCACGGACTACACCGGGTCGATCATCGAGCGCCTCGGCAAGCACGGTGAGATGCTCGCCATGGAAGAGGACGGCCCCGGCCGCTCTCGCATGGAGTTCCGAGCGCCGACCCGGACGCTGATCGGGTATCGCTCGCAGTTCCTCACCGACACCCGAGGCACAGGCGTCATCAGTTCGGTCTTCGATAGCTACGGCCCCTACCTGGGCCGGCTGCGAACACGCAAACAGGGCGTGCTGGTCGTGATGGAGCAGGGCGAGACCATCACCTACTCGCTGTACCGGTTGCAGGACCGCGGCGAACTCTTCTACGGGCCGCAGGTCAAGGTCTACGGCGGGATGTTGTTGGGCGAGCACAGCCGCGACAACGACATCGTGGTCAACCCGTGCATCACCAAGAAGCAAACCAACGTGCGCTCCTCGGGTGCGGACGAGAAGCTGTTCCTCACCCCATACCGGGAGATGAGCCTCGAGCAGGCGATCGCGTTCCTCGAGGACGATGAGCTGCTGGAGATCACACCCAAGAGCCTGCGGCTGCGGAAGCGGTTCCTCGATCACAACGTCCGGCTTCGCAACGAGAAGCAAGCCAAGCTGCCCGACGCCTGAGCTGCGTCTGCTGGGGAGGCCGGCTCGTCGGCCGCTGTCGTCCTGTGATCGTCGATTGGCGTGATCGGATGATGCGGTCCGGCTTGCGGTGTTCCCGCGGAGACTCGATCCTTCGGTTGCGCGATGAAGAGCACCCGTCGAGGATTCCTACGGGGCACCGTGGTGGGAGCGACCGCGCTCTCCACCACGAGCTGCTCCGAGTCACTTCACACTGAGAAGAGCACGGCACCCCAAGGACCGCCCGCGGGCGAGGACCGGGTGCGCGTGGACACGGCCGTCAACGGCCAGGATACGACCCTCGAGGTGGGGCCGGACGACTCGGCCCTGCACGCGGTGCGGGAGCAGCTCGACCTGACCGGCTGCAAACACGGCTGCGGTCACGGGGCTTGCGGGGCCTGCACGATGCAACTCGACGGGACGCCGGTGGCCACGTGTCTGCTGCCGGCAACATCGCTGCACGGCCGCAAGGTGACCACCGTCGAAGGTATTGCGACCGGCGGGACGTTGGCCTCGGTGCAGCGCGCGTTCATGGCCGAGGACGGGCTGCAGTGCGGCTACTGCACGCCCGGATTCATCGTCGAGTCCGAGGCCTTCGTGAGGCGTTGGCGAGCGGAGCACGGGGCGAAAGAGCCGGACCGAGAGACGGTCGCCGAGGCGCTGTCGGGCCACCTGTGCCGGTGCGCCGCTTATGAGGGCATCTACCGCGCGGTGCAGGGCGCCTGCGCGGGTCGCTTCGATCATGGACCCGCGAAGGCCGAGCGACACGACGCCCGCGAGAAGGTGACCGGTGCCGCGAAGTACACCGTCGACGTGAAGCTTCCCGGGATGCTGCACGCGCGAGCGTTGCACAGCCCGCATGGCCACGCCGCGATCAAGAGCATCGACTGGACGGCGGCGCTCGCCATACCCGGTGTCCGCGGCATCGTCGACTTGATGCAGGGGCGCACTTCGATCCGCCACGCCGGGCAGGAGATCGTGGCGCTCGCCGCGGTCGACGAAACCATCGCGGCGCAGGCGGTCGCGGCCGTGAAGATCGAGTACGACGTCAAGACGCCGGCGCTATCGATCCCGGAGGCCCGGGCGGAAGGGGCTCCGGCCGTCTATCCACGGCGGAAGGGTCGCAAGTCCGCCCCCAATGCCAGCGAAGGGCCACTGCTGCCCGAGGCGTGGGACGGCAACGTTCGGGGGCCGCTGAAGTTTCTGAGCAAGTCCAAGGGCAAGGCGGTCCGCAAGCTGGACGACGCCCGTGACAGCGGCACCGCGGTGGAGGGCACCTGGACCACCGCAGCCCAGTGCCACACCACGCTCGAGCCCCACGCTGCCGTTGCGCACTGGCCGACCGAAGACAGCCTGGTCGTGCATCTGTCGACCCAGGCGGTCCGCGCTTGTGCGGAGGACTTGGCCGAGCGGTTCGGGCTCCGGCACGACGCGGTGACCGTTCTTTCCAACTACATCGGGGCCGGGTTTGGCGGGAAGGGCAAGCTCGAGAGCGAAGCCATCATCGCCACCGAGCTGGCCCGGGTCTGTGGGGCTCCGGTCCGCTACGTGCTCGAGCGCCGCGAGGAGCTGATGATCGGCGGCTATCGCCCGGGCACCCAGCTCGACCTTGCGGCCGCGGTCGATGATGACGGGGAGCTTGCCGTCGTCGCGAAGTCGTACTCGAACTCGGGGGTCGCGGTGGGGCACACGGTCACGCCGCTGTGGCGGATGCTCTACCCGGGGGCACCCAAGCGTCTGGAGGACATCGACGTCGTCACGCACACGCCCCCGGGCAAGCCGTTCCGAGGACCCGGGGGTCCCCAGGCCTATTGGGCGCTGGAACAGGCTGTCGACGAACTCGCGCACGCCCGCGGGGAAGACCCGCTCGCAATGCGGCACCGCTGGGATCCCAACCCTGCGCGTCAGCCTCTGTACAAGTGGGCGGAGGGCATCGACGCGTGGCGCAACCGAGCGAAGCCAGGGGCGGACAAGGGACGCTTCCGACGCGGAGTCGGGCTGGCATTCGGAACCTGGTTTGTGTTCTGCAGTCCCAAGACGCGGGTCCAGGTCGAGACCGGACCCGATGGCATCGTGGTGTCCACGGCGTGCCAGGACATCGGCAACGGCACGCGCACCGTGCTCGCAAACGCCGTCGCTGAGCAGCTCGGGGTGGCTGCCTCCGACGTCACGGTGAAGGTCGGGGACTCGCGGTTCGTACCCGGGCCGACCTCGGCCGGCAGCCGTACCGTCTCTTCCTTGGTGCCGGCCTGCGTGGTCGCCTGTGATGCGCTCAAGGAGGAGCTGTTCGATGACGCCAAGGACCGACTCTCACTGCGGGGCGCGGTTGCGACGACCCGCGGGGTCGAGCACGAAGGCGGCATCGTGCCGTGGTCCAAGCTCGCCGAGACCTCCCCCCCGCTGTCGGTCGTGGGTCGCAGGCCGAAGGACAAGGGGGGCTACTTCTTGCCGCCTGTCGGCGGCGTCGCGTTCGAGAAGTACACCTCGGCCTCGATGCAGATCGTCGAGATCGAGGTGGACACCCGCTTGGGCAAGACCCGGGCCGTACAGACTTGGGGAGGCTTTGGCGTGGGCAAGCTGGTCTCGCCCCAGCTCGCGCGCAGCCAGGCGGCAGGCGGCATCCTTCAGGCGATCAGCTACACGCTCTACGAGGAGCGACGACTGGCGCCGGGGCGTGGATACCTGCTCACGGCAGGACTCGAGGACTATCGTCTGATGGGCATGGGCGATGTGCCGCAGATGCACATTCACTTTCACGAGGAGGGCTACGAGAACATCCCGCAACGCTCCGCGGGACTGGGCGAGATCGTCACGCTCGCGCCTCCCGCCGCCATCGGCAACGCGATGTTCAACGCGGTCGGCTGGCGACCCAAGGACCTGCCCCTGCGTCCCGACCACGTTCTGAAAGGAATCCGAGGATGATTGTCTTCCCTACCACCCTCGAGGAGGCGCAGGCTTCCAAAGGTACGATTCGCGCCGGTGGAACCGAGCTTGCGGAACGCCGGAGGCTGCCCGGGTTGGGCGGCGACCTGGTCGATCTTCGCGACACCGCGGGCTTGGATGAGCTGAGGTTCGCGGCGGACGGCACGCTGCGCATCGGAGCGGGACACCGCATCGCGAACGTTGGGTCGAACGCTGAGATTCGCGCGGTCTACCCTGGGTTCGCCGAAGCTGTCGGGGGCCTGGCAACGCCGCAGATTCGGGCGGTCGCGACGATGGCCGGCAACCTCCTGCAACGGACCCGGTGTTGGTACTTCCGGGCGCCCGAGACCGGCGATCGGTGTTTCAAACGCGGCGGCAACATGTGCTCGGCCCGCGCCGGTGACCACCTGTATCACGCGTGTTTCGATCTGGGCTCGTGCGTCTCGGTGCACCCCTCGAGCATTGGCATGGCAATGCTCGCCTACGACGGGCTCGTCGACGTGGCGCCCGGGGGCCTGCGTTCGGTGTCCGATCTGCTGGGCGATGGCACGAATGCGTCCGCTGACAACGCGCTGAAACCCGGAGAGCTGGTGACCGCGTTGGTCCTGCCGCCGCCGCAAGCCGGGGAGCACTCTGCGTACTTTCGAGCGATCAGCCGCGCCCGTTCCGAGTGGCCGTTGGTCGAGGTCCTGGTTCGACTCGTCGTGGTGGACGGGGTGATCCGTGACGCCGCGATCGCGATGGGCGGCGTGGCTCCGGTCCCACTGCGGGCGTCGGTCTCGGAGGCCAAGCTGCTCGGCAAGGCTCCGGATGCGGCCGCGTTTGCAGCCGCGGCTCAGGCCGCGACGGTCGGCTCGGCGCCGCTACCGATGACCGGCTACAAGCTCGAGTTGGTCGTGGGATCTGTTCTCGAGGCGCTGGAGCGCGCCGCCGAGCGCGACCCCGTGGTGCTCCCCGCGCCGGTCAACAAGCTTCCGCGTACCTCCCAGGAGACCCGATGAACCCGCTGCGTTTCGACCTGTGCAAGAACCTGCGCTGGAAGTCCCATTCCCGCGACTCCGGAGATCCTGCCGCCATCTTGGAGTCGCTGCAGCGGCAGCAAGTGCCCTTCGCGTGCCTGCAAACGTGCCAGCCGTGGGGTCCCGACGACGACCTGGTCTCGCCCGGCGCGTGCGGAAAAGAACGGACGTGTTTCAAGCAGAGCCGTCTGGTCGAGCCCCCGATCGCGTAGGGCCTGCTAGGGTCGTGCGCGATGACGCGCCCGTCCAAGGCCGACACGCCCCACGAGGTTGCAGCGATCATGCGCTCGCTGCCCCAGCGCTTCCGTCCGGACCGCCTCAAGGGCTGGAGCGGGACGTTCCACTGGGACATCCGCGGCGCAGAGGAGGCGGAGTGGACCGTCCGGGTCTCCGACGCCGAGTGCGAGGTGGTCGGTGGCTTCGAAGGCGAGCCGGACTGTGTGGTCCGTGTCGGCTCCAAGACGTTTGTCGGCATCGAGACCGGCGAGCGCAGCCCGATGATGGCGTTCGCCAAGGGCAAGATCAAAATCAGCAACGTCGGAAACATGCGCCGTTACGACAAGGCGTTCTTCAAATTCCACGATGTGCCGACGGACTGAAGTTTCTTCGATCCAAACGGCTTGGGGGCTCGTATCGATGACGAGTCCACATGTATTTCATGTCCACGCAGGGGTTTGACCCCACCTCTCGCAGTCCGGTACGGTGGTCCGTGTCTGGCGGCGGCGGTTCGGGACCTCCCGATTTTTCCTCTCTCGACGACCGCGCGTTGGTCGCCGAGGCGGCACGAGGTGAGGTCAAGGCCTTCGCGGCCCTCTACGACCGCTTCGCGGGAATCATGCTGGCAACCGCAAAGCGGATGCTGGGTGACCGCGGCGGGGCTGAGGACCTCATGCACGACGTGTTCATGGAGGTCTGGCGCAACGTCGACAACTACGACCCCACGCGGGCCACGGTCCGCACCTGGATCTTGGTGCGGCTTCGCTCCCGGGCGCTGGATCGACTTCGGTCGGCCACCGTGCGGCGCGAGGTCACGACAGACGACGTGACCCCCAACGAGGCACCGGTGGCGGAGGATCCGTCGCTTGCACCGGATCGCACCGCGGTCGTGGCGGCGCTGAGGAACCTGCCGGACGACCAACGCATGGTCATCGAGCTCAGCTACTTTCATGGGCTGTCCTCGTCTGAGATCGCCGAACGGATGGGCTCTCCGCTCGGCACCGTCAAATCAAGAACCGCGGCGGGGTTGGCGAAGATTCGCTCCGCGATGCAGATAGGAGCCACGGGCCAATGAGCGAAGAAGACACTTTCGACCCGGCGGTGCTCGGCGCACTGGTGCACGGGCTCGAGCCGGCCACCCCTGGTGCGTCGCTACGCGACCGCTTGCTGGCCGCGGTCTCGACGAAGGGGCGGTTCATGCCCTTCCTCGACCGGATGATGCGGATCTTCGATCTGCCCGAGTCCCAGGCCGAAGCAGAGCTGTCGACCTTCGATGCGCCCGACGATTGGGACGAAATGATCGAGGGCGTCCAGGTCCGCGACTTCGAAGCCGGTGCTGCCTGCGGCGAGGCGCACGGCGGACTGGTCCGGGTCGAGCCCGGGCACGCGTTCCCCCGGCATGCGCACGTCGGCGAGGAGACCGTGTTGGTCCTCCAAGGCGAGCTCGAAGACGATGCCGGGACCCGATATCGGGCGGGCGACACGATTGTCAGCGCCGATGGCACGAGCCACGAGCTGCGGGTCGTGGGCGAGAAGCCGCTGCTGTACGCCGCGCTGGTTGTCGCGATCAACATCGAAGCCTCGGGCGACGATGATGACTGGGACGACGACGCAGACTTGGAGTAGGTCCGCAACCCCACCGGTTCATGGGCGGTTCGTGATCGAGGCGGGCCAGCGGGTACGACCGACAACCGCCCCCTTGGTGCCCTCGCCCGGACTCTGCTGACAGCCCTGTGGGCGTTTCATCGAACTGAGTCCACCCCCTAGTCCAGGCTCAGCCTGAGACCATCCAACCAGAGTGCGAGATCGGGAAACCGGATCCAAATCGCCACCGCGAGCTGCCCTCGAAAGGCGAGGACCAAGCCTCCCACGACCAGCCCCAGGACGCCGAATACCCATGGGGTGGCGGAACGGCGGGCCACCGGGGAAGGAACGGCTTGAGGCGAACCTGACCGGGGCTTGTTCCGGTCGCCACCGACCAACGTGTCGGCCGCCCGCGGGTCGGTCGGCTCGAAGCGTAGCCGCAGGACCCCGACCTCAAGGACCAGCCCCGGTCGCAGCGTGACGCTCTGGACAGGCTGACCATCAACGCGGACCGGGTTCGCGGCATTGAGGGTCGTGACGACCCACCCGCCAGGGCCCTTGAGGATCTCCGCGTGCTTTCGGGAGACCGATGGGTCCATCAGCGGGACATCCACGCCTGCGGCCCGGCCGATGATGGTGCTCGGACGATCCAGAGGCAGGACCTCCACCGCACGCTGCGAATGCTCGGAAGCGAGCAACACCAAGACCGGCATCGCGTCGATGGTAGCCTAGCCCTGGTGGTGGAGGTTGGCCGAGCTCGCAGCACCGCCTTGCGATGGCTTGGTCCGTTCATGGTGTTGTGGGTCGCGCTCTGCCTGCCCACGAGTGCGCGCGCTGATATCCGCGACTGCCCGACGGGCCAGGTCTTCGACCGACGCTTCGCCGCGTGTGTTCAAGCAAACTGCGATGAGGTCCCCGATGCCCACTATGCGCACGGCGGAGAGTGCGTGTGCTCAACCGCCGGATCGATCGTGGAGAAGCGGACCGACCCGACGAAGGGCTGTCCGCGACCGAGCACCTACGCCTCGTGCCCGGGTTGCGTCTACAAGTGTGTTCTTCCCGGCGAACCGTGCGAAACCCCGAGTGCAGCAGAGGTTTGTGAGGAGCGTTGCGCCGAGTATCACTCTGCGGGGGTCCGGGCCAAAGTCGTGGACGGGAAATGCAGCTGCGTGTGCAAGGACGGCTATGCTCCCGACGGCACCCTTACGTGCAAAAAACTCTCCCCCGCTGCCGCATGCGAACAAAGCTGCGCCGAATACCATTCGCCTGCCATCACCCCGGTTCTCATCGCGGGCGTGTGCAATTGCGTTTGCAAGGACGGCTGGGCGCCGGACGACACGCTTACCTGCAAAAAGGTTGGGTGCGACGACCTCTGCACTGAGCGTCTTGGCGAGCATGGTGTCCCTGAAGGTCAGGCATATCCAGACTGTGGATGCACGTGTGAGCCTGGAACCATCAAGGTGGGTTCCACGTGCCTGGAGCCAGAGACGGAGCCCGATCCTCCGCCACCGAAGTGTCCTGCCAACGCTGAGCCCGACTCGCAGAGGGAGAACTGCTGGTGTCGCCATCCGTTCAAACCGGTCCCCGAGAACGGGCGATGCGTACGCGACCCGCGGGCGAACTGTCCGGACAAGTTCTGCGACCGGCTCGGTCGGTCCGGTACACTCGAGGACTGCGAGATTTGCCCCGAGGACTGCGGATGTCCGGGCGCGCAGTTCTGTGCTCCGAAGATCGGCCTCGAGTCGGCACCGCGGTGCCGGGCGGCTGCCGCGAAGTTGGTCGACTGGGGCTGCAACGAGGGGGACGCGCAGGTCCGTGTGATGCGAGGCGGCCGAGAGGTCGAGCTTCAACGGGGTCTGTGGCTGACGCCTGGAGACACCATCCGGTTCGAGCTGTTGGGCTGCGGTGGAGGCTTCGCGACGTTCGAGTGGGGCGGTGTTCGAGGCAAGGTGCTCTATCCCAAACACTCACCGGAGCTGCACCACACGATCACCATCCGTGAGGACTCGATCTCGAGCGGGTGGCCTCGCTTCAAAGGCGAGAAGGGCGAGGTCGTCTGGCGACTCGTTCTGGATGAAATGGCTTCGCGCCTCATCGCCCTGTTGACGGGCCCTTTGGCACCGATCGTCGGATTCGGAATGGGCGCCGACTCCTCCGCGGGGTCGCCGGTGTTCGTTTGGATCAAGAGCGAACTGGTCATCGTGCAACGCAGCGATGGAACGGCCCGGGTCATGACCCAGAGTGGAAGCTGTCTCTTATACACATCTCCGAGCCCACGAGACCTCTCTACATCTCGT
>CAJXVA010000310.1 GCA_913061055.1 uncultured Pseudomonadota bacterium
TCAAGCAGAAGACGGCATACGAGATGTAGAGAGGTCTCGTGGGCTCGGAGATGTGGTATAAGAGACAGCGAGCGGAACGAGCGCGCCGGACTCGGCACGGTGAATCGCGCCCGCGGTCCCGTCGAGCACGAACGCCGTTGCCGCGTACCCGGCCGCAACATCGGTCCCCACGACGTCGCCGAGCACGAAGCTCTGGTCTCCTTGCTGCAGCGACTTGGGGGTCAGCGTCCAGGCGTGCGTCTGGCTGAGCGCAACGGCGATCGCATCCTCTCCACAGGCCTCGAGCGGCGCGGGCGTGGCGTCCCGCAAATTCAGCGTCGCGGCGGCGACGTCCGTACACGCAGCCGAGGCACTCGTCGCAGCGGGCGTTTGAACGACCCTCGGTGTGTCGGTGCGGGTCGAGCACGACACCACAGCGACAGTAGCTAGGACATATCGACGCATCTGCTGGATGTACCACGGACGCCGTGGGGACGTACCCTGCGCCACGATGCGGGAAACAGCGTGCTTGTTCGTCAGCCTCCTCGCGGCGTGTGCCGCGTCTGTATCGCCCGAACCCAGCGGCGTCCCCGAGATGCCGGCCGCGGAGTCGATGGTTCGTGCCTCGTATCGCGGAGTCGTCGAGCTCGAGGCTCACCTGGCCAACCCCGGTGACACGGTGCCACTGCCGCTGGGCTGGGCGCAGACATGCGATGCGAGCGGTGCTTGTTTGGTCGAGCAGGCAGCGGGCGAGGGGGCCGAGGTTCAGCGCATTTGGTCGACGCCCGAGGCCACGTGGATCGAAGGAGACGCGAATCGTCTGTCCGGCGAAGAGGCGCTTCATCATCGTCGCTTGTTGAAGCTGTTTTCGAACGCGGATCGCAAGTCCGAGACGGTGGTGGAGTTCACCCATCCGCGCCTCGGTACGACGAGCGACCGCGCCACCTACGACGCGCTCTCCCCCGAGGGGGTTGCGACCGCGGTCCTGGTTGATTTCCATGACGGCGGTGTTGCCTGGCGTGGGTCGTTGGCGCTCGAGGGGGTGACGCCGGTTGACGATCTCGCGGTGCCCGAAGCTCCGCCTGCGAAGTCCGGGCCCGGGCCATCGATCGCGAAGATCGGCGAGGGCCTGTGGGACGTTCGCTTGCCCAGTCTCGATGCGCGCAGCTTCGTCGTGGAGTTCGAGAGCTTCGTCGTGACGGTGGAGGCTCCGTGGTCCAGCGCCGCGGGTGAGCAGGCGGTGGACCTCATTACGAACCAGTTCCCGGACAAACCGATCCGCTACGCGCTGTACAGCCATCACCATCCGCACGCATCGGGCGGACTGCGTGCGTTCATGGCAGCCGGCGCCACCGTCGTCGCGCCGACGGCTCACGCGGCCTATCTCGAGGAGGTCACCGGTCGGGACTTCTCGCTCGAACCTGACCGCCTCTCGAAGGCCAAAGGCCAGCCCACGTCCATCGCGTTCGATGAGAACTTCACCATCGCGGAGGCGGGGCAAAGTCTGCAGGTGATCGACATCGGCGAGCAGTCTCGCCACACCACGCACTACATGATGTTTTGGCTTCCCGAGGCGAAGCTACTCATCCAGGGGGACCTGGGATGGTTCGTGGCGCCGGACGGCGCTGTTCGGGTCGGAGGTCGCTCGGCGGGCTTGTTGGAAGCGATCGACAGCCGCGAACTCCCGGTGGAGACGATGCTTCAGGGCTGGCCGGTCAACAGCCAGGAACCCACCCTCCCCATGGCGAAGTTTCGCGCCGCGCTCTCAAGCGGCGGGTAGCGAGGCCAGGATGTCGTCGATGGCGGCGTGGTCGCCCGCAGCTTTGTCGGCGTGTTCGAAGAGGATCGCTCCGCTGGGCTCGACGACCAAGACTCCGCCGATCTGAAACGCGTCGCCTTGCGTCTTGCCTTGACGGAAGCCGCCCTTCATCGCCCGCGCACCGGCCTTGAGCATGGTGCCCATGCCGAGAACAGCCGACCCCATCGGCCGACGCCAACCCGCGAGCTCGTAGCTCTTGCGGCTGGGGTCGGTGTACAGCGGGACGCCGACCCCAAACTTCTCGGCGAAGTCTTGGGCCATCACGGGCGTACCGTTGCCGATGACCGCCATCGCGGCGCCACGGGATCCGACGTCGGCTTTCCGTTCGGTGAGGCGAGCAACCTGCTCGCGGCAGAACAGTCAGCCGTAGTGTCGGAGCCAGACCAGCACGACCGGCTTCTCGGCCCAGAGAGTGCCGAGGGCGACCGGGTTGCCATCGAGGTCCAGAACTTCGGCAGCGGCGAGCGCGTCGTCGACCTTCATGGCCGGGACTCTAGCGTCCCGGGAGCAAACCGCCACAAGCAACCGGACCGGCGCGCCCCGGATCCATGCGGCGACTGGTATTTTTCCGAGGTGAGCCTCCTCCTTGGTGCCTCGTTCGTGGCGGTGCTCCAGGCGCAGCCTGGTGCCGTGGAGGGAAGCGAGCCGAGCCCAGCGTCGGAACCCGCCCCCGCACCCTCCGAGCCGGAGATCCAGCGGCCGAAGTCGGTGACCGCAGAGCCGCCTGCACCGGCCGCACCTGCACCGGCCGCCGCGCCCGCGCCGTCCGAAACGCCAGCGGCCGAGACCGAACCGCCTTCACCAGCAGCAGTGCCAGCAACTGCGGCACCGGTTGAGCCCGAGCTCGCCGAGGCCTCTGTGCCCGATGCGGCGCCGCGCGAATCGGAGGTGATCGTCGAGTCCGCACCCGAGCCCGCCCTCGAGCTCCCGGAGAAAACCGGGCGCGGTCTGATGATCGGTTCTATCGCGACCGGAGCGTTGGGCTGGACGATGTCCGTGAGCACCATCGGCCTTCTGGCGAAGGGATGCACGGGCCTGTCGGACTGTCTCGGGCAAGTCGAAACCCTCGTCCTTCTGGGTGGTATTCGGTGGGCTGCCAACGGTGTCTCGTTGGGCCTCGCCATTCCGGCGGGCATACGCCGGGCTCGGTACGACGCCACCCAGGATGCGATCGCGGGGACTGGGGGTCGAGACCCGGACGTGTTCGTCAAGGGCGGTGCTGCTGCGCTCGGCGTGGGAGCGGCGAGTTGGGTCATTCTCAGGGTGGGACTGTTCACGTTCTTCCAAAACTGCGGCGGTCGAGGCTGCGGCATCGGTTACCTGGCAGGGTTGCAGACCAGCTTCGCAGTGGCGTCGGCGGGGTCGGGCGTGCTTTCGTACGGGTTGGCGTATCGCAAGCAGCAGCGCGAGTTCGGCTCGGCCGCTCAGGTCCGCGTGGTGCCGCAGGTTTCCCCGCAGTACAGTGGCCTCTCGCTGGCCGGCCGTTTCTAGGAGCCTTGAGGGATCGCCTTCCCTGCGCCATACACGAGTGATGGCTGTCAGGTTGAGGTGCGCTCGATTGTTGAAGGTCCTGGGCGCGGTTGCCCTGTGGAGCACGTTCTCGATCGCGCACGCCGGCGCAGTGGTGCTCCGTCGGGTGGGGGCTGGTTGTGGGTACTCGCACTGGCTGGCGTGTTCCGTCGCCGACGGACCGACTCGCCGACCGGTCCGCTCTGATGCTGGAAGAGCAAAGAAAACCGACTTTTCTGACATCTTCGTGATCGTCGCCCTCGGGTTGGGAACTACCCACGTGTGCTTGACTTGCTTTCCCGTCCACGCGCCGAGGTGGTGCTCGCCTCGCTGATCGCTGGGAGCGCCTGGCTTGGCGTTCCCTCCACAGCCCATGCGCGCGACGGCTCGGTCCGCGGTGTAGGCATCGCCCAGGGCGTTCAACCCCCTGCGTCGACAGCTCCGTCGCCTGCGCCCACGCCCGAGGAAGCACCGCCGCAGCCTGAGATCCAGAGGCCGACTGTTGTTGAGCCCGTGATCGCGCCTGAGGCTGAAGGACCGGAAGAGGTCCCTGTCGCGCCGGCGCCGGCGCCGGTCGTCGCCGAGCCGACTCAGCCGCCGCCGCAAGCAGTGGTGACCACCACTGGGTCGGCCGAGCCCTCCCCAGAACTACTCCCGGTCGGGGAAGAGGAGGTCCGCAGCCCCGTGGCGCCAAAGACCGGTCTCGAGCTCCCTGGACGGACCGGGCGAGGGCTGATGATGGGCTCGTTTGCCGCCGGCGGTTTGGGGTGGGCCATGTCTCTAGGCACCATCGGAATGGCTGCCCGGGGGTGCTCGGATCTTGACCGATGCCTCAGTGGGCTCGTCGTGCTGACGGGTGTGCGGTGGATGGCAAACGGAACCGCGTTGGGCCTCGCAATCCCGGCAGGGGTGTTTCGAGGGAGGTACGACGCGATCGATTCGGAGATCAACGGGGTGGAGCCGCGCAACATCGACGCGTTTGTCAAAGGGGGCGCCGCCGCGATCGGAGTGGGTACCGCGGGGTGGGTCATCTTCCGGATCGGCGCGTTCACGTTCTTGCCGAATACGTGCACCGAGGGGGTGGGCTGTGCCGTCGCGTACCTCGCCGGCCTTCAGACGAGCTTCGCCCTCGCCTCGGCGGGCGCAGGCATGCTCTCGTACGGGCTCGCGCACCGAGAGCAGAAGCGAAAGATCGGTCGTGCAGTCCAGGTCCGGGTGATGCCTCAGCTGTCGCCCCAGTACAGCGGGCTCTCCCTTGCGGGCCGGTTCTAGAGCCCAGCCGCTTCGGCGAACAGCCACCGCACGTCTGCACCAAACGCATGGTTGGGGTGCGAGTTGTCGCCGTGAATCGACTCGCCGAAGCTCGAGCGATACTCGTAGCCGGCGCAGTCCAACGCCGTGGTCATCTCCATGTGGACGTCTCGCCAGTTGCCGTATTTGTTGTCGAGATCGTTGATGCCGCTGAGCAGGCTGACGCGCAGCGGTTTGCGATCGCTTGCCTCGATGGCCGCCGGATACTTGTCGGCGTATTCGCCGTCGGCGTTGGCACGATGTCGGACGAAGCTGCCGAGCGTGGTGTAGATGAGCCCGAACGCATCCGGGCGCTCCCATCCGGCGATGAAGGCTGCCGAGCCACCGGAGCTCCGCCCACCGATCGCGCGCATGGCTGGGTCATCCGAGATCTCGTAGGCGCCGACGGTTGCAGGCAAGAGCTCGTCCAACGCGAAGTTCACGAAGTTCGCGTCGGGCGTGTCGTACTCGAGGCTGCGCTGCGATTGCCCTTGGTCGTTCTCGCCGGGGTCCACGAACACCGCGATGGTCGTCGGCATCGCGCCCTCGGCGATCAGGTTGTCGAGGACTGTGGGGGTGGCGTACGAGCCTCCTTGGTACACGCCGCCGTCGGTCAACAGGAACAGCGCGGCGGGCTCGGAGCCGTCGTACTGCGCGGGCACATAGACCCAGTAGTCCCAGGTGATGCCGGGATAGATGGCGCTACCCGAGAACGTCCCGCTCGTGACGGTGCCGGTGGGCACGCCAGGCTGGGTGTCTGCATCGGACGTCCGACTGTAGGGCGGCGGCTCGTAGAGAGTGCCGGTCCCATCGGGGAGCATGGTGGCGCACATCTCGAACGACCCCGCATCTGCGGCCGGGTTGTTCGTCGAGCATTCGCAGAACGCCGAGGTGGGCCCAGGGGGACCGCCGGTGCTCGAGCTCTCGCTTTCCGAGGGGCCCGTGCTGCCGCCGCTCGAGGAGCTGCCGGTCGTGGATCCTGTCGTGCCCGGTTCCCCGCCCGACGACGTCGTGGCCTCGGCGGGACCGGATGTGCTCGGGGTCGCGGTCGTCCCGGCGCCGGTCGAGCCCTCGTCCGTTCCAGAAGACTCGACCGAAGAACCGCCGTAGCAGCCAGTGAGCAGAACGCTGGACACGAGAACGCGGATCACGGGGCCGAGTGTAGTGCGATGGCAGGGGCTCGGTTGCGCGAACCCGGTAGTCCCGCGCACGCCTTGGTCGTTGGACACCAGCTGGCGGTGGCTCGTGATGGGCTTGGCGGTCCGTCACCGCTTCGACTATGGTCCCGGCGATGCGGAGCGTCCTCGGTTTGTCATTGCTGCTGTGTGCGATGGGCTGCGGTAAAGCCCACCGACCCTCCAAGGGGTTTGTTGCCCAAGAGATGGACTGCAAGCGCAGCGGACTCACCTTGTCCGAGGTCTTCGAAGAGACGTGGACGGGCGAGGACGGAGTGATGCGGTTGCGTTACCGGGTCGGGGCCAGCTGCGCCAAGCCCAAGAACGGCCCCGTTGCGCCTCTCGACGCTTGGCAGGAGTGCCGTTGGTCGGGCGGAGGTTGGGACTGCGGGGAGTGGCAGACGGGGACTCCGGGTGGACTGGACACGCCGGCTGCGGACTATCTCAACGTCGAAGAACGCGGGCGCTGATCGGACAGGCTTGACGTCGGCGACGCCGGACGTGCACGCTGTTTCCATGCTTGCGGTGGTGGTCGACGAGTTGGAGGGAGACCCCAAGGACCTCGCCCAACGAGCGGTCGAGGTTCTCGGTGGCACGGCCTACGACGTGCGTGCGAGCCTGACGGTTCCCGGGGGCGGTCCCGCAGTGCTCGCGGTTGTCGCAGAACCCGATCGAGCGGAGGTGCTTCGTGCGGGGCTGCAGGCACGCGGGATGAATGCCGCAGTGGTCTCCGTTCGCGCGGACCGGCCCTACCTCGATGTACGCAGGTTCTCGTTGGAGTCGCGCGCTGTAGAGGTCGAGGACCGCGACGGGAGGCAGCGATCCGTGCCGTTCGCCTCCGTCGATGTGTTGATCCGTGCGAGCGCCGTCGAGACGATGGTCAGCACCAAGACCGTTCGCGAACGCAAGTTCAGCCCGGTCCGCTCGGTGCTCTCCGGCGGGCTGGTGAACACCTCGGTCAAGGTCACCAAAAAGACCCAGCGCGAGACCGACAGCGACGAACTCTTGTTCCTATTCACCGGCGGCGCGCTGCCCCTGCGAATGAGCGAGCGAACCCTTCAGTACCAAGGCTTGGGTGACGCTCTGCAACCCTCGCGCATGGCCAACTTCTTGTTCATGGCGAACGCCATCGTCACGGGTTGCCCACGCGCACGATTCGACGAACGTTTGCGGCGTCGATCGTTTCAGTCTCAGCTCCTCGGTCGCACCCTCAGCCCCGATGACCACATCGACTTTGCCGTGCACCTCGTGGCGCAGAGCCTGCAACGGCCGCTCCCAAGCCAGCCCCGGCTGTGATGGGTCCTTGCTCAGTCGAAGCAGACCCGAGAGACCGGCGCGATGTGGGAGCAGTGAACCTCTGGCTGCAGCGACGCCAGCGTCAGGTGGCGCAACCGGCACGCAAAGCTATCTCCGTCGGGGACGTCGGCGGAGTACTCGGGCTCGGCCGGGAACTCTTCGCACGCGGCGATGCAGTCCTCGGTCCCTGCATAGACCGAGAGGTCGCCCGAGCAGAGGGTTTGGGCGATCGAGCAGAAACTCTCACAGTCAGCGCCACACGTTCCATCGCCCGCAGGACCCGCATGCGCGCAGTGGGTCTCGGGTTCTTCGGCGGCGAGGACAGCGTGAAAGGTGCGGCAGCTGGCGCTGTTGCCGAGCTCATCGCCCGCGTTCCCGACCGGCATGTTCGCGCAAGTGGCTTCGCAGATCGCGTCGCCGTTGTACTGGGCGTCATCTCCCTGACAGTGGTCACCGATCAGACCGCAGTAGTCTGAGCACACCTGCGCATCGCCCGTCTCTGCGCCAGTACTGCTGGACCCGACGACATCGTCTCCCGTACTGCTCGAGGTTGTCTCCGCGATGCCCCCGGTCCCGCTGCTGCTGCTGCTGCTGCCGGCCTCCGTTCCCTCGGGGACGAAGTCGTCTCCGTGATCCGGATCGAAGCAGCCCCCGGTGACCAGGCATGCGAGTACGGGCACGGCTCTCAACGGTGTGAACCAAGCAGAGGATCCAATCGCGAGTGTCATGCGAGGAGGCTACTCGCGACTCCCCCATCACGCTCCCCACCGGCCCAAGAAAAGTGGGGAGGCTGCACCCACATATGAGCGGAGACTATCGAAGCCATAGGCGCGCTCGATTGGTCTCGACGCTCGACCCGGTGAGCACACTCCTTCGGGCCGGCCGACCGCGACTCAGGGCGTGCTGGCCGAGGGCAGCATGATCGACGCGCCTCCGCCGACGTAGAGCGGGGCGGTGCCATCCCATCGCTCCAGCTCCATGTGTCGGAGTGACGTTGGTGTTGCGGTGGCGCTGAGCTTTCGGTGGTACTCGGCATTGGCCTCCGCACGAATCCGCGTTGCTTCGACCTCAGCCTGCACGCGGGTGAGGGTTGCGACGGCTTCCGCGGACGCTTGTTGCTCGACCTTCTGCACATCGAGCTTGTTGCGCTCGAGTTCGTTCTCGGCCTGCTGCGCGGCTTGTTCGGCGACCTGCTTGGCTTCGATGGCGGCCATGTACTTGGTGCTGAACGTGAAATCGGTGATGGAAACCTGGAGGACCTCGAAGTGGTCGCCGCTGATCCGCTCTTCGAGAAGCTCGGTAATCTCGGCCTTGACCTTGGCACGCTCCGCGATGAGTTCCCGCGCCTTGTAGCGGGCGGTCACGGACTTGAGCGCTTCCTTGATCTGGGGGGCGAAGACGGTCGACTCCCAGGTGACGGGGTTCTGGCCGAGGGATGCGTAGATGTCGACGGCGGAGTCGGCCTTGAGCCGGTAGTTCACCGCGACCGTGGTCGCGACGTTCTGCTCGTCGGCGCTGCTGGCCATCGTCTTCTGTTCGAAGACCCGCTGCTTGACGTCGATCTCTTCGATGCTCTGGGCGAAGGGGAATGTGATGTGAAGGCCGGGCTCGAGTGGCGTGTCGGCGGCGGCACCGAACGTGAGTTCCACGCCCCGGTAGCCCTCGTTCACGCGGCTGCAAGAGGATGCGCCCACGACGATGAGCAGGAGCGCGGAGACAGCAGCGGACACGAGTGGAACGACTTTGGGAGGAGGCACTACGCTGGAAGACCTCGCCGCGAGCAGACTTGTTCCCAGGATGTGGAGCCGGAGCGCAGGGATCTGCGCTCCGGCGGAGTCGCTCAGCACCGGTGGTCGGCGATGAGCTTGGCTTGCACGTGGGCGGGTGTTGCCGCGTAGTGGGCGAGCTGCATGGTGTGCTCGCCCTTGCCCTCGGTTGCGCTGCGCAGGGCCGTCGCGTAGCCGAAGAGCTCCGCGAGGGGGACCAGGGCGGTGATGCGAGCGATGTGCTCGCCGACCTGGCAATCCTGCACCTGGCCACGTCGTCGGACCAGGCCGCTTTGCACGGTACCCACGAACGCGGTCGGGGCGTCGACTTCGACCTGCATGAGGGGCTCCATCACCACCATGTCGGCCCGCTTCAGGGCGTCGGTGACGGCGTCGCGAGCCGCGATACGGAACGCGAGTTCGCTGGAGTCCTTCTCGTGGGTCTTGCCGTCCTCGAGCGTGACCTCGATGCCGTGGACCTCGGCGTCGAGCAGAGGCCCGCGGTGCAGCGCATCTCGGGCGCCCGCATCACACGCCGAGATGAACTCGCGTGGGATGACACCGCCCTTGATGCGATCGACGAAACGGAAGCCGTCTTCCACCGGCTGGATCGTTCCGACGACCCGGGCGAACTGCCCGCTGCCGCCATCTTGCTTCTTGTGCAAGTGGTTGAACGACACCGGGGCCCGGAGGGTTTCTCGATAGCCAACTTGCGGCGCACTTCGGTAGAGCTCGATGCCGTGCTCGTCGCGAAGCTGGTCGCAATAGACCTCGAGGTGAAGCTCACCCATGCCCGCCAGCAGCGTTTCGCCCGTCTGCGGATCCGCTCGGACACGCAGGGTGGGGTCTTCGCGGCAGAGTCGGCCGAGGACCTTGGCGAGTTTTTCGATCATGGTCTTGTCCTTGGGCACGATGGCGTAGGCCATCACGGGTTCGGGAATGGTCATCGGGCGCATCGAGATGGAAGCCCCGTCGCTGGTCAGCACTTCTGAGGTGCCAAACGAAGCGCCAAAGGTAGCGACGATGTCGCCGGCCTCTGCCGCGTCGATGTCGGTCATGGTGTCGGCATGCACGCGGACCAGCCGGCCCACGCGGTGCTTTCGACCATCGGTCACGATCGTTTGTCCTCGCTCGAGGCGGCCCTGGTAGACGCGCAACATGGTGAGCGAGCCGAACGAGCTTTCGACCGTCTTGAATGCGAGGGCCCGCAGTGGACCCTCGCGAGCCGCGTCGAGGCGCAGCGGGGTGTCGTCGTCTCCGAACGCTTCGGTGGTGACGTCACCGGGATGCGGGAGGTAGTCCACGACCGCGTCGAGCAGCGGCTGCACGCCCACGTTGGCGCGTGCGGACCCGCAAAGCACCGGCGTGAACCGGCGTGCGATGCATGCCCGCCGGATTGCACGCTCGAGCAACTCGGCGTCGATGACCTGCCCGTCGACGTATCGCTCGAGGAGCTCCTCGTCGACTTCGGCCAGTGTTTCGAGCAGGCGGATTCGCGCGGCCCTTGTGCCCTCTTTGAGCGCTTCGGGAACGTCGGTCTCCACCACATCCTGGCCGTGCTCTCCTTCGAACCGAAGGGCGCGCCCTCGAACGATGTCGACCACACCCTCGAGTTCGCGTTCGAGCCCGATCGGTAGGGTGAGCAAGGCTGCGTTGTGTCCCAGTTCGCGCAATTGCTCCGTGACGCGATATGGGTCCGCGCCGGTCAGGTCGAGCTTGTTGACGAACGCGACGCACGGAACCCCGTGACGCTCCATCTGTCGCGCAACGGTGCCGGTCTGGGCCTGCACGCCCGCAACCCCGCACAGCACCAAGACGGCGCCGTCGAGCACCCGCAGCGATCGCTCCACTTCGATCGTGAAGTCGACGTGTCCGGGGGTGTCGATGAGGTTGAGGCCGTACATGCCCCACTGCAGCCGGGTCGCAGCCGACTTGATCGTGATGCCGCGCCGCTGTTCGTCAGCGCGCGCATCCATGGTCGCGCCGCCGCCGTCCTTGTCGCGAACTTCGGTGATGCGGTGGATCCGGCCGGTAAAGAACAACAACCGCTCGGCGAGGGTGGTTTTTCCGGCGTCGACGTGCGCGAGGATGCCGAGGTTGCGTAGGGTCTTGAGCGTCATGAGTCGTGTCTCTCGGAGCGCGCAAGCGGGTGCGTGCGCGGTGGGAGGTCGCAAGAAGCCGACCGGCGGGCGGCCCAAGCTCAGGAGCTGGGCCGCGCCGGGGCGCGTCGATTGGACGAGCGCGCGCAAGCGGTCCCGGACATGACGTCCGCGAGCTGGCGCGCAGCTTCAGGCGCGTTCACGCGCTGATGAGGTGGCAAAGACCGGCCGGTACTGGGTACTGGCCAGATTCGGCCGGTTTGTGGTCGGAGCCTCTCCTCAGCGTGTGCACGCGCCGGCGTGAAAACACAGCAGAACCTCCGGCAGGAGACCGGGTCGCTGGGTGCGGCGCATGGTGACGGTGAGGGGCATGACAAAACCTCCGGCATGGGTTGCCGAAGCTCTCGGTTGAGATAGCTCCGATTTTTCCGGTGTCAAGCTGCTAGAGCTCGAGCCGAACCGTCCGAGACTGCTCGGCGTCACGCTGCTCGAGCAGAACGCTGCGCGTGTTCACGGCCACAACCCGGTAGTCGCCCACGGAGGCGCCCAACGTGGCTCGGACCGTCGAGCCGTCGCGGAGCTTGATCGTGGCCTCGCGCTGGCGCCCCTCACCGACGATGCCCTTGAGCTGTCTCTTATACACATCTGACGCTGCCGACGAGCGATCTAGT
>CAJXVA010000311.1 GCA_913061055.1 uncultured Pseudomonadota bacterium
TAGAGAGGTCTCGTTGGCTCGGAGATGTGTATAAGAGACAGCTTGCGGGCTTTGGGTGCTCATCGGGCGGGGCCGGCTTCTTGTCGCGCGGTTTGTTTGGCTTGCGCGGGTCGGATGAGGGACGGCGGGGGGAACGCTTCCGCGCCGTGTGCGGTTTGCTGCCGGGCTTGGGCTCGGGTTTCGCAGTGGGGATCTCGGGTGCCGGCGGGTTGGGCTGTGCGTCTGCAGGAACTTCCGAAGGAACGGACGCCGGAGGTGGGGGGGTCTGTTCACCCAACCCCGGATTGCCTCCAGGTGCCGAATTTTGCACCGTATCGGGGTCCTCGGGTGTCGGGGCCGCGACGATCTCGATCTCGGCGCCACGCGTCGTGCTCGGGGCCGGGGCCCGCCGCTGGAAGCCTCCATAGGCTGAGTACGCGCCAATCGTTCCAGCCGATACCAGCACCGCCGTTGCGGCAACGACCCACGGCACCGAGCTCCTGGGCGGCGGCAACCGAGGGGCGACCTCGAGGTCGTCCGTATCGACGGCCACATCGGCGGCCGCACCGGCGGCCGGGGGGGCCTCGGCAGCCTGACCCGAGCTCTGCGTCTCGGGGTTCCAGGGCATCTGGCCATCCGCCCAGGGCTTGGACGGCGGAGGCGGGAGTGAGGGGGTCTGAACGATCCCGCCGGAGCCGATGTTGAGCGTCGATTTGACGATGCGTTCGGCCGCCTCCTGGCCGAGATCGACCGTAAACGCCTGCTGGAGCAAGACGGCGACCTCGGCCGCATTGCCGGGGCGCTCGGCGCGATCCTTGGCCATGAGGCGCTCGATCAAGGCCTGGGTCTGCACCAGCCCCGCGAGGTCCGGATTGACCAACGTCATCTTGGGCGTCGGCCCATGCAGCTGACTCTGCATGGTGATCGCAACGTCGTCGGATCGATACGGAACCGCGGCCGTAAGCAGCTCAAACAGAATGATGCCCAGCGCGTAGAGGTCGGCTCCCGCATCGACCGACTCCCCCCGGACCTGCTCGGGCGACATGTACTCGGGAGTGCCGAGCACCGCACCGGCGACGGTGATCCTGTTTCCCGCCCGGGCGACGCCGAAGTCGATCAGTTTGACCACCGGCTCCTTCCCGTTTTTGGGATCGCAGATGAAGATGTTTTGTGGCTTGAGGTCGCGGTGCACGACGCCGGTCTCGTGCGAGTGCTCCAGGCCCTGGCAGATCTGCAAGGCGACGGCGAGGGCCGCCTCGGCCGAGAACGCGCCCTTTGAATCGATGGCTTCGGCGAGCGTTTGGCCCCGCAGCAACTCCATCACGCAAAACGCCCCCCCATCGGGCGTCTCACCGTAGTCGCTGATGTCGACGACGTTGGGGTGCTTGATGCTCGAGACGATCTGCGCCTCTCGAAGAAACCGACGGATGACCTCTTCGTCGTTCCGAAGCTCGTGGCGAACGACCTTGGCCGCCAACGACTTGCCGATCATCGTGTGCGTGATCTTGTAGACGTGGGCCATCCCGCCCTCGCCGATCAACGCGTCGATGCGATAGCGACGGTCGAGCACGTCGCCTAACCGGGACGCGCCGTCCTTCACCGGCTCGGCGGTGGTCGCAGGAGCCAGCGGAGTACCGTCCATGGGACAGAAACCCTCCGCAACGGGGTAGGTCCTGCCGCATTCACGGCACATCAGCATCGAACCGGTAGCGTAGCAGGAGCCGCCCCTGCCCGCTCATCTTCAGGACATTCACCGACCGCGCAGACGTCGCGCGCGGTTCTCAGCTGACAGACACGCAGGGGAGCGTCGTACACTCGCCGCCCCTTCGACCATGCAACGAGACACTTCGAGTTCCTCGCGCGCCCTCGTCCTCGGCCGAACCATCACCCTTCGCGACGTCCACGACGTGGCGATGCGCGCGACCTCGGTGACGCTCGATCCTGAGATCCGATCCCACCTGCAGTCCTCGCGGGCCCAACTCCTCGCCGACGTCGCATCCGGGCAAGTCATCTACGGAGTGAACACTGGATTCGGGGCGCTCAGCGGAAAAACCGTCCCATCCGATCAGCTCGAAGATCTGCAACGCAACCTCCTGCGCAGCCACGCCTGCGGGGTCGGTCCATTGTTGTCTCCAGAGGTCGTGCGAACGCTGCTCGCGCTTCGAGCCCACACCTTGGCGCTGGGAGCCTCGGGCGCCTCCCCCGAGGTGGTGGACGGCATCCTCAATCTGCTCTCCAACGAAGTCCTGCCGGCGGTCCCCGAACAAGGCAGCGTGGGTGCGAGCGGCGACCTCGCCCCGCTTGCCCACCTCGCGCTGCCACTGATCGGCGAGGGCCACGTGCTCGATGGCCGAGGGGCGCGCCGCCCGGCCGCTGAGGCGCTCGCGGACGCGGACCTGGCCCCGATCCCGTTGGGCGCCAAGGAGGGTCTGTGTCTGATCAACGGCACGCAGGTCACCACCGCGATCGGTGCACTCGCAACGTGGACGGCCGGCAACCTGGTCGCCACGGCCGATGTTGTCGGCGCGCTGAGCCTGGATGCGGGACTCAACACCGATGCAGCGTTCGATCCTCGCATCCACGCAGGCAAGCCCCACCCCGGTCAGATCGAGACCGCAGCGATCGTCCGCGACCTCGTCCAGGAGTCGGCACTGCGAGACTCCCACGCCGAGTGCGGTGAGGTTCAAGACGCCTACTGCTTCCGCTGCATGCCGCAGGTTCACGGCGCGGTGCGCTCGGCGGTTCAGTACGTCGCCGGGGCGCTGTCGATCGAACTCAATAGCTTCACCGACAACCCCTTGCTGCTGCGCCGCGAGGACGGCGGGTACGATGTGGTCAGCGGAGGCAACTTCCACGCAGGGTCGGTTGCGGTGCCGCTCGATCACCTCACGGCGGCGATCACCACGCTCGCTACGATCAGCGAGCGCCGTACCGACCGATTCATGTCGCCCGCGACGTCCCGAGGCGTGCCTGCGTTTCTCGCCGACGATCCGGGCGTGGAAAGCGGTTTCATGCTCGCGCATGTCACCGCCGCCGCGCTGGCCAGCGAATGCAAGGCGCTGAGTTTTCCAGCGAGCGTCGACACCATCCCCACATCTGCGGGGAAGGAAGACCACGTCAGCATGGGGCCCAACGCCGCCCGCAAGCTGGCCAAGGCGGTCGAGAACGTCTCGGCGGTCTTGGCCATTGAGGCGATGGCCGCAGCGCGGGTGCTCGACCTTCGAGCGGAGCGCACCTCGAAGCGCCTGCACGCGGTCCACGAAAAAATCCGCGAGCACGTGCCGCCTCATACGGGCGACCGCGTGCTGGCGGACGATATCGAAGCACTCGCGGCGGCCATTCGCCGCGGGGAGTTGCTCGAGGCGGCCGGCGTCCCATCGCCGATCGCGTCCTGAGGACCTCGGATCTACCGGATCCACCGGATAGATCCGATAGATCGGATCTAGGGGGTGACCATGTCGTTGAAGTCGGTGGTCAGCTGGTCGACGGCCGTCTTGAGCTCCGGGTCTTTGATGGACTCGGACATCAGCGTGATCTGCAGGCCCTGGACTTCGATGACGGACTTGGCGAGGCTGCTCGTCATGTCGGCTGCCACGTCTTCGCTGACCTGAAAGCCGCGGAGCTCGCCCATCTCGACCATCTTCGCGCCAAGGTCTGCTTTCTTGGCGTCGAGGAGCTTCTGAGCCTCGGCGACGCCTTGCTTCTTGTCGTCGGCCTCGGTGACCGCCTTGACCATGTCGTCGGCGAGCGAATCGATCTCGCTCGTCGTCTCCTTGACCATGTCGTCCTTCTTGCAGGCGGGAGCTGCGACGAGGAAGCTGAGAAGGAGTCCAGCAGCGAAGAGTTTGCGTGGCATGACCTTCAAGACGCCCTGTTCTGGGCCCAGTTGCAAGCGAAATTGCTCAGAACGACTGGTTGAACAGCACGTTGATGTTAAACGGGGGTAGCAGGGCATCGGCGCTCTCCAACCCCTGGCGCTGCGCCAGGAAGTCCGGGAGGACGCGGTCCAGGCACCTGATGCCATTTCTCCGAATCAGCGGCACGCTGGCCTCGACCTTGAGCAACTGCGGCGTGACGCCCAAGATCGACAATCGGGCGGTGAGCGCGTAGCCCACGTGGGCGTACCAGCTGTCCGCGCCGAACCATCCGCCGTAGCTGTCGCACCGACTGGTCGTCGCCGCGCCCACAAACGCGACCCCGCCGATGCTCCGCCCGTAGAGGAGATGGGCGAGGTTGCTGTGCATGTTGCGGAGGTACTGGTGGCGATACTCGGCCTGCAGGGCGACTTGTCCCAGGCCGAACGCTTCGTCGGCCGCGTAGCCACCCAGTCCGCCGATGCCGCCCACCCGGGTCAGCGATCGAAACTCAGGATCTCGCACCAACGGGACGACGAGCTCCCCCCTCAACGACGTGGCGAGGACGTGGTCATGCGCGAGCGGCCACAGGTGCACCCACGCCGCGTCGGTGGCGATGTCGAGGCGATTGTCGTTGCGCCCGTCGCGATCGCGGAGCGTTTGCCGAGCCATCACGCCGAGGCTCAGCGCCCGCCCCCGCTCGGGCCACCACGCAAACCTCCGAGTGTCGTGAATGACCGAGACGCGCTCGGTGATCCGCACGCCACCGGTCGGGTCCAAAGAACCGTCCGAGAGCCACCCTCCGGTCATGAAGAGCCGAACCCGTCCCCGACGGCGCTGCGGGTTCGCCTTCTTGCCCCACCACAGGTTCACGCCGCTGCCGACCGCGATGATCGACTCCCGATCCCGCGCGACGAGCACGTGCCCGGTGCTCCGCAGGTCCCGACGCAGGCTCGCCTCAAACGCAGCGAAGCCGGCGATCGCATTGAAGCTGGCCGCGGGCGTGTTGGCGTTGACGAATTCCGACGCAGCAACGCTGAGCCCCGCGCCGGTGTACAGGAACCGAAATTGTGGGGTGTCCCGATCGTTGAACACCGGGTCGACGTTGTCGGGCGCAATCGGGGTCTGCACCAACCGCTTGCGTGGGTCGAGGCGGACAACGTCGAGCTTGCCCTCGGTCTGCACCACAAACGTGTGGCTCCCCTGCAGCGGCTCCTCGCTGAGCGAGCGCGCCTGCGATGCCTGTCCGTTCCACACCAAGTACTTCACGCCCCCGTCTTTGTCGGTGACGAGCACCTGGACCGGTTCGACGACGGGCTGAGCTGACCGCTTGTGAATCGTGATCGTGTGCTGCCAGCCGCTGGGGACCCGGACCGAGTCAACGTCTCCGACCCAGTAGTCGACATCGGGGTACTCGCCCAACCATTGGTCGAAGAACCAGTCGAGTGCGTGGCCATAAACCCCCTCGGCGAGGGCTTGGGGGTCCGAAGAGAGGTCCCGCAAGAGCGCGTCGTAGAAGCTCCCCACGCGCTGCGGTCCCAGGGTGTCGGTGAGTTTGCCGTGCAGGCGCCGGCCCGTCGGGAGGGCGTGGGAGAACCACAACGGATGGTTTCTCAGCGGCGGGTCATCCTCGACCCCGCGGAAGTACGTCTGCGAGAACGAAGCCTGCTGGGTGTAGAGGAAGCGGTCGACCGCGGGGACGAACGTCAGGTTGCGGAGAATGTCTCCGGCGAACTCGTCCGCGTGTTCCTTGCGTGCACGCCAAAGGTCGAGCAGCGCGAGTGCCACCGAGCCGCCCAGCCACAGGTCGGTCGACGGATCGTGCTCTCCGACAAACATCCCCATGGCGAAGACATCGGCCCAGCCCCGCGCCAGCGCCTCGATATGGAACTTCTCGAATCGCCCCGAGGGGAACAGCTCCAACGCCTGGTCGCTGACCACGAGCGTGGCCGGGTGGGCCTGCGCGACCTCGGAACGCAGCGGTCCGACCACGGCCACCACCCGCTCGCCGGGGGGGACAGGATGCGCCGCGGTCAGCAACGCGACCATCTCCTGGGCGGTGGTCTCCACGTGCCCCGGCAGATCCCGCCACAGCTGCAGCCGCGTCTCCGCCGGGGTGCGGCCGCTGGGACGCGGACGCCGGTGAAACACGTCGATCTCGACCCCGTCCCGGACCCCGCGGGTACGGTGCCAGTGAGGCCCCCAGAACACCGAGGGGTACGCCATGGGCTCTCCGCGACCGGCCGAGACCACGACCCGCTCCGGGGGCGGTTGGCCCACCGAGCCGACGCTCACCGAGGGCTGAACCGGGCGAGAGCCAAGCTGGACCTCCAGGACTTTCCAGGGCACCGGTGCCACCACCCGCCCCTGTGCGGGAAGGTAGCGGCCGCCCTTCGCGGGAACCGACGGCAACGGGGCCACCGCTCCGCTCAGACTGCAGGTCCGCCGCACGCAGCCGAACGGCCACGGACGCGAGGGGACTGTCACCACATACTCGAGGGTGACCTCCTGCGTTCCGGTCCGCAGCGAGACCACCACGTCCTTCCGGCTCCCCCGGCGCTGCACCGAGACCGCTCCGTCGCTGGCGAGGACGTCAAGCTGCCCCGCATCGAACGGCCCGTTGACGTATCCCGCGACCGCGGCCTCATCGAGTTCGATCGGGTCCTCGCGCAGGAAGGCCGCGAAGTCCAGCAGCACCAACTCCTGCCCTGCCACCGCCGGCGCAGTGAGGTGATAGGTGGCGCGTCCGCGGACGAAGCCCTGCTTTCGCGGAACCCTCTTGCCGTCGGATCGACGCTCACCGCCCTCGAAGATCCGCAGCGACACATCCACCGAGCGGACCGAAGCCGGCGCTGGGGCTGCCCAAGCCGGAACGCTCCACAGCCAGACCATGCAGACGAAGGTCCACAGGAAAGCCCGCGCGCACAGCAGGTGGCGCAAGGAAGGCAAGCTCATGTGCAAACGTCCCAAGGGGCGTGCCTCCCATCTTGCACCAACGAAGCCCCACCGTTCAGGGCGTCCGCACCGTCACTGCACACCTGAAGAGAGATGAGTCCGGGCTCGCCGAAGAATCCGTGAAAGAAATTCACACGCGCGCGCGAGGTCATTTTCTGGGCACGTTAGGTTTGACAGCCCCCCTCGCACACGGGACTCTCCGGGTATGCCGCGAGGCGTTTCTGCGTTGTCCTTGGCTGGTTTGATGGTGTTCGTCCCCGCGACTGCGTGGGCGGCTCCTCCCCCCCTTCCCGAGGGCGACCCCGCTCCGGCGGCCGATCCGGCCCCGACGGACGCTCCTGCGCCCGACGCGGGAGCGGGTGTGGACGCTGGTGGTGACGCCGGCTTGGAGGTTGGTGGGGAAGCGTCCTTCGATGCGTCTGCATCCGCGCCGGAGACCGACGCCGACGTCGACGCGCTCTTCGGCGGCGGGGGTGGTGACGACTTCGACAGCGACTTCGACAGCGATGCCGATCTCGATGCCGACGGCGGCGCGGTCCTGCCCGAGGGCGAGGACGAAGGCGGGGACGACGAGGGCCCCGGCATGGTCCAGGGTCGTCGCGAGCCGATGATGCCCACCACGCGGGCGGGCATCGGCCTGTTCCACACCTCGCTTCCCGACGTGGGCGGCAAGTACACGTTCCGCTTCCGGCTGCACACGAACTTCTTCCGCAAGGACAAGTTCATGTACGACGTCGGCGGCGTCACGGATCAGCACTCGCGGGTCCAGGGCGGCGTCACGATGGGCTTCACGCCCGCCAAGTGGGGCGAGATTTTCTTCAGCGTCAACTCGGCGGCCAACCGCAACTCTCGCGAGCAGGCCAACCGTCAGGACGCCGAGGCGATCTTCGCTCTCGGCGACATCGACTTTGGATTCAAGGGCGCGTGGCGCTTCAAGAACGGCATCGGTGTCGGTGGTCAGGCGGGATTGGGGCTGCTCTCGGGCAGCGATCGCCTGCTGACGTCCAACGTGAACTTCTTCGTCGACGGCATGTTCGCGGTCGACCTTCGCTACCTGACCAAGAGTGAGTTTCCGTTCCGGTTCTCCACCAACCTTGGCTGGATGCTCGACCGGTCCCTCCAACCTTCCGTCGCTGACTACGCTGGGATCAGCGACCCGGCGAGCCTGGAAGTCACCCGGTTCTCCTTGGGAGCGAACCACAGTCGAGTCCGCATGCGGTACGCAGTGGACTTCCCGGTCCGTCTCGGCAAGGAAAAGAAGTTTGGGCTGGACCCGATCCTCGAGTGGGCGTGGGACGTCACCACAACTGAGGCGGAAACCGCGTTTGCACGCGAACAAGCGTCTCCCACAGCACTGCGCCGTTCGGCGCAGTGGTTGACCGTTGGCCTGCGCGCCAACGTCATCTCCGGACTCCACGTCGACGCGGCTGCTGACGTCGGCCTGGTGTCCCCCGACTTCGAGTTCGGACCCCGCCAGGCGCCGTGGCAGATCATCCTCGGTCTGGGCTGGTCGTTCGACCCCACGCCGATCGTGCGAGAGGTCGAAGTGCCCGGCGAACCGGTGGCGCCACCTGCGCCAGAGCCGATCCTCGAGGGACGCATCCTCGGCGCGGTCGTCGACACCGCCGGAGCGCCCGTCCCCGGCGCCATCGTCAACTTCCCTGGCCTGGTGTCCAACGGGATCGTCACCGACCCCTCGGGCAACTTCACCAGCTACCGATTCCCCGAGGGCACCATCGCCTTCACGGTCTCGATGCAGGACCAGATCGTCCACGAAGGCTCGGCCGACGTGGTCGCCGGCGAGGACACCCAGGTTCAGATTCAGCTCGAGTCCGGGCCCGCGGCGCTCACCGGTGTCATCCGAGGAACGTTCACCGACAACAACGGCAAGGCCGTCCCCGTGACGATGCAGGTCTCCGGACAGGGCGTGGACGAGCCCTTCAACTCGATGCCCGATGGCCAGATCGCCCTCGAGCTCGCCGAGGGCGAGTACCAGGGCACCGCCACCGCCGAGGGCTACAAGTCCAAGTCGTTCAGCTTCACCGTCGAGCCGGGCGGAGACACCAGCTTCACGCAGGTGCTCGAGTTGGACGCACCGCCGGAGACCCCGCTCATCTCGCTCAACGGCAAGTCGCTGCGGGTCAAGAAGCGGATCTCGTACGACGGGAAGAACCAGGTCGCCGCGAGCAGCTACGAGGCGCTCGACCAGCTCGCCACCTTCCTCAAGTACCACCCCGAAGTGAAGGTCATCGAAGTCGGCACGCACACCGACGACAAAGGCGCGGCAAAGTCCCGCACCGATACCCGGGCCGGCTCGGTGAAGTCCTACCTCGAGGGCAAAGGTGTCGCGGGCGGTCGGATCAAGACCCGTAGCTACGGCGCGTCCAAGCCCGTCGCGGTCAACATGACGAGCGCGGGGCGGTCCAAGAACAACCGCACCACGTTCCGCGTCGTCGAGCTCGCCAAGTAAGGCTTCTACTCCGTAGCGGCGGGTTCGGTCGCCTATGAGGAGGAGTTCAGCCGGCTCGACACCCCATCAGGCAGGGTCCAGTAAGGCCTCGGCTTCCCTCGCAGGATGGCGGACGGTGCCAGGAGAGAACCTAGCGGGCCAGGGGACCCATCAGCCACTGAGCGGGCAGTCCGCAATTCCGGCGCACATCTTCGTGTAGTGCCGGTACTCTGTTGTGAGTGGAAGGAGGCGACTCGTGTAGACTCGACGCTTCCAGTTCGCGTTCCCCCGCCACGTCGACCAGAAAATTGCACCGGATCCCACCGAAGGACTGACCCAGGCAGAGTACGATACGCCCCAAGATCCCCAATTTTTGTAGTAGTGGGTTACGCTGATCTTGCCCCCGTTGCAGAACAGCCCTGTTTGGTACGATGACTTGTAGGTGCTGCCGGAAGTGATGCTCAGGTCTTCGTCTAGAAACCCTGGGTCGCAGTGATCCGCCCCGCCTTCGTCGCAGTGGTCGTTGATCCAGTGCGATGAACCACCACTTGAGCCAGAACATGAGTGGGCATACCACCCGCGCTTCCCGTCACTCAGCGGCGAGGGTGGAGACGCCAGGGGCAGGTCACCGGCGGCGATCACCCCAAGCGGCTCTCTCGATACCTGCCGACCATGCTCGAACTGGTCGACTGATCCCGCAATCGCCGCAGGAATGTCCGTCTCCTCCGGAGTCAGCGCAAGAAAAACGTCCAAGCAGCTGTCCCCCAGATACTTGTGCTCTTCTTCGCCCGTACCGGGAGGAAGAAGCGCCGAGCAGCCGTGCTCGTCGGGGTCGTCAACACTCTCGTGGAAAAAAACCGCGCCGCCACCTGGTAGCTCAACCTGCGCGACAAGCCTGACATCGTCGCCAAACGAAACCCCGCCAGCACCCTCCACTTCGTAGGTGGTCGCGCCTTCCGGAGGAGCGCTCGCCTCCGGGGCGTCCTCGCCGTACTCCACCACTAATTCTTCCACCTCAGACGACTCGTCCACAGCTGATTCGCAACCCGTCAACGGGCCGGTCATCAACATGGCCACGAGTGCGGCCCGTGGGATGGGGCGTCGGGGGATGAGTTCCTTCTCATTCAACATGGAGCCATGCTGAGGCACGGCCGAGTTCCGTGTCAACGGCAAGACCTGCGAAGGGACAGGCCGAAGGGAGCCTCACGAGTTCAGACGCTGTCCGGAGCCCGCAGGGGACGAGCAGATAGGAGCAGGAGCTCAGCGTTGGCCGGCGGCGTCGACGATCTCGGCGACCATCGCGAGCACATCGCCTGCCGTGTCGTGGCCGGCGCGCTGCAACCGTCGAAGCTGCTGCTCGTAGTCCGCCAGCGCGTGTCCAGGGACCCGTGGGATCCGATCGAGTGCGCCCCGGACCCGGTCGACGACATCGACCGGCATCAGCCAGTTCTGTTTGACGTGAAGCTGGAACAGCCGATCGAGCCAAACCCCCGAGGCGGTGTGCTCGGCCAGACCCAACAGGCAGCTCACGCAGGCCTTGGCCGCCGGATGCTCGACATCCACGGGGCTGGCGCTGAGCTGGTTGGTCAGGGCGCTCGCGTAGCGCTCCGCCTCTTTCACCTTGCCGACCCGAAGGCTCTTCTCGACCAGCTGACCGATGAGCGATGGGAAGCGCGTGTCCTCGCCCGGTGCGAGCGTCCGTCTCAGCCCGCCCTCGTCGTCATCGTCGTCCATCGACTGGTCCGAGCGGACCACAACCAGGATCTCCCGACCGACGCGCACCTTGTCCCCGTCGTGGACCGTTCGGCGACCGACGATGCGCTGGCCGTTCACGAACGTGCCGTTGCGGCTGCCGAGGTCGACCAGCACCGCGGTGGGGCCTGCGATGTGGAACCGCGCGTGCTGTCGCGACGCCAAGTCATCGTCGATCGTGAGCCAGCAGTCGGGCAGGCGACCAATGTCGTGCTCGCCATCGGGCAGCGACATCGTGCGATTGCCGATCCTGACCTTGAAGTGCGGCACAAGCGTCCGAGAACGAGTCTACAGGAAAACCCGCCCCGCCGAAGGCCGCGGTCCGGCCGCGCTCCTCAGATCTGCCGGTGCCCCGATTCCCCCGTCGCGTAGCCGGCCCAGGGCGACAAACGCCCCCGATGTGTCAACAGGGTGACGTTCGCGTTCCCGCGGGTGCTCCGGTGGGGGCCCCGTCCTCGTGGCGGAGGCTCAGCGGACCAGGAAGTTGGAGTCGACGTAACCGCCCGCCGTAATCAGGTCCGGGGACATCCGGATCACCTGTCCGCGGACCCCTGCGGGCCCGCCCCTGTCTCTTATACACATCTCCGAGCCCACGAGACCTC
>CAJXVA010000312.1 GCA_913061055.1 uncultured Pseudomonadota bacterium
CACCTGGGTCCTGCCGTGGGCGGACGAGAGCTTCGTGGGGTTGCTTCGCGGGGCGGGTGCCGTCGTTCGCCTCGGCCCAAGAGGGCAGGAACGCGAGCGCCTCTCCGTCGTCCCTGGCGCGGTTGGCTGGGACCGCGTCGGCGATGCGCTGCACGTCGTCGGCGAGGGGTCCAATGAGATCGTCGTCGTTCGAGACGTTGCGGGACAGTTCGTCGTGGAGCAGCGCACCGCGGTGGAGGGCGCTCAGGCCCTCCGCGCCGTGGCAGCGCGCCCGGAGGGCGGATGGTTTGTGGCCGATCGACACCGAGGCCGGATCCTCTCTGTCGCGGCGGATGGCACCACAGGCGAGCCGATCGCCTGCGAGGGGGCGATCGACGTTCAGCTGCACGAGTCCTGGCTGATCGCCAACTGTCTGCTCGAGCACACCGTGAGGGTGTTCGCGGTGGAGACGCGCGAGGAGAGCGTGCTTCGCCCGGTGGCGGAGGTTCGACACGACGGGCCGATCTGGGCGGTCGCGCCGAGGACCGCCGGGGGGGCCTTGGAGCTTGGACTCGCCGGGGTCGAGGATCGCCGGCTGGATCGCAGTGAGGGGGGATTCGGCTACATCGACTCCTTTGTGTTCCACGTCCGGCTCGAAGGGACGACCCTGCGTCGGCTGGCCGGGGTCAACGTGGGCGCGCACGGTGTGGTGACGCCAAAACACCTGGCTTGGGGCGGCGATGCGCTGTGGGTCACCGGGGCTGGGGCCGATGCGATGGCCCGCGTTCGCCTTTCGGAGAGCCCTGCTGTGGACACGTGGCGCGTGCCGGCGGGACTGAGTGGATTTGCGATGCGCGGCGCCGAGATGCTCGCGGCCGACCCGCTCCTCGATCAATGGGTGCATCTGGATGCCGAGCGGCGCGCGACGCTGGTCGCGATCGATGCCGAGGACACACGGACGGAGGCCGTGCGCCTCGGGGAGGCGCTCGTCTTCACCACGCTGATGGCTCCGCAAGCGACCTCCGAGGAGCGTGGGAGCCGGTTCACCTGCGAGACGTGCCACTTCGAGGGGACGGTCGATGGACGCGTACACTTCACGGGGCGCGGGGAGGTGTTCGCGACCACGAAGACCCTCCGAGGATTGGTTGGCAACCAGCCCCACTTCTCTCGCGCCCTCGATCGCACCACCACCGGGATGATTCACAACGAGTTTCGGGTCGCCAATGCGAACACGCCGCAGGACCCGTGGTTCTCGCTGGAGACCGCGGATGTCCCCTGGCTCGCCACGCTCACGAGCGCGCCGCGCTACGAGCCCGCGGAGCTCCGCGCCGCCGTGCTGGAGTTCCTCGCTGTGTTCACGCCCGAGTCCAACCCTGCGGTGCGTGGTCGCTCCGCTTTTACAGCGCGCGAACGACACGGTGCGTCGCGATTCGAGAGGCTCTGCGAGGCCTGTCATCAGGCACGGACGGTGGCCGACGACCCGGAGTCTCGGATCCCGTCTACAGGGTGGGAGACCAGGATCTTTGGGGACGGGGGGGTGCTGTGGGCGTCCGAGGACCGGTACCGCACCGGCGTACAGCCCTACGTGCACGAAGAAGGCGCTCGTGTGCCCTCTTTGCGTCGGTTGTGGGTCAAGCGACCCTACCTCACCCAAGGTGGTGCGCCGGACGTGAACGCGGTGCTGGACGGGATCCGGCTGGGCGTGGACGCGGTGCACGGGGGCGAGGGTGGGGACGCGCTGTCCTCCGATGACCGTGAAGCCCTCGCCGCGTTCCTGGACGTGCTGTGAAATCGCGGTGACCTCGGCGCGGCATCACGCCGGCGGCCATTGCGAAGGGCGGCCTCGGACGGTTAGAACGACGGTGCGAGGAACGAATCAATGCGGATCATGGTCACTGGAGGCGCGGGGTTCATCGGCGCCAACTTCCTCAATCTCCTCGTGCCACGGCACGGCGAGCATCATTTCATCAACGCCGACAAGCTGACGTACGCGGCCAACCTCGGAAGCCTCGCCGGCATTGCCGACGCTGCGAACTACAGCTTCGTGCAGCTCGACATCGCGGACGCGAACGCGGTGGCCGAGGCGTTCGAGGAGTACAAGCCCGACGCCATCGTGCACTTCGCGGCCGAGAGTCACGTCGACCGTTCGATCGAGGGCCCGCGCGCCTTCATCGAGAGCAACATCATCGGCACGTTCAACCTCCTCGAGGAGGCGCGCAAGCGATGGGGCAAAGACAACGGACTGTTCCATCACGTCAGCACCGATGAGGTCTACGGATCGCTGGGGGACACCGGCATGTTCGTCGAGGACACCCGCTACGATCCTTCGAGTCCGTACTCGGCCTCCAAGGCGGCGAGCGATCACCTCGTGCGCGCCTACCACCGGACGTTCGGGTTGCCGGTCAAGATCACCAACTGCTCGAACAACTACGGTCCGCTGCAGTTCCCCGAGAAGCTCATCCCGGTGATCACGCTCAACGCCGCCGAAGGCAAGCCCCTTCCGGTCTACGGCGAGGGACTCAACGTGCGCGACTGGCTGTACGTGACCGACCACTGCGAAGCCATCTGGAAGGTGGTCAACGAAGGCAAGGTCGGCGACACCTACAACATCGGCGGCAACAACGAGGTTCGCAACATCGACGTGGTGAAGATCATCTGCAAGCTGGTCGCCGAGCGGCAGGGCAAGCCGACCAGCGAACTCGAGTCGCTGATCACCTACGTCAAAGACCGGCCCGGACACGACCTCCGCTACGCGATCGATGCGACCAAAATCGAGACCGAGCTGAACTGGTCACCGGCCGAGACGTTTGAGACCGGGTTCCGCAAGACGGTGCACTGGTACCTCGACAATCCCGAGTGGATTGGGCAGGTGCGCAGCGGCGAGTACCGCAACTGGATCGAGAAGAACTACACCAACCGCGCGCAGTAGGCCGACCGCCGCGTAGGCCGGCCGCGACCGACAAACAGTTGAAGCGATTCGATGAGCAGCACTGGAATCACAAAGGGCATCATCCTCGCAGGCGGGTCGGGAACCCGGTTGCATCCGCTCACCAAGGGCGTCAGCAAACAGCTGATGCCGGTGTACGACAAGCCGATGATCTACTACCCCCTGTCGACGCTCATGCTGTCGGGGATTCGGGATGTCCTGATCATCACCACCCCGCACGAGCAGGAGATGTTCCAGCGCCTGTTGGGCGACGGCACACAGTGGGGAATGAACATCCAGTGGGCGGTACAGCCCAGCCCCGACGGGTTGGCGCAGGCGTTCATCATCGGCAAGGACTTCGTCGGCGACGACGGATGCGCTCTGGTCCTCGGAGACAACATCTTCTACGGCGCGAGCTTGCCGGACCTGCTGGGCAACGCGGCCGCAACCAAAGAAGGCGCTACGGTGTTCGGCTACTGGGTCAAGGAACCCCAGGCCTACGGCGTCGCGGAGATCGACGCGGATGGGCGCTGCTTGAGCCTCGAGGAAAAACCGGCCAAGCCCAAGTCGAACTGGGCCGTGACAGGCCTGTACTTCTACGACAACCAGGTTTGTGACTTGGCTGCGTCGCTCAAGCCCTCACCGCGGGGGGAACTTGAGATTACCGATCTCAACCGGCGTTACCTCGAGCAAGACAAGCTGCGCCTCGAACGGCTCGGACGCGGATTCGCTTGGCTCGACACGGGCAACCCCGACGCGCTCATGCAGGCGGCAAACTTCATCCAAACGATCGAGCAGCGGCAGGGCCTGCAGATCGCGTGTCCCGAAGAAATCTCCTATCGCGCCGGCTGGATCGACACGGCGGCCTTGGCCGCGCTAGCCGACCCGCTCAAGAAGACCGAGTACGGCCAGTACCTCGCCCGCTTGGCCGAAGCTTCGGGGTCGCTTCAGTGAAGGTCGAGACCACCAAAATCCCAGGCCTTGTCATCATCGAGCCGCGCGTGTTTGGCGACACTCGGGGGTTCTTCAAGGAGACCTACGCGACGCAGCGGTATGCAGAGGCCGGCATTGCCGCGCCGTTCGTGCAGGACAACCTGTCGAAGTCCTCGCGTGGCGTGTTGCGGGGCCTGCATCTGCAGCATCCCCACGGGCAGGGGAAACTCGTGCAGGTCTTGCTCGGTGAGGTCTTCGATGTCGCCGTCGACGTCCGGCGCGGCTCTCCAACGTTCGGACAATGGGTTGGCGTGACGCTCTCCGCCGAGAATCACCGCCAGTTCTACATCCCGCCTGGATTTGCCCACGGCTTCTGCGTGAACTCGGAGACCGCGCTGTTCTCGTACAAGTGCACCGACGGCTACCACCCCGAGTGCGAGCACGGCGTGCTGTGGAACGACCCCGAGGTCGGCATCGAATGGCCCGTCGCGGAGCCCTCACTCTCCGACAAGGACAAGGTGTATCCCCGCCTGTCGGCAATCCCGAGCGACACGCTTCCAACGTTCAACCCGGCGGAGGTGGGCTGAGATGGACTTGTTGATCAGCCCGGATGGAATGCTCGGTCGCGCCTGGAAGGCGTTGCTCGAGGACAAGGGCCTGCCCTTCGAGGCGGTCTCGTATCCAGAGTTCGACCTCACCTCGGACGCTTCGTTGAAGCGGGTGTCCGGTGGCAACTATGGCCGCGTGATCAACTGTGCTGCGTGGACGGACGTCGACGGTGCGGAGACCAAGGAGGCACAGGCCACCGCGCTCAACGGAGACGCGGTCGGTCAGCTGGCGGCATGTTGTGCCGCGGCGGGGAGCGTGCTCGTGCACTACAGCACCGACTACGTCTTTCCCGGGGATGCAACGGTCCCATACCCGGTCGATGGAGCCCATGACCCGGTCAATGCCTACGGCCGAGGCAAGGCTCGGGGCGAGACGCTCATTCGAGAGTCGGGCGCGGAACATCTCGTTCTTCGCACGAGCTGGCTCTACGCGCCGTGGGGCAAGAACTTCGTGCTCACGATGCGAAAGCTTGGCGCCGACCGAGACACCCTGCGCGTCGTGAACGACCAGCGAGGCCGGCCCACCAGCGCTCAGCACTTGGCGTCCGCGTCACTGGGTCTGCTCGACGCTGGCGCTCGCGGGACGCTGCACGTGACCGATGGAGGCGAGTGCACATGGCACGAGTTCGCTGCGGCAGTCGTGGCGACCGTGAACCCGGACTGCGATGTGCGACCGTGCTCGTCCGACGCGTTTCCAAGGCCGGCGGTGCGTCCCGCCTACTCGGTCCTCGACCTGGCGCCGACCGAAGCGATCCTGGGTCCGATGCCGCACTGGCGGGACAACCTCGCGGCCGTCCTGTCGCAAGTCGACTGAGGGCGTCTTTGGGTCGCGCCTGAACTCAGGCGCTGTCGCCCGAGAGTTCGAGCAGGGCGGTGAGCTTGGCGAACCCAGCTTCGGGAACGTGGAGGAACTTCAGCCCCACATCGAACGGGGCGGGCTCGCCGCCGGAGATCGGCTTCGTCCACATGACCTCGGTGAGGCAGTTGACGCTGTCTCCGTCGGACATGAACAACTCGACCTCGAACCTTGCGCCGATGGCGAAGGGCTCGTCGCTGTAGACCCGCATGCCGCCGAGTCCGACGTCGACCACCTTGCGACGCCGCAAACGGCGGTGCGCCGGCCTGCAGTAAATGGGCGCCTGAATCCGCGGGAATTCGCGGCGCTCGGCGGCGCTGGTGTCGTTGGCGGTCTCGTCCATCGTGCAGGCCTCCATACTAGGATACCGTCAGATGCCGAGATGGCCACGGTTTCGTGGCGCAGGAGCGGTTCTAGGACGGGCCACGGGAGTGCCCCGATGTGGCAATCCTGGACAATCGCCGGTTCCGAGTGTCCTGCATTCCCACCAGGTTGCGCTTGCGTCGCCTCGGGCCGATGATGACCCTCGTGGGCACGCGACCCCTTGGAACGATGATTCTCGCCATCGCTGGCGTCTTGGCACTGGCCGGCTGCAAGCCGCAACACCCCTATGTGCAGTGCAAGGATGTGCCCGATGCCGACGTGTCGGTGGGCGATACGCCACTGCGCGCCGGCGACCAGGTGGTTGTCACGGTTCCGCGCATGGAGGAGTTGCAGGCGCGGGAGCCCTACACGGTCACCGCCGATGGAAGCGTGATTCTGCCCCTGGTCGGCGCGCTCGAAGTCGCCGACCTGACGCTCGAGGCGGCGGAGCGAAAGCTCAACGCGCGACTCAACGGCATCGTCGTCAACCCCGACGCGAACATCTCGGTCGTCAACCAGCGCTTCCCGTATGTGTCCGTCGTTGGCGAGGTTCGCAGCCCCGGGCGCTTCCCGATGGAGCACGAAGAAGGCTTGCTGGCGGCCATCGCCCTCGCCGGTGGGTTGACCGAGTTCGCGGACGTCAAGAGCGTGTACCTGGTGCGCAAGTATCCGCAGCGTGTCCGGGTGCGGTTCAACTACTACGACCTCGCAGGCGGCGTGGAGTGCCCCAGCAAGATCGTGCTGCGCGACGGCGACGTCCTCGTGATCGAGTAGAGCGACATCGATGAGTTCGCTGAGCCTTCTCGCCGCGCTGTGGTTTGCAGCGGACCCGGCCGCATCCCGCGTGGATGTGTCGGGCGGGGCGGCGATCGAGGTTCGTGGTGGCTTCGCGCCAAGGTCTCCACAGGAGGCATCAGAGCCTGCCGTTCTCGCCATCCTGACACCGGATGTGGACATGGAGGTCGCCTCGCGGCGTGGCACCCTGTTCAATCTGGGGTACACGCCGAGGGTCCAGCATCGCTACCGCAACCTGCTCGGCGTCAATCGTCCGCTGCTTCTCCATCAGGGCTACGCGACGTTGCGACAACAGATCGATCCTCGTTGGGTATTGGGCGTGAATCTCGGTGGTAGCGTCGGAGAGGTTGGATACAACAGCGCACCCGAGATCGTTGGCGACGGGGCTGACGCGCCGAACGTCTCGCGGACCGACGCGTCGGTCCTTCAGATCGCGGCCGCTTCAGCGGCTTTGACGGCCGAAGGCCGACTCACCCGGCGCCACACCTTGGGGTTGCAGACCAACGTCGTCTACCGAACTCCGTTGGGCATCCCCGAGGTCACCGACGAGAACACGCAGCTGTCCTCGGCTGGCATTCCCGAGCAGGTCAACGTGAGCGCCGGCGTTTCGCTCGACACTCGCGTCTCACCGGTCGATGCCGTGGAGGTCGAGGTCACGCCGGGATACTTCGACTACAACGCCGGCGACACGCAGTTCATCACGGGGCAGGCGGTTGGGCAGTGGCGCCGCGACATTCGCCCCTCGTTGCAGTCGACGGTCGGCGCGGGCGTGTTCGGGTCGGCCGGGCTCGGAGACACGCAGACCGATGACGTCCCCGTGCTGCCCGTGGCGCTGGCTTCGGTGACCGGCGGTCTGGTGCGCAGCGCGGGCCATAGCGTCGATGCGACCCTATCCGCGGGCCTGACCCCGTACTTCGACCGCGTTCAGATTGATCTCAGCCCTCGGGCAACCATCAATGGCTCGGTCCAGCTCTCGCTCCCGCCGCGGTGGACGGTACGCGGTCTGCTTGGGGCGGTCACCAACGCCACGCGAGACCCCCGGGCCCCCCGGCAGAACACGGATGGGACCACGCAGCCGATCACCGAGAGTCAGTTCCGAGTGGGCGTCCCGGTGACCTACCAGATCTCGGACGAGCAACAGTTCGAGTTCGGCCTGCTGATGACCGCCCGCGCCCCGCACTTCGCCTCGGATGACTTCTCGTTCGGCCAGTCCGAAGCGTGGCTCTACGTCGCGTACCGAATCGGGGCCGGCACCGCCCGCGGCGGCCAAGAAGTCGGCGGTGGTGGGCAAGGAGCGGTCACCCGGTCGGCCCGCGGCAACAACGACGCGGCCAGCGGCGGCCGTCGCTAGGCTTTCCTAGGCGCGCCCGGAGCCGCGCTGCGCCATGCGAGTGGCGAGCACCCGGCGGAGGTCGCGGAGCAGCCCGAGGAAGATCGCGAACCCAAATCCAAGGATGCCCAGCGCGCCCGCACGCGTCACGATCGTCTTCACCTTCTTGACCGGCTCGACGTTGGGCGGGGTGGTGATGTCGTATCGGGCGGCCGCCGAGGCGCGCTCGAGGTCGAGCTGGATGCGGCTGGACTCGAGGTTGTCGAACACCCGCTTGCGGACGGCGGTGGTGGCCTCGTAGCTGCGGGTCAGCTCGGCGTACTCACGCTGCAGGCGGGGCAGGGCGGCGGCCAGCTTCTTGGCCTGGTCCGTGTCGTTGATGAGCCGACCCAGCTGGGCCTGCGCGATGCGGAGTTCGGCCTCGGCGTCGTCCTTGGCCTCGCGTCGGCCTTCGTACAGCGGGTTGGCTTCCCGAACGATCCTGCTCCCGCCGTTCTTGAGCACCTCGTCCCGCTGCTTCTCGAGGCTGGTCTTCTGCCGCTTGAGCTTGATGACGTCGGGGTGCTGGGAGGCCTTGCCCGCCGCACGGGCTTCACCCAACGCGCGGTTGACCTCGGAGATCGAGTCCTCGTAGGGGCGCGCCAAGTCGATGCGGCTCTGAAGCTCAGGCGCCTTGGACTTGAGCTGCTTGCGTCGGTTGCGGAGCTCCTCGGACGCCCGGGTGACAGCCCCGGCGGTCGCTCCCTTGGCCGATCGCAGGGTCATGAGGTTCTGATAGATGGCTTGCGCCTGCTCCGGCAGCCCTTCGCTATGTTCCTGACGGAAGGCCATCACGGCCTGCTCGGTCGCGCTGAGATCCTCGTCGGCCTGCTTGAGCTTCTTCTCCAGGGTCTCCACCTCGACGTGCAGGACCTTCATGGCCTTGTCGATCTCGGTGTCGATGAAGATCTTGAGGTGGACGCGCAGGTACTCGAGCGCGTCGTCCGCTGTGGCGGCTTGGTAGCTGCCCTCGTAGACGTCCTTGGCTTGGCGGCGGTTGGCCTGCTTGAACACCAACGAGTCGCGGACCTTCCGAAGTCGGTTCTGCGAGCTGTCCTCTTCGCCGAGCGCTTCGAGCGACGCACGGATGATCGCCGGGCGGCGGAAGCTCTTTTGGGCGGACCGGAAGAACTCGAAGTTCATCCGCCGGCCCTTGGTCATCATGTTGTCGGTGGGCGGCTGGATGAGCTGCACCTCAAAGGTGGCCACCGCCGGCGGCTTGGCGAACTTGTAGCTCGCGACGCCCAGACCGACGCCGAGCACGGTGAAGACCGCCATCTGGAGCCAGTACCGCCGCGCAAAATCGAGGACCTTGATGAGCATCCCGATGGGATCGCTCTCCTCGTCGACCGGAGCGGCTGCGGGGATGCCGATGACTTGCTGCGGCGCAACCGCGACCGCGGCGGGTGCGACCTGAGATCGCAGCGCGAGCGCTCCGCCACCGGAGCCTCCGGAAGGGTGGGCGCCCGGAAGCGGGGCGGCGATCATGGGGGTGGCTGCGACTCCGGCCGCCCGAGGCCGATTCGGAAGCGCGACGGTGCTGTCCCCACGTCCGTTGCCACCGCCATCCATCGGGGCGCCGGAGCCCGAGGCCATGTACGTGAAGACGGTCTCTCCGGTGCGGACGACGTCGCCGGCACGCAGATCGACCGACTCGATCTGGTTGTCGTTGACGAAGGTTCCGTTGGTGGAGCCCAGGTCGTAGAGCCGGTGTCCCTCGGCCGTTTGCACGACTTTGGCGTGCTGCTGGGACATTGCGCGCTCGCTGATTCGGATGTCGGCGTACTTGCTGCGCCCGATCACCAGCTCCTGCTTCTCCAAGACGTGCAGCCGGCCCGGCTCGGACCCGCTGATCACCAAGAAGAATGCGTGGGCGGATCCCGCCGCTGGGCTGTCTCCGACAACCTCCAGCATGGCGTCCAGACCCGCCCCGTTGCCCCCACTGCCGTGGCCGGAGCCTGGCGTGGCGTGCTGCATGCCGGGAACGAGGGTTCGGCCAGTTCGGTTCGAGTTGACCATCGGGCTCGGAGAGGTGGTTAGCATACCGCGCCGCGGCCCTCCGCGGGACACGTCGTCGGGTCACGATCCGGAACGCATGAGGGGCGCTCTCGGCCTTTTCAGGGTCTTCGAAACCTGACAACATGCTCTCTGGTCGCGGTTGCTGCGCATTTCGCTCGGTTCCGTCACCCCCGGTTGCGCTCGTCTGGCCTTGCCCACCCATGTGGCGTCGCAGAACCACCTTTGTCCGTCGCGTGCTCCTGGTGCTCGACACGATCGTCAGCGCCGGGGCGTTCGTCCTCGCCCTGTTCTTGCGTAGCTGGGTCGGTCAGGCGGCCCGCGACCCCGCGGAAGTCTCCGGCTTCGTTCGCCGCGTGGTCGCCTGGTACGGCGAGCGGCCACCGCCCTTGGCGCCGGACGACTATCAGTTGCTGTTGCTCGCGCTGCTCCCGTTGTGGGCGCTCTCGCTGCAATACACGAAGTCCTACGATTTCCGCATCGCCCATCGCCGCATCGCATGGCGGTACCTGCAGGCCGTCACGATGGGCGTCGGGATGCTGATCCTGTTGGCCTTCCTGTTCAAGCTGACGTTCATCTCGCGAAGCTTCGTCATCCTCTTCGCGGCGCTGCAGCTGTTCGCGCTGACGCTGGGCCGAGTGCTGTTGCTGGAGGCCGTCCGGATGGCCCGGCGCCGTCGCGGTGACGCGCACCGCGTCGTGATCGTTGGGACGGGGTCGCGCGCGGTCGAGTTCGCGCAGCAACTGAGCGAGGCCAGCCCGATCCGGCTCGAGATCCAAGGCTTCGTGGGGGTGATGGGCGAATCGAGCAGCCCGCAGGCCCGTCCGCGGTTGGGCTACGTCGGCTCTTTGGACGCGTTGTTGGATCGCATGCCGGTCGACGAGGTTGTCTTCGCGGTGCCGGGCAAGTCTCCGGACACGTTCCGCGACGCCCTGTCGGCCTGTGACGATCGCGGCGTCGACGTGCTGCTCACGCTTCCCCCTCAGGTGCCGGCCAGCGGCAAGATGGAGCTCGCGAACGTCTCGGGGGTCAACCAGCCGATGATCGGGCTGCGGCGGACCCCGACCGCGGAAGCGCAGCTGGTGGGCAAGCGGCTCCTGGACATCCTCGGCGGGGTCGTGGGGATCATCTTCGCCGGCCCGATCATGATCGTCGCCGCGCTGGCCATCAAACTCGATTCCAAGGGGCCGGTGCTGTTCAAGCAGGTCCGCGCAGGTCGCAGCGGTCGCAAGTTCACGATGTACAAGTTCCGCTCGATGGTCATCGACGCCGAGGCCAAGAAGGCGGCGCTGATGCACCTCAACGAGATGGGCGGCCCGGTGTTCAAGATCAAGCGAGACCCGCGGATCACCGCGGTGGGGCGCTTCATTCGGAAGACCAGCATCGACGAGCTGCCGCAGTTCTTCAACATCCTGATGGGCGACATGAGCCTCGTGGGACCCCGGCCGCCGCTCCCCTCGGAAGTCGACGACTACGAGGCGTGGCAGCGCCGTCGGCTCTCGGTCAAGCCAGGCCTCACCGGGCTTTGGCAGGTGAGCGGTCGCAACCAAGTCGACTTCGATGAGTGGATGCAGCTCGACCTGCAGTACATCGACCGCTGGAGCTTGTGGCTCGACATCAAGATCCTGCTGAAGACGGTGCCCACGGTGCTGTTCCACAAGGGCGCGAGCTGACGCCCCGCTTGGGCGCGACCGACCGACCGGCGTAGCGCCGCC
>CAJXVA010000313.1 GCA_913061055.1 uncultured Pseudomonadota bacterium
GATCTACACTAGATCGCTCGTCGGCAGCGTCAGATGTGTATAAGAGACAGGGCCAGCTCTTCGTAGTGGTGGCTCTTGGTGTCCTTGTTTCGGACCGCGAGCGCGAGCGCGGTGCCGAGTGTCTTGCCGGTGGTCGGGTCCACGCCCGAGAGCACCTCGAACGCGTCGGCTTCTGCGCGGCTGGAGGTCAACCGGCTTTGGCCCGGTCGGCGCCGCTGCAGTTGCGCGGTGATCGCAAGACTGGGGAAGGGGTGTCCAGCCGGGCATCCGTCGATCACCACGCCGACCGCCCCCCCGTGGGACTCGCCGAACGTGGTGACCACGAAGCGCTTGCCGAAGCTGCTGCCCGCCACCGGGGGAGCCTACCCGACCCGGCCGGCGGGGGCGACTCGCCACCCGCGCTACCGATCGAGGAAGGTCTCGACCGCGTCTCTCCAGGTCCCGGGCGCCTCGATCGCGACGGTATGTCCCGCATCGGGGACTTCGAGGAAGTCGCCCCCGCACAGCGCGGCCAGGGCTTGAACTTCGCTGGGAGGGGCGAGTCGGTCCAAGCTGCCACCGATCGCGAGCACGCTTGCCTGGAGTTTCGGGGCCAGCGCCCGGGGGTGCCATGGGCTTTCTGCCGGGAGATTCATCGTCTGCTCGAACAGCGCCTTGACCCCGTCGTAGCGGTTGCGGGTCTTCGCAGCTTTCACCATGCCTTCGACCAGGTGTGCGTGTTTCTCGAGATAGGCCGGTCCCAAGATGTCCGGGAGGCTGACTCTGGCCAGTGCTTCGAGGTCACCGGTGCCCAGCGTCGCGATCCACCCAGACACGATGAGTTTGCCCAGCACCCCCCGGTCGAGCGCGACGCCACTGACGACCAAGCGGCGAATGCGATGCGGGAGGGTCGCGGCGACGGCGAGGCTGACGCGACCACCGAAGGAGAATCCCGCGAGGTCGACTTGTTGAAGACCCTTGGCGTCCAGCAGCGCTTCGAAGTCGCGGACGTGCTGCGCGAAGCCGCAGTCTTCGACCGAGAGTTCGGTCCCGCCTTGCCCGCGCGCTTCATAGGCCATGACCGGACGTTTGGCGCTCATCGGTCGTAGCTGTCCGGACCAGCTCGCGAGGGTTTGTGTCATCCCGCCGAGCAACACGAGGGGGGTCGCACCGGGGCCGTCCCGATGATCGACGCGGAGCGAGCCGGTGGCGTGGGGGCCTGCGACCGGGTCAGGAATCGCGACGGACTCTGGCATGCGGCGAAGGGTACCCGGCGTCGTCAACCGAGGCGAGCGAGGTGACGCAGCACGGCGACCGTCGCGAGCGGGACCTCGGCGCGCAGGTCGAAGTCCGTCAGCTGCGCGACCACGGTCAGTCTGGAGCTGTTGACGGTGACCACATCACCGTGTGCGGTCAATGACATGACCGCCGACTGGAATCCGTCGTGACGAACCAGTGTCTCCAAGACAGGGCGGGTGCGGCTCCCGGTGATGATCACCGACTGGTCGAACAAGGCGTCCCCGGACTTGATCTTGGAGGAGAACAGCCGCTTGAGCGTGTGTTTGGCGGTGCGGCGTTCGAACGTTGCCATGAGGGGCTGGGCACCGGTCACCGACGCGACCACGCGTAGGAACGGCTCGGGGTCATCGTTTCGAATGAACTCCTCCATCTGGCACTCGCCACCCCAACCGTGCAGGCGGCCGCTGAGTTGGCCCGTTTCACAGACCTCGCAGAACTCGAGGCCGAAGTTTCGGGAGCCGCCTTGGGACGCGCAGCCACACAGGTCGCATGTCGTGCTCACCCGAGCATTGTCTTCCTATCGTCGGCAGAGCACCAGGCCGGGCGGCGGACAATGCCGCGGTGCTGTGTCAGGGCTCAGCGACGAAGCACGGAGAAGATCGACTCGTCTGCGTAGCGCACGATCGCATCTCGCTGCTCGGCGATCGCGTCGGCTCCGTACTGCTCACTCAGCGCGCGAAGGATGGCAGTGTCGCTGTGTCCCTCGACGAGGCCGTGGGCGATCGCCGCACTGGGTTCTTCTCCAGCATCGAACAGACCCGCGTCGTCGATGAAGGCATGGAGCATCGTGTTCGTGTCGGCCTCACCCAGCACCCGCTCGACGTGGCTACGCGCCTCGGCGTATGCCAACGTGGTCGCGCACAGCCGGTGCTCGGGGTCTCGGAGTCCGGCACGGATCGCCGAGGCTTCTTCGAGCCGCCGCGCCCGGAACAGCGCGGCTTCGATGGCCTCCCGGCGGTCTCCGTGAAGCTCGCTGGCTGCGGCCCAAAGCAACTCTCGGGCTTCATCGTCGGCGGCGGGCCAGGTCGTTGACAGGAGATGCACGACCGTCTCGAAATCGGAGCCACGCAGCGCCGCACACACGCGCTGCAGCGCGCCCGGGTGGTCGATGCGCACCAACGTTTCGAGCAACGCGACCCGACGCGCGGCCGGCTCGGGCAGGGGTTCCATCGGCAGCGCGATCGAGGGGGGAAGGTAGCGGAAGTATCCCTCGGTTCGCACCGTGCGCGCGACCATCGAGACCGTCGGCACCGGGACGTGGATCAGGGCGTGAATCAGAGGGTAGCGCCGCAGCGAGAACTTGTGGACCTCGCCGGCGCCGACCCGCTCCAGCGCTTGAAGGTGGACGTCGAGAAGCTGGCCGCGTGCGCCGGCGCGGCTGGGCCGCGAGGTCTTGTAGCGAGCCTGCACGCTGTGTCCGCGCAGCACCGTGAACGCCCCGCAGAAGGGATGGTTGTGGATCGCCGACAGCGAGTCCGACCACACGTAGACCTCGAGCACAAACCCTTCACCGTGAAAGGCGGTGAAGCCCGGCTGCCCGAACGCGCCGGTCGGAGCCAGGTGCTGTCGACCGGGTCGCTGCGGGTCGAGCATCGTATCGAAGAAGCGCTCGGCGTCGAAGTCCTCCGCGAGGCCTTCGAGGGCATCGGCGGCCAAATCCGCGAAGCGCTCCTCATCCCGGTCCGCGCCCGACCACGCGCGGTCGAGCGAGGCTCCAACTGCGTCGAAGTCGATCACGCGGTCAACCCCACGGGGCGTTGGGGTCGTCGTTGATGTCGTTGTTGCAGACCGACCGTGGCAGCCCGCACATGCCTCGACCTTCGGCGATGGTCTCTTGAATGCACAGGCCGCACAGTTGGGGGTTGTCGATGCAGACCTGATGGCAGTCGTCGTTCGCGCAGAACACCAGTGACCCATACAGCCGAATGGTGGAGGCGGTCGTTCGCCCGAAACACTGGTCCTCGCAGGCACCTGAGGTACATCCGGACAGGCAGGACTCGAGCTCGGTGCACGAGAGCTGCTTGTTGGCTCCCGGCTCCACGCAGTAACAAGCGTGTTGGGCCGACCCGGTCGTAATACAGCTGAGGTTTACGAACTCGCCGCACAGCAGGTGGCAGTCGAAGGTCTCGAACGTGAGCGTGTCGGGGTGGCACTGCTCGATGCCATCCTGACTCCCGCAACGATCGTCGGCCGGGAACTCGCAGTCGCCGCTCGGCTGGCCCTCGGTATCCCCGTCGGTGCTGCCGTCGGTGTCGGTGTCGCCGGCCTCGGTGTCTTTTTCGACCGAGTCCGCGGACTGCAGCTCCTCGAAGAAGTCGACTTTCCCACACCCTGAGGCGCACAGCGCCACGAACGCTGCCAGTGCACGCACCTTCACAGACCGAGTAGACCGGGCAACGAGGCTCCACTCCAAATTTCCGGCGAGAGCGCTACCATCCGCGTCATGGCGCAGTCTCAGCTCTCGTTCCGGCGGCCCGGCTCCGGCCCCCCCGGTCCTGGCGAGAAGCCGCCCGTGTTGACGGTCAGCCAGTTGGTCAAAGGGGCCAACCGACTGCTGGAGCTACGTTTTCCCCGGCTGTGCGTCGAGGGCGAGGTCTCAAACCTGCGAATCGTGGCCTCGGGGCATGCCTACTTCACGCTCAAGGACGACTTCGCGAACCTGCCGATCACCATGTGGCGCAGCAACGTCGAGCGGCTGAAGTTTCAGATGCACGACGGCCAGATGCTACGGGTCCACGGAAGCTTGGGCATCTTCGTGAAGTCCGGTCGGTTTCAGATGTACGCCGAGCGAACGGAACCCGCTGGGCTCGGCGCGCGGATGCAGGAGCTGGAGGCGCTCAAGAAGACGCTTGCGGCGGAGGGCTTGTTCGAACAGGACCGCAAACGCCCCCTCCCGCGGTGGCCCCGACGGATCGGGGTGGTGACTTCGGCCCACGGAGCCGCCATTCACGACATCCTCAAGGTCGCCCGTCGCCGGTGCCCCTCTCGAATCCTGCTGGCCTCGGCGGTGGTGCAGGGACCCGATGCACCACGGACGATCGTGCGCGGCATGAAGCGACTGTGTGAGTACGACGACGTGGACGTCATCATTATTGGCCGAGGCGGAGGGTCAGTCGAGGACTTGTGGGCGTTCAACGATGAGCGGTTGGCGCGTGCGATTGCTGCGTGCCCGGTGCCGGTCGTGAGCGCGGTCGGGCACGAGGTCGACATCTCGGTCAGTGACATGGTGGCTGACGTTCGCGCCGCGACACCGTCGCACGCGGCCGAGCTCGTGGTGCCGGATCGGGCCTCGTTCCAGCAGCGGCTCGAGACGATGCAGCGCCGGATGGCACGGGCGGTGGAACGTGCGGCCCTCGACGTCCGATCGCGCCTCGACGGCGACCGAGGGCGGCTCGTTGCGCACGGGCAACGCATGGTGACCCCGGCCCGCGCCCGAATGAGGGCCCTGGAGCGGCGTCTGGCCAATGTTCATCCGCGGGCGAAAGTCGCCGCGGACGCTCAGCGGCTCGCCTCGCTGCGAAGCCGCCTGGAGCGGGCAGGGACCGGCCTCTCCAAGGGGGCTCGGGCCCGATTCGAGGCTGCACGCTCCGGGCTGCATGCCAGTGGCGCTGGCCTGGCAGGCGGTGAACGGTCGCGGCTGGAGGCTGCGCGGAGCCGTTTGGAGCGGGGTGGCCGGGCGATCGGTGAACGCGGCCGGTTGCGCTTGGCGAAGTCGGCGGCGTCGCTCCACGCGTTGTCTCCGTTGTCGGTGCTGGCGCGCGGTTACGCGGTGGTGGTCACCGCCGATGGGGCCGCGCTGACCTGTGCCGCGGACACGTCGGTCGGCGATACAGTGGACGTTCGTTTGTCCGATGGGTCGTTGCGCGCGAATGTGGTTGCCGTGAAGCCTGGAGACGGAACGTGATCCTGGGGCGCTGTTTCGGCGTGCTGGGACATCCGATCGGCCATTCAAAATCCCCGGAGATGCACGGCGCAGCCTTTGAGGCGTTGGGCCTTCCGCATCGATACCTCGCGTTCGATGTCGAACCGGACGGACTCGCGTCCGCGCTCGCCGGTGCCGCGACGCTGGGCTTCGGCGGCCTGAACCTCACCGTCCCGCTCAAGACCCACGCCCTGGGGCTCCTTGACGCGCTCTCGCCGGAGGCCGAGGCGATCGGGGCCGTCAACACGGTGTGCTTCACGGAATCCGGAACCCTCGGTCGGAACACCGACGGCGCGGGGTTCATCGAGGCGCTCGGCTCCTTGCTGAACACGCTCCCACGCCGGGCCGTCGTGTTGGGCGGGGGTGGGGCTTCCCGGGCGGTGGTCCACGCATTGCTCGAGACCGGTGCGCACGTGCATTGGGTCTCCCGGAGCGCGAGCGCCCTGCCGGCCTGGCCTGGCGTCACGGCCCTCGAATACGAGGACTTGCCGGCGGCTCTGGGCGCGGCGGACATCCTCGTCAACGGAACCACCGTGGGAATGCAGGGGGGGCCGGCGAGCTTTCCTGTGCCCGTGGACGTGGCCCAGCTGCCCGCGGGGGCCGTCGTCACAGACCTCGTCTACCCAGCGCCAGAGGCCGGACTGGTCGTCCAGGCGCGTGCGCACGGCCTGCGTGCGATGGATGGGCTGCCGATGCTGTGGGGGCAGGGGGTGCTCGCGCTGGAGCACTGGCTGGGTGCGTCCCTCGACTTGGCGACCCGAACCGCGATGCGGGGCGCGCTGGGTCTCGATTGGAAAGCGCTGCTCAGTTGAGCATGTAATCCGTTTCGGCACAGGTAAGCGCTCGGAATCAGCCACTTTTTTGGGACGAGGGATCGCGTGCCTGTATGGGTCGACAGTGCCCCGCGCCGTGACGCGCGCGGAGCCAGATCTCAACACCCGACGACGGACCACGACATGGCGCATTTCGAACTCGAGGACGCATATCCGGACCAAGCCCGCATCAAGGTGATCGGCGTCGGCGGTGCCGGCGGCAACGCGGTCAACACCATGATCGGCCACAACGTGGAGGGCGTGGAGTTCCTGACCGCGAACACGGACGTTCAGGCTCTCGAAAAGAACCTGGCCCCTACACGCATTCAGCTCGGCAGCGCAATCACCCGTGGCCTGGGCGCGGGAGCCAACCCCGACCGAGGTCGCGAGGCAGCGCTCGAGAGCATTCAAGAGCTGACCGCAGCGCTTCAAGGCGCAGACATGGTCTTCGTCACCGCGGGCATGGGCGGCGGCACCGGAACTGGCGCCGCGCCGATCGTGGCCCAAGTGGCTCGCGAGTGCGGAGCGCTGTGCGTCGGTGTTGTCACCAAGCCGTTCCGCTTTGAGGGCCGACGCCGTGGGCGTATCGCCGGCACGGGCATCGAGACCCTGGAGCAGGCGGTCGACACTCTCATCACGATCCCCAACGATCGTCTGTTGGATGTGACCAGCACGTCGACCAGCTTGCTCGACAGCTTCAAACTCGCCGACGAGGTCCTGCAGCACGCGACCCAAGGCGTCTCCGACCTCATCACGATCCCGGGCATCATCAACGTCGACTTTGCCGACGTGCGCACGATCATGTCCGACCAGGGCCGCGCGCTCATGGGCATGGGAATCGCGAGCGAAGAGGGCCGGGCGGTCGTCGCCGCGCAGCAGGCGATCAACAGCCCGCTGCTCGAAGACGTCACGATCGAAGGTGCGCAGGGCATCTTGATCAACATCACCTCGGGTCCCGACCTCAAGCTTCACGAAGTCGAAGAAGCGGCCTCCTTGGTGCAGGAAGCCGCCCACGAGGACTGCAACATCATCTTCGGTGCCGTCATCGACGAGTCGATGGGCGACACCCTTCGCATCACGGTCATCGCGACCGGTTTCGATCAGCATCAGCCGGCCGAGGAGGTCCTCGAGCACGCGATCCAGAATCATGGTCATCGCCGACAGAGCTCGATCGTCGCCGCCGGATCCATGGGTCCTCGCGGTCGCCAGATGGTCACCCCCGGACCCGCGATGCGTCAGCCGCAAGGTGCCGCTGCATTCATGTCAGGGAGCCCGCAGCAGAAGTCCGCACCTTCGCTGACTCGTGGCGCCGCTCCGCGAGCTCAGCAGCCCCAAGGCCGCGTCCAGCAGCCTCAACCGCAACCGCAACCGCAGTCGCAGCCCGAGTCGCGCAACGCGTCTTCGGCGTCGAGTGGTGGCTGGCCCGCGCCCGAGGTTGCCACCGGTGACCCGCAGGACATCCCCGCGTTCCTGCGCCGCCGACCGGACAACGGCGACGGCTTCATGCGATAGCCCGGCGAATCTCGCAGCGAACGGGGGCCACCGCGTCTCCTTCGCTCGCGCGTCCGACAACCAAACGAAAGAAGGCGTCCCGGAGCCATTCCGGAACGCCTTCTGTCGTTCGTGCTCGCCACGAGCGACGAGCACGGGGTGTTGAGCGTAGTGGCCCTACAAGTCGTAGGGGCGGACGGTGCCGCGCTTGTTGTCTTGAGCGCGCTGGATGGCTGCCTCGAGGAGGTCGTGGACCTTCTCGGACACGGCCTGGACCAGCTCACCGTCGCTGCGCAGGCCGGCGTTGCGGACAACGTCCTTGACCTTGGAGCCGACGACGACCACTTCGCGGGGTTTCTTCTTGGATGCTTTCTTTGCCTTCGCCATTGTCTTCTCGCCTGTCTTTTGTGGGCACGTGCTGCATGAGCAGCTCGTTGCGATTGGATTGTAGGCAGGTCGGATCCGCTGACAACTGAAAAATGCCCCCAATCGTCCGAATTCCGCAGGGGAGCGGATCTTGTGGTTTGGGGCGTTTGCACGCCGACCTCGGCCCCACGGAACTTGGGTGTGTTCCGACCGGCTTCGCGGGGGGCACCCGCGGCAGATGACGGTTTTTTGCCTTGAGGGCCGTGTCCCTGTATTGCCGAGATAAGGCCCTCTAGCTGGCCGAATTGGGCAAAAATCCGACGATGTCGAAGCGCACGCAGACCAAGAGTCGCCCACCACGGCGACGGGCCAAGAAGGCCACTTCGGCACGTGCGGGCAATCAGCGACGGCAGCCCCGAGCGGCCACCGGCGGGGCCACAGGGCCCCGTACCGACACTTCTCTGCGCACTCGCGGCGGGGAGAAGATCCCCCCCGGAGCCTTCTCGCGACTGCCCAAATGGGCCCGAGTGACCGCGCGTTGGGGGCTGCGGCTCGGCGTCGCTGGGGGCCTTTCTTACGGGGCGCTCCTGGGGGTTCAGGAGGCCTACGACTACGCGACGACATCCCCGCGCTTCGAGGCCCGCGCCCTGTTGTTCGAGCCGACGTCCCACGTGAGCGACGCGGAACTCCGCGCTCTGATGGGCATCACGCCCGGGACCAACATCCTCTCGCTCGAGGTTGAAGGTCTCGCCGCCGCGGTCTCCGAGCATCCTTGGGTCCGCCGCGCGAGCGTCACCCGAGAGCTTCCCGACACGCTCATTGTCGAGGTCGAAGAGCACAACCCGCGCGCGGTTCTCCTCGCCGGTGACTTCTTTTTGGTCGGGGAGGACGGCATCCCGTTCAAGCCTCTGGAGTCGGGCGAGCGCGGCACGCTGCCGATCGTCACCGGCGTCGAGCCCTCGCTCGTGTTCACCGAGCCCGAGCGCGCGCAGAAGGTCGTCTCACGGGCGCTGAGCATTCTCGACGCGTATTCGACCAAGCAGCGACCGCGCCTGAGTGAAGTCAACATCGACGAGACCGGTGCGGCGACGCTGTACACCGCAGACCTCGGAAGCCAGCTTCGCCTCGGGCGGACCAACGTCGAAGCTGCGCTGACCCGGTACGACGCCCTTCGAGCGGCGCTGGGTGAAGAGTCGGACAAGCTCGCCGTTGCGCATCTCGATGCGAACTCGGCCCTCGATGGGAAGGACCGCATCGTCGCGAGCTTCTTCCCCACCAAAGACGCTCCGGAATTCGTCGAAGACGCGACGGAGCAAGCACACCAACGGGCGCTCGAGCACCGGCTACAGCTGGACGCTGCGAAGGACGCAAAAAAGAACAAGAAGAAGGGCTCCAAGAAGGGAGCCCGCGGCGGCAAGAGTCGTCTGCCGCGATACGAGTAAACGGAGCAGTCATGGCCGAGGTTGGAGAAATCATCTGCGGATTGGACGTCGGAACCACGAAGGTCGCCGCGATCATCGGTGAAGTCACCGAGAGCGGTATCGAGGTGCTGGGCGTCGGGACGAGCCCCTCTGAGGGCCTTCGGCAGGGCGTTGTGGTCAACATCGAAGCGACCACGGGCAGCATCGCGGCCGCGGTTGCCGAAGCCGAGCAAATGGCAGCAGCGGACGTCCAGTCCGTCTATGTCGGCATCGCCGGCGGCCATGTTCAGGGCTTCAACAGTTTCGGACAGGTCAGCATGCGCTCTCGCGAGGTCGAGGACATCGACGTCGCCCGGGTGATCGAGCAGGCCAAGGCGGTCAACATTCCGCTCGATCGGAAGATCCTGCACACCATCCCGCTCGAGTACATCATCGACGGGCAGGGGCAGATTCGCGATCCGATCGGCATGAACGGCGTGCGCATGGAAGTGAAGGCGCACGTGCTCACCGCGTCGCTGACCTCGGTGCAGAACATCGTGAAGTGCTGCAACCGCGCGGGCCTCGAAGTGATCGAGGTCGTGCTCGAGCCGCTGGCCAGTTCGCGAGCGGTGCTGCACCAAGATGAGCGTGACCTCGGCGTTGCGATCATGGATATCGGCGGCGGAACCACTGACCTTTCGGTGTGCTCCGAGGGCAGCAACGTGTTCACCTCGGTGATCGTCATGGGCGGCCACCGCATCACGCAGGACGTCGCCCACGGGCTGCGCACCAGCGTGTCGGAGGCCGAGGCGATAAAGCGCAAGCATGGCTGTGCGCTGATCAGCATGGTCGAGGGGGACAATGTCATCGAGGTCCCCGGCGTGGGTCCCCGGCCGCCCCGCGAGTTCAAGCGTCGCTTCTTGGCGGAGATCATCGAGCCGCGGGTGGAAGAGATCCTCTTGATGGCGCAGCAAGAGCTGCTCGCCAGCGGTTGTGCGGAACTCGCCGCCAGTGGCCTCGTGCTCACCGGTGGCGCCTCCCAGATGCCGGGCATGATCGAAATCGCGGAGGACATCTTCCAGATGCCCGTGCGGCAGGGCGTGCCGACCTCGATTCCCGGCGGGGAGCGGCACGGCGTCGTGTCTCTTGCCGAGGGCGGTTTCGCTTCGATGGTGTCGGACCCGAAGTTCGCTACGGGGGTCGGCCTGGTGCTCTACGGCGCCACGCACGAGCCGATGGCGGATGCCGCCGAACTCACTCCGGGCAAGCGCTCGACTCGGGACGAAGGTCCTGGGACGATCCGTCGCATCACCGACTGGGTTCGGGATATCTTCTAGTTCGCGGCCTCATGGGCGGCGCACCGTCCCATGAAGCACGAGCGACGCGAGATCGAGACCCCCGATGGCATCACGCTGCGGGCGGAGTCCTGGACACCTGCGGACATCCGCTGCGTCGTCGTCATTTGTCACGGCGCTGGAGAGCACGTCGGGCGATACGCCGACGTCGCCGCCGACCTCGAGTCGATCGGTGCCTGGGTCATCGGCCCGGATCACCGCGGTCAGGGCGAGTCCGGCGGGGCGCCGGGACACATCGAGAGCTTCGATCAGTACGGCCGTGACCTCGCGCTCGTCATGGACGCGTACGCCCAAGAGCGGCCCGAGGCGAAGCCCGGTGCCGTGCCTTGGTTCGTCTTCGGCCACAGCATGGGAGGTCTCATCGTGCTCAATGCGTTGGTGGCCGACATTCTGCCCGCCGACGTGCGCGGCGTCCTGCTCTCGGCACCGCTGCTGCGCCTCGCACTGCAGCCCCCCATGCTCAAAGTCTGGCTTGGGAAGTTCGCGGCGTTCGTGGCCCCGGGGATGACGCTTCCCTCCGGGCTCGACCCCGCCGATATCAGCCGGGACAAGGATCAGGTTGCCCGATACGCCGAGGATCCTCGGCGCACCGAGGTCGTCTCTGCCCGTTGGTTCCAGCGGATGAACGAGGCGCGGGCTCGCGTGATGGACGGCGTGAGCGGGCTGAAGGTGCCGCTGTACTGGTACGTCGGGACGGGCGACAAGATCTGCGACCACACCGCGAGTCTGGAAGCGTTCACCACGCTTCCGGCTCCCGAGGACCACGACCAGACTCTTCAGTCGTTCGAGGGCTACTATCACGAGCTCCACAACGAGCCGCCCGAGCTCCGCAAGCCGGTCATCGACGCGTTGCGCAGCTGGATCGCGGCTCGGATCGACTAGGGGCCGTCCCCAATTCGGTGGAATGGACAGAGCGGTGTCAGCGGAGTCCAG
>CAJXVA010000314.1 GCA_913061055.1 uncultured Pseudomonadota bacterium
CGCTCGTCGGCAGCGTCAGATGTGTATAAGAGACAGGTCGTATCCGGAATCGGTTGCGGCCTGTACGAGCGCTTCCAAGGGTTCTTCATCGTGGTCGTCACTGGCGGGCCGGCCCAGCGCGTACGTGAACAGCTTCGTGGTCACACACGAAAGGAAGCGCGGGTCGTCGGCGTACAACTCGGCCAGCGCATCGGCGCCGGAGAAGGTGGTGCCGTCGGGGAGCTCGCCGAGGTTGTCGACGTTGGGGTCCAGCACCGGGGCAGCGACCCCGTCGTATTCCTCGAACCCGATCCCGACGACGTCGAGCAGGGCGTGGCACGAGGCGCATCCGGGGTCGGCGCGGTGACGCTCGAGGGCGTCCCGTACGGGCTCGTCGCCTCCGAACTCGGGGGGCTCGAACTCCACACCCGGTGGCGGAGGTGGCGGAGAGACGCACATGACCCGGTCGGTGACCCACTGTCCTCGCCGAATCGGTGAGCTGTGGTCGGGGCCGGAGGTCGCGGTCAGCCATGCTCCGAGCGTCAGCAGGCCGCGTCGCTCGCCGGGCGCCGCCGGGACGCGCACCATCGCTTCGCCACCTACCGCGGGGAGGCCGTAGTGGGCGGCCAGCCGATCGTTGCGGAAGGCGAAGTCCGGGTCGAGAAGCGCACGCAGGGGAGCGCCGTTGGTCAGGAAGTCACCGAAAAACGCCTTCGACTCCTCGATCATGGCCTCGCGCAGGGCGTCGTCAAAGCCCGGGTACGCGTCGGGGCTCGGTACGTATGCGGCGAGGTGACGGGTCGAGAGCCATTGCTCCGCGAACCCTTCGCGAAGGGCGTCGGCTTTGGGGTCGTCGAGCATGAACTCGACAGCCTCGGAGAGACCTTCGTCGCTGGCCAGACGTCCTTCCTCGGCCATCTCGAACAGACGCGCGTCGGGCATCGAGCTCCACAGGAAGTAGCTCAAGCGGCTTGCGAGGACGTAGTCGTCCAGCCATCCATCACCATCGTCGTCTTGGTCGGTCCGCATGCGGGCGAAGAACTTGGGCGACAGCATCACGGCGCGCATGACCAAGCGCAGCCCCTGCTCGGGGGACTCTCCCGCCGCGACCATGTCCTCCCACAGACCCATGAGCCCCAACAGCTCATCGTCGCGGACCGGGCGTCGCCAGGCGCGGGTCGCAAAGTTGCTGACGATGTACTCGTAGCAGGAGACGTCCCCGGCGGCGACGGGCTCGCAGATGTAGACGAGCGCCCGTCCTGGTGGGGACTCGATGTCGACCGAGCGAACCTGCAGCGACTCGACGAAGATGTTGTTGGACGTGTTGCCCGCCGCGTCGTTGATGTGGTTGGTCGGCACCAGAGCGATCGTGTGCTCCCCGGCGTCCAAGAACACGGGGTCGGTGCGGACCGCTCGGGTGGCGGCGCTACCCTCGACGGTGAATGCGGGCTGGTCGACGCCATCGATGCGCAACAGGGCCTGCGCGGCGGGAGCCGGGCCCACGACGCCGGCGCCAGCGGACAGGACGATCTGTGCGTCCATCGCCACCGGCACGGTCACCGAAACGGACAAGGCGTTGCCGCTGAGCGCCCACAGGGAGCCCACTGCGTAGCCTCCGGGCACGCTCAGAGACTCATCCTCGAACAGCGCCGAGAACACCGGGACCGAATCGAGCGTGTCATTGATGACCTCGCGCGCGGCGACGTCGTACGCATCGATGAGGCTCGAGGAGAGGAGCAACTGCTCGGCCTGGTTGTCAAAACCGTTGGCTTCGGCGTCGGGGCCAAACGCCTCCGAGGGCCGCAGCGTGGTGCCGAGAAGATCGCGGACGGTGTTGTCGTACTCGAGTCGGTTGAGCCGATGCAGCGCCTGGGCGGGTGCTTCGGCTTCATCCTCACCGCCGGAGCCGGAGGTGTCCGCCGAGGTACCCGAGGTGCCGCCCTCGGTGTCACGACCACCGGAGCTCGGTGGGAGATCGGTGTCGGCGGGGCTCTGGTTGCCGAGGCCGTCGTAGCAACCCCCCAGGACAAGCGGCAGAAGGGCCAACGCGGTGAGGGAGCCGCGGTATGAAGGGCGAATGGCGGACATGCGGAGCGTGTTGTTCGCGGACTACAGACCGGGGACGGGACCACACGCGGTGTCGTCGCCAAATCCGGTCAGGGAGGGGGCGCCCATCAAGTGGGCGAAAGAGGTGAGCACCGTGTCGTTGAACCGCGGCTCGATCAGACGAACTGCGCGGCCAGTCTGAAGACCGGATGCACTTCCTCCGGCGAACATCACGGGAATCCGGTCGAGCTGATGGTGCACACCGAAGAAGCTCAAGCCCATGATGAGCGTGCTGTCGAGCATCGTGCCGCCGCCATCGGGTGTGTCGCGCAGGCGCTCGATGAAGTCGCGGAGGTGGTTCCAGTCCCAGCGCGCCATTCGGATGTAGTCCTCGCGGCGCGCCCCGGGCAGGTGGTGGACCTCGTCGTGCCCAGAGTCGGCCACGTTGGTCACGCCGGCCCACTCGTAGCGCCAGTGCTGGCCCGAGAAACCCCAGATCATGCCGACGAGATCGGCACGGCCGCAGGTCAGGGCGGCGTAGGCGAGGTCGAACTGGGCCTGCGCTCGGTCGGGCACGGCACTCGACCCGTCGGTCTGTCCCGGCACCGTGCACGACACGGGCTCGAGCTCGAGGTCGCGGGCGACACTCTCCTCTGCCTTGCGGATGGCGTCCTCGTGGATGTCGAGCTTGAGGGTCTCCACGCCGGTGAGCTCGGAGCGGAAGCGCGAAAGCTCGTCGGTGACGTCGTCGAGGACCGACTTGCGCATGCGCAACCGACGTTTGGTCGCCTCGATCGCTTCGGGGGTGCTCGTGGGATCGAACCCCGAGAACAGCAGGTTCCAGGCGTTCTGCGGGTTGTCGATCGGGGGTTTGAACGCGCCGGGACCGCTCGCGAACGGCCGGTGCCGCATGTGGTTGTTGGAACCCCCGTTGTTGACCTGGAGCTCGAGGGTCTGCAGCCCCAGCTCGCCGGCGACCCACTGGTCGATCGAGGCCCCGCCGGGCGTGCCGTCCTCGGCCCCGGGCACCTGGACGATGTCCTTGGCGGTCAGGACCTTGCCCGGCGCCCGAACGTGGTTGTTGCCTCGCGGTGCGGGCCCTGTTCCGGCGATCGAGATGCCGTCGACGACGACGATCTCGTCGCGGACGGACTCGAAGTCGGAGAGGATCGGCGAGAGCGTGAAGTCGTTCGGATCGCCTCCGGGGAAGAAATCCTCCGGGTAGGGATAGCCGGTGCTGTTGACCCACACCAGGCCGCGCATCGTGGGGAATTCTCGCGCCTCGGCTCGCCGAATCGAGAGCACCGGGGTGAGCAGTGCGGCAGCCTTCAACGAGCGAAAGACAAACGTGCGGCGCTTCATGGCGAAGGGTTCCTTTCGTAGACGGCGGGGTGCAGGAGCATCTGCTCGAACAGCTCGAGCATCACTTCGTCGGAGGTGAAGCCTTCGAAGTCGGCCTCGAGGCGTTCGGTCAGGTCGCTCTCGATCGAACCGGAGATGAATCGCGCGACCTGCTTCACGTAGCAGGCCGCGAGCTGGTCGCTGTGGGCAAGCTCGGGGACAAAGGCCGCAAGGTCGGCGTATCCCTTCCATTCGCCGTCGAGTTGGAGCTCGGCCACGCTGGCATCCAGGGCACGCTCTCCGAAGTGGGTCTGGTACTGCCCCAGCGCGTCGAAGTTCGACGAGAGGAAGCCGTACGGCATGAACGTCTCGTGGCAAGCGATGCACTGCTCACCCTGGTTCATGATCAGCTCGAGCTGTTCACGCGGCGTCATGAGGTCGAAGTCCGGAACGTCCTCCTGGACCTCCTCGGCCGCCTGGTTGATGTCGATGCCCGAGGGCAGCCCGATCTCTTCACAGAGCAGCTGGTTCTTGATCAGCATGCCCCGCGCGATGGGCTTGTCCTTGTGGGTGAGCGCGCCCGATGCATGGCTCGCCAGGACGCTGGCCAGACCCAGAACGCCAGAGCGACCGGGGGGCGCTTGCGTGGGCGTCATGCCGATGCCGGCCGGTGCGGGAAGGCCGTACAGCGGCGCGGTCTGAGCGTCGACGAAGTAGTTCGTCGAGAGCATCAGGTCGGCCAGCGTGCCCGAGCCCAGCAGCGTGCTCTCGATAAACGTATCGAACTCGGTCGCGAGGGATGCTCCCGTCTCGGGGGTGGGCAGCTTGGGATACTCCGAGGGCAGGTCCCGCATGTGGCCCAGCGAGGTGGCGCGGAACCACTGCGCCGCGAACCGGAGCATCTGGGCCTTCCCGCGCGGGGTTTCGGCCAACCTCCGCACGTGCTGCGCCGTGGCGTCATCGTCGAGCTCGCCGGTTTGGGCGGCGGTGAACAACAGCGCGTCGGGCATCGACCCGGTCATCGTGTAGGCGATCAGAGACGCCCGGTCGTAGTCGTCCACCTCGGAGGGGGTGTCACCGTCGACGCGTCCGCCCTCGACCCGGTACAGGAACTTGGGCGAGAGCAGCATCCGGGTCACCAGAAACTGCGCGAGCTCTGGGTTGGTCGGGGCCTCGAGCTGAAGCCCATCGACAAACCCGAGCAGAGCTTCCCGGTCCGCGTCGGTCAGGGGCCGGCGATACGCGCGAAACCCGAACGAGTCGATGAAGCCGTCGAGGCAGTCGAGAGTCGCCGGCTCAGCCTGCGCCAGGCAGGGATAGTCCAGCGGGAGGCGCTCCGAAACGTAGCGCTGCGCCACCGCTTCGGACTGCAGCATGAGGAGGGTCAGCAGGGATTCATCGATCTGGGCCCGAGCGCCGTTGTCGAATCCGGTATGCGAATCGGACCACAGCACGTCGTTGGAGAACTCGACCCCGAGCAGATCGGTGACCGTGTTCTCGTACTCCTGCGTCGACAACAGCCGAAGCAGCGGCGCCGGCGCGTCGTTGCCTTCGGGGGTCTCCCCGGTGTCGTCGCCCGAGTCTCCGTCCCCCGTCCCGCCAACAGCCGTGTCGCTGATGTCGATACCGGTGTCCCCGCCGCTCCCAAAGCCGGTATCAGACAGGCTCAGGCCGCTGTAGCACCCGCTGAGAAGCAGGCACACCGCCCCCGCGAACGTCCCCGTGAGTCGATGATCGTATGTGCGCATGGGTGTTCTCCCCGACACCACGCGTCCAGTCACCCCAGCGGGGGGGTTTGTCTCAGCTGATCGTCGTTTTTTCTTTTCCGCGTCTGAAAAATCAAGAAAAACAGATGGTTACGTTCGGTCACTCGGCGACGCACTGCGTCATCGTCGTGCGGAACACGAAGTCCTGGCCGGCGCTGTAGCTGGCTCGACCGCCCGGGTAGACGTCGTTGGCGAGGTCGACCCAGCCGACGGTGACGGCGGGGACGGTGAAGCGCACGGTGTAGACGCCGCCGGCCGTCATGGGGATGGGCTCGTCGAGGTCGAACTCCTGCACGGTGTTGAAGACATCCTCGAAGGTCACCTCCTGGCTCCCGACTTCGACGCCTGCGGTGCCTTCGCCCTCGTAGAAGCGGAGGGTTCCTGGCGAGGGTCCGGAGATCGGCGAGCTGACGCCCAGGTCCAGTCGGACCAGGCCCCCGGACACGCCGACGGTGAACGACTGCCACTGGTCTTGTCCGCCCGAGCCGGCGCTGCTGCTCAGGTTGGATTGATCGGCGATGGCACCTGGACCGGGGTCGCAAACACAGGTGCCATCATTGAGCGTGGCGAGCGGATCGTAGTTGGATGCGGCCGGGACGGTGCATCCCCAGCAAGGTCCACCGGGCCCGTTGCAGACGCCGCATTCGTCGAGCTCTGCGGTGCCATCCGGAACGCCGTCGCAATCGAGTGGGCCACCGGTCGAGCTCTCACCTTCATCGGTTTCGCTCGACTCGCTCCCCGTACTCGTGGACCCGCTGCTCTCTTCACCGTCGGTGGTGCCGCTCGATGATTCGGATCCGGTCGTCGTACTGGGGTCGGGGTCGAGGGTCGTGACTCCCACTCCGGATGTCTCGTCGGGCTCCGTCCCGCCGGTGCTTCCTGTGGTGGACTCGCCCACGTCGACCGCTGCCGTCGTCGAGCCTGCATCGTCGTCATCCACGTCGATGTCGATGTCCGCCAGGGGGTCCGCAAAGCAACCCGACAGTGCCAGTCCCGCGATCATGATTCCGAGTCGCTGCATCCAAGAAGGGCAGTCCGTAGGCCCCGGATTTGTCCGGGCTCCGGCTGTATCACCGCGATTTCAAGCGGGCTGCGAACTGCGCGCGAATTGCCTTCATATGCGCGTCGAGGCCCGCCATCGTCGATTCTACGATTTTCGCGGAACCTTCCAGATGCCCGACGGCTTCCGCCAGACGGGTCCGTGCCCGGGCCACACGATCGGCCATGGTGGCGCGCGGAGTCTCGAATACGGCGGCGAGTTCTCGCACCGTCATGCCGTCGTAGTACTTGAGTTCGAGCACCAGTTGGTCGTCGAGCGCGAGATCTCGCATGGCACGAACGAAGAGCACCTCTTCGCGGCGGGCGGCGAGCGCAGAGGTCATCGAGATCACGTCCTCGGGAATCTCCAACGGGTCGAGCGATGGATCAAACGTCTCGGCGAGCGCACGATGTTTGCGATGGTGATGCACGAGAGTCCATCGCGCGATGCCAAACAAGTACGTCCGAACCGTCGCGTCTCCGCGGAACTCGTGCGGCTTCTCGAGGACCCGTTCGAAGACCGTCTGCGTCAGGTCTTGCGCGGTGTCCGGTCCCACCTTCGAAAAGAAGAACAGGTAGATCGAGCGATAGTGTCGACGCACGAGTTCGCCGCTGGCGCCGGCGTCACCCGACTTCCACGCCGTAAGCAGCGTGGAATCGTCAGCCTGTCCGAAGTCGGGCATCGTGGACTGCGATGATAGATCAGCCCGGCGGTGATCCCACCAGACGTCGTCCCGGGCCGCCCTCCGACGCCATCATGGGGCTGGCAGACGCGCTGGTCCGGCGGTTGGGCGCGGGACCCAACGGGGCCACGCGCGACAGCGACAGCGCCGCTGCGGGCGAACACGGTCAGGTGCCGCACAGGCTCGGGCGGTTCGAGCTCGAAGGGAAACTCGGGGCGGGGGCGATGGGGGTCGTCTACGCGGCGCGGGATCCCATGCTCCGGCGGGACATCGCGATCAAGGTGTTGGCGGCGAAACGAACCTCCGATGAGGGGATGATCAGAGCAAGGCGAGAGGCGCAGGCGATGGCGCAGCTCTCTCACCCCAATGTCGTCAAGGTGTTTGCCATCGGAGAGCACGAAGGCGCGCTGTACATCGCAATGGAGCGCATTCGCGGCGAGACCCTCCGCGCGTGGCAGTCGGCGAGCCACACTCCCGATGAGGTCTTGGCGGTGTATCGCCAGGCGGCGCGCGGGCTTGCCGAACTTCACGAGCATGGGCTGGTGCATCGAGACTTCAAGCCGGCCAACGCGATGATCGGAGAAGACGGTCGTGTTCGTGTACTGGACCTTGGCCTCGTCACGGAACTCACGCCCAACTCGTCATCGGAGGAGATCAGCCACGGATCTGGTGGAAGCCTCAGCGGCGGTGCGTCGACACGAAGCGATGCCTTCCTGGGAACGCCTGCGTACATGTCCCCAGAACAGTTCCTCGGCGAACCGGTGACATCAGCGTCCGACCAGTTCAGTTTCTGCATTGCGTTGCATGAAGCGCTGTATGGGCATCGACCCTTCAAGGCGAAGACGATGACCCAGCTCGTCGAGGCCATCTGCGAGGAACGGGTGGAGGCACCGAGCGCCGACTCCAACGTTCCGCGTCGCATCTTCAAGGTTCTGCGACGAGGGCTGTCGCGAGACCCTCGGAGGCGTTACGCGTCCATGGGTGCGCTGCTCGATGCGTTGGGAGGCGGGTCTCGTACCCTCGCGTGGTTCGGTGGCATCGGGTTGATGGGGCTCGCGGCGGTCGGAGTGATGAGCGCGGACCTGAAGCGGGACGACTCGTGCGCGGCCTCGGAGCGCCTCGATCGAAGTTGGTCCTCCAAGGGGCGGTCGATGCTGGAGGATTCGCTTGGTGCAGAGCACGGCGCCGTCCGTATCGTGAGCAACTATGCACACCGACTGGACGAGGTCTTGGATCAGGGGTGCAAGGTCGACGCCTCCGCGGTGGTGCTTGCTTGCCACGACGAGTTGATCGTGCGCTTTGATGCCGTCGTCGGACTGCTGGTGGAGGGACCGGAAGGGTTGCAGCCCGTGCAGGTGGCCGAGGGCCTGGTCGATCCGCTGTACTGTGATGGCGCGGAGTCGAGACCGGGGAGCGATGATGAGATGGCCGAGCTGTCGGGCTTGTTGCAGCGCGTCGACGCTCTGGCGCTCAGCGGCTTGTTTGACGAGGCTCTCGAGGAGGCAAATGTGGCCGTGCGTCGTGCTCAGGCGCTGGGGCGGCCATCGGTGTCCTCCGAGGCGTTCTACCAGCGTGGCAAGGTGTACGCCCGGCGTGGCGAACTGGACCCGGCCAACTCGGACTTCACTGCGGCGTACGAGCTGGCCGTGATGACGCGTGCTTACGCCGGGTCAGCCAACATCGCGTTGTCGCTGGTTTGGGTGACCCAACATCAGAACGACCTGGACGGCGCGGAGCACTGGTTGCGGGTCGCGACGAGTGCTCAAGAGGCTGCGGGTGGAGCGGGCAAGGCGAAACGAGCTCGTATTCTCATGCGGGGTGGGGAGGTCGCCCTGGCTCGGAGAGACATGCCAGAGGCTCGCGCATTGCTCACGCAGTCGGCGGACGTGTGGCGCGAGTTGAAGAACGCAAGAGAGGAGGCCACGGTCCTTGCCAGCCTCGTGTCCATCGAGTTGGAGGCGGGGGAGTTCGACGTCGCCTTGGAATCGGCGCGACGAGCGATCGAGGTGTTCAGCGCAGAGAACGGCGATGACGATCCGCAGCTGGGCACGCACTACATGAATCTCGGCAATGTCCTTGCCCGCCGAGGCGAACATGAAGAGGCGCTGCAGGCATACGAACAGGCGGTGCGTCGCCGGGAGCGAGCCTATGGGGAAGACCACGTGGCGGCTGGTGAGGCCCGGTACGGCAAGGGCACCACGCTCGTCGACTTGGGCAGAATGGAGGAGGCCAAGGCGCTGTTGGAGCGGGTGCAGCGGGATGCACCGCCCGGGCACATCTTGGCCGTCGCAGTGGACATGGTGTTGTCCCGAGTCGCGTCGAGCGACGGCAACCACAAGCAGGCGTTGGCGCTCGCGAACAAGGCCTTCGTCTACTACGAGGCACAGTTCGGGGCTGAGCACGCCCAGGCGGCCCCCGTCCGAATCAACCTCGCGCAGGCCAAGCTCGCGGCAGGGGACCTCGCCGGCGCACTGGAAGATGCTCGGGCCGCTCGGGCAGTCCTCGAGGGGCAGTTCGGCAAGACACACGACGTGGCCGGGCAGTGTCTTGCGGTCGAAGCGGAGGCCTTGGCGAAACAAGGAACCCCCGAGAAGGCTCGGCTGCTCTACGAGCGCGCCCTGAGCATCGCCGTTGCCGCGCAAGGGGAGTCCTCCGGCAGAGTCGCGGGACTGCGGGAGGCTCTCGCGGCCCTGGGCGAGGGGGACTGAACGTGTAGACGTTGTGCCTGTCTGTCGCTAAGTCTTTGATATTGCGGATGTTGTCGGGCTGAAGAACGCGAGTCGCCGGACTCCAGGTCCGGTCGCACACTCTAAACATGACGACCCTCCTCGATGCACGAACCGCCTACTTCGAAGCCAATGGGTTCGGGGAGGACGGCGGATACAGCAAGGCGACCGTCACGGTGACGGTGCTGGGAATCCCCGTGACGATCCCCAACACGGAAGGCCGGAAACGAGCCGTGGTGTTCCACGACATGCATCACCTCGTGACGGGCTACGCCACGAACAACATCGGCGAGGCGGAGATCAGCGCATGGGAACTCGGCTCGGGGTGCTGGGAGGTTCGGGCCGCCTGGGTGCTGAACACTGGGGGACTCTTGTTGGGTGTGTTCACGAATCCATCGAGGTTGTTCCGCGCGTTCGTGCGCGGTCGCCAGTCGGCCAACCTCTACGGCCGAGATGCCGAGGCACTCCTGCGTCGACCCGTGGACGAGGTCCGGCGCGAGCTGGGCCTCGCCAAGGAGCCCGGTCCCGCATCGCTGACCGACGTCCTTGCGTTCGCGCTGCACCTGACAACCTCGCTCGCGGCGGCCGGCCTGCCGCTGTTGTTCATCGGCTGGCTGCTGCTTCGTCTCTTCTGAGCATCGCGGCGGTCAGGTACATGGCATCGGCTCGAAACGCGGCGAGGTCGAACGGATCTTCGACCCGGACCCGCGCGACGAATGCGGCACGCGCTCCCCAAAAGGCGATGTGGCTGCGTCGGTGCACCAGCTCGATGGGTCCAAGCTCTGGGTGCTGCGCCGCGATGTGCTCGGCGAAGTGGCGAATCATGTCATCGAACGTGTTCTGAACGGTCTCGAGACGCCCGGCCGCGTCGAGCAAGTCGACGAGTTGCCTCAGGAGCGCGGGGTGGGTGAGCCGTTCGTCCGCGAGCAACGTGTTGGCGAACGCGTCGAGGGTCTCCTCCAGGGTGTCCCCCTTGGCGGCCTCGATCGATGAAAGGAAGACCGCGTGGTCGGACTCCAGCGTGCGGTCGATGATGGCGCGCAGCAGGACGTCCCGACCGGGGAAGTATCGGTACAGCGATCCCACGCTGACCCCCGCAACCTTGGCGATTCTCGAGACCTTGGCCTTGGACCACCCGACCTCGCGAACGACACGCTCTGCGGCCTCGAGGACGGCGTCGGCAAGAAACCGCGAGCGTGCTTGCTGCGGTCGGTGTGCCTTGCGGACGCGTCGGGCCATTCCCGCGATTGTAGCCGTTCAGGCTCTCCGGCGTGGTGCGGCCGCTTGACCGCGACGGTGACCGTGAGGTCCACTGGACCTCGTAGCTATGGGTAACAAGACTAGACTGACACCGAGGCCGCGCGGTCGAGCGCTCGTTGGTGCTTCGCTCGCGATGGCGTTGACCGTACCGGCGTGTGACGACGACGAGGAGACGACCGGCAGCAGCGGCACCACGGACATCGCACCGATGCCCGACCCCACCGAGGGGACCACGACCAACGTGGCGCCGATGCCCGATCCGACCGACAGTGGGACCACCGAGATCGCGCCGATGCCCAACCCGACACAGGGAACCAGCAGTGGGTCGGGGAGCAGCGGCAGTAGCGGCTCGGGGAGTAGCGGATCCGGCAGCACGGGTGGGAGCAGCGACAGCGGGACGACCGAGGTCGCCCCCATGCCACCGCCAACCACCGGCTGATGCGGCGACGAGCATTGCGGAGGCCCCGACCTCGGCTCGCGGCGTCCTGGCGGCATTGGGTTCAGGAAAACTTGGCCCGCGGCGGGGACGTGGCCGAGATCGTTTCAGCGCTCGTCGAGGAGGGCGTCCCGCCAGCGTTGGCACGAGCGACGGTTGGCCGAGTCAGCCGCTCGCCTGCGGTCGCGACGGCTCGGGCTTGGGCACAGGTCGCCCGCCTTCGTGCCGAGCTTCGTGCTCCAACGGTCGAGCGCGTGCCGTTCCCCGGCGTGGAGGGG
>CAJXVA010000315.1 GCA_913061055.1 uncultured Pseudomonadota bacterium
CGAGATGTAGAGAGGTCTCGTGGGCTCGGAGATGTGTATAAGAGACAGGCAGTGCGCTCGGCGGGATCCGGCCGGGGAGGTTCCGCCCGTGGTTCCTCTTGTTCTGCCGGCTCGACCTTGGGTTCCTCCTCGGGCGGAGGCTCGGGTTCGGCCGCGACGTCGTCCTCGGGCTGCGGACCCGTCGCCACCTGAATCAACAGCGCCGCGGCATCGGCGAGAGCCTCACAGGACTCGCCTTCCAGCGAGCGAACGTCCGCGCCCCCATAGCCTTCGATGCGAAGCAGCAGCGACCAGCCAGCTTCGCCCTGAGACACCTCCGCGTGTGCGACGACGGGATGCGGCGCAGGACCCACTTCGACCCGGGCAAGGACCTCCTGCGTTGTGGGGCACTGCGGCGGCGCGGTCCACTCCAGTTCGATGGCCTCCTCCGCAGATCTCGGCACGCCCGTGGAGAGCTCGAGCATCCACGCTGCGGCAAGCAGGCCAGTCGGCGTCAGCGCCACCCACCGAGTCTAGCAGGACCCCCACGCGCAGGACCCCACAACGCGCGCATCCGTACGTCCGGGGCCCGACCAGATCTGCCCGGCCGATCGGCATTCCAGCCACGAACGTGGAACACCCCCTGTACTCTCCGCCCGTGCGCGCCTTCCGACACGGACTCGCCTGGATCCCCGTGCTCGTGGGTCTGATCGGGTTCGGTCTTGTGGGATGCGAACCGCCGGCCGAGCCTGTCCCCTCCACCGACGCAGTGGTTCAAGCGGAGCTCCAGCCCGCCGACCCCCCCACCTGGTCTGGCGAGGGCTGCACCCGCAGTGGTTGCCACGCCAGCATCGAGCCGATCCGCGCCTACGACAGCGGCATGATGAAGGCCGTCATGGCTCTGGGCAGAGACGTGGGCGAACCCGACGGCTGCACGATCTGCCATGGCGGTACGCCACAAGGGGTCACCGCGCCCGAGGCTCACAGCGGAGCGATGGCCGCCCTGAGCGACGAGGGTGGTCCGGACGAGTTCTACGCCGACCCGGCCTCTCCGTGGATCAACGACAAGACGTGCGGTCGCTGCCACGAGGAACTCGTCGCAGCACAGCACAACAGCCTCATGATGACCGAGGCTGGCAAGATTCAGGGCACGACCTGGTCGTTCGGAACCCCCGCGGACGACGGCTACGACCACGTGTGGGCCAACTACGCCACCAAGAACCCTGATGACCCGCATGCACGCCTGGGCACGGATGCCTACCGCGCGTACATGGAGGAGAAGTCCGCGGCGCACCCGGGCGTCTTCGTCTCCGAGCATCAGCCGGTGCCCGCTGCCCCTGGGGGACACTCGCTCGACGACCCTCGCGAGGCCGCGTTCACGTACATCCGCGCCGAGTGCCAGCGCTGCCATCTCGGCGTCAAAGGCCGCGCCCGCCGTGGCGACTACCGCGGTATGGGCTGCGGTGCATGCCACATGCCGTACGGCAACGAAGGGCGCTACGAGGGATCCGACACCAGCCTTGGACCCAACAAGACCGGCCGCCCCCTCGTGCACCGCCTGCAAGGCACACGCGACGCACCGGTCACCGTGCACGGGGTGACCTACGCCGGCATCCCAGTCGAGACGTGCACGACCTGCCACAACCGGGGCAAGCGCATCGGCGTCTCGTACCAGGGGTTGATGGAGTCCGCATGGGACTCCCCGTACACCGAAGGCGGCGGCGGCCAGCCGGGACTTCACAGCAAGCACTACCTCGCGATGGAGCAGGACGTGCACTACAAAGCCGGGATGCTGTGCCAGGACTGCCACTCCTCGGGCGACGTGCATGGCGACCGCTTCCTGTCGGGCACCAACCTCGGCATGGTCGAGATCGAGTGCTCCGACTGCCATGGCACCCCGCAGGCCTACCCGTGGGAACTCCCGCTGGGATGGGGCGACGAGAACGAAGCCGGCGAGGCTCAGGGACCGGGCCGAGGCGTCCTTGACACCGTGCCCGAGCACCTCGAGGCGGGGGACGTGAACCCGGTCCGCGATGGCTACCTGGTGACCGCGCGCGGCAACCCGATGCCCGATGTGGTCCGCGACGGCAACGCGGTCATCGTGCACACCGCCGCCGGCCGGGACCTCCGCATCGCCCCGCTCAAGGAGTCTCTGCAGACCGGAGCGATGAGCCCCGAGGCCATCGTCGCGATGGTCAACACACCCAAGCATGTGGGCACCATGGAGTGCTACAGCTGCCACGCGTCGTGGGCACCGCAGTGTTACGGCTGCCACGTGAAGGTGGACTACAGCGAGGGCAAGCGCTCCTTCGACTGGGTCGCCGCCGGCAGCAAGCACCTCGAGCCCGAGCACGCCGCCGACCCGGACGAGTCGAGCTACGAAACCTGGCTCGCCGGCGAGATCACGGAGAAGCGGTCGTACCTGCGATGGGAAGACCCGGCGCTGGGCGTCAACGGTGAGGGTCGTGTGTCGCCCATTGTCCCCGGCTGCCAGGTCTCCGTGACCGTGATCGATGCAGACGGCAACGAGCGGGTGAGCAACGAGATGTTCCGAACCCCGCCGGGCACCGAAGGGGCCGGTCCCGAAGGCCAAGTTGGCAGCGACATGTCCCCCCTTCAGCCGCACACCATCGGCAAGGCCCGCAGCTGCGAGTCCTGTCATGGATCGTCCAAGGCGATGGGCTTCGGGTTCGGCGGGACCCGCCTGACGCCAGGTGGACTCACGGTCGACCTGCAGACCGCCGACGGCACCGTGCTCCCACAGGGAACCCAGGTGCAGCGCCCCGAGGTCAAGGGCCTCGAGGGCGCCTGGTCGGCCGTGCTCGACGCGACGGGTCGGCAGATCCAAACCGTGGGCAGCCACTTCCGCGGATCGGGTCCGCTCACCGCCGAGCAGCGAGAGCACATGGACCGGCGCAATCTGTGCGTCGAGTGCCACCAGGAGATTCCGACCGCCAGCCTGCCGATCAGCGTGCTCCATCACGTTGCCTCCGCTGGGAACGCGCTCCCGGTGAGCCGTGACGAGCACGGCCGCCTGATCCGCACCTCGCTGCTGACGTCGGCCTGGGTGGAGGTCCTCATCCCGGTGTTTGCTGGTTTCGGTCTGCTGGGCTGGGTCCTGTGGCGACGACGACAGCGGGAGGGCGCCGCCCCCCCACCGCCCGCCGAGGACGCGGCCTGAATCCGACGCCCGGAGCGAGAGAAGCCCCCCGTGCCGCCGCTGCGCCTGCAGGACTCGCGCTCCTGCCCGCGGTCGGGTATGGCGTGTCCCCATGACCGCGCCGACAACTCCCTCGAGCGATGCGTTCTCCGCCCTGGCCGATGCCATGCTCGAGCTCTTCGACGACGGCGTGCCGGCGGTCCTTCGCAACGCGCAGATGCCCTTCTCCACCCAGGAGGTCTTCGAGTGGGTTCGCACCGTTCACCCTCCAAGCAGCTGCAGCCCCGCCGCGAGCAAGATCGACGCCGTGAAGCGGAGTTGGGGGCTCTCCCCGGAGCCGTCGGGCAAGGCGACCTCTCCAGCCCCCGAGCGACCGATCGAGCTGTACCGCGGCGGCGGCGTGCTCCTGGACCCCTCCGTGTTCGTCCCGACCGAGGCCCACCAAAGCTTCGAGGCCTGGATCGAGGCCGTGCGCCCCGAGCTTGGCGACGACTTCGGCGTCATGGCGCCGCACCTCGAATGCGCGTCGTGGGGCGCGCTCGACCGCCTGCAGGCTCTGCTCGCGCCGACCTTGGCCCGCACCGGCCCCCGGAGCTACCGCTACAACGCCTTCTTCGGCGACTACCGCCGAACCCCGTTTGGGTTTCACCTCGACCCGCATCAGGAGTGCGTCTTTCAGTTCGTCCTAGAGGGCAAACGTCGCGGCTCCTTCTGGGAGGGACTCACGCTGAACGCCGAAGACGCCGCGTGGATCGAGGACCCGAACGGCCGGGTTGCGCCGAGCCGCCGCGCCGAACTCACCGTCGACGTGGAGCCCGGGGACATCGTCTTCTGGCCCGGCACGCACGTGCATGGGTTCGAGGCCGACGGACCCTCCATGGGTCTGAGTCTCGTCATCGACCGCACCGCCCCGCGCCTGCGGCCCGATGTTGTCGCGGGTCTCGAGGTCGCCACCCTCGGGGGACGGTGCGGTCTGCCCATGGTCGACGACAGCCTCGAGGTGGCGGCCACCGAAGTGCTCACCCGCCGTCCCCACGCACAGCTCGCATTCGAGTGCCACGACGACGACCTCATCGTTGGCGTCTGCGGACGCACCTTCGACTGGCCCGACCGCGGAAGTCAGCCCGCCGCAGTGCGGCTGCTCGCGGCACTGCAAGCATGTGAAACGACCTCGGCGGATGCGTTGTCGCGAGAGTATGGGGACAAGCAGCTCGTGCGCGAGGACATCGCGGGCGTGCTCTCGATGCTGAGCGGGCTCGGATTCTTCACCCGGGGGTGAACGGAAGCGCCTCGACGAGCCCTTCGACCGCGTCCGGCGAGAGACAGACTCCGACGTCTGCGAGCTCCGGATCGTCCTGGGGCGATCAGAACTCGGCGCAGACCGTCCGGTCGAGCAATTCGGGCGGGCTCTCAGCTGCGGGTGAGCAGCCCGTTGGCCCACAGCTCGGCGGAGATATCCGTCCCGCTCTGCCCCTCCGCCTCGTACGCGCAAGCGAGCGGAAGCATCCACACTCGGTCCCCGTTGAGGAGCGTCGAGAGCTCCGGATCCCCGGTGGCGCATGTGACCGTCGAGGCCCGAATCTCGTTCTTCTCCACAACCACTTCGACGTTGCCAAACGGGGAGTCGCTGTCTGCCTGGTCGACCTCGAACGCCCACGTCACCCGGACCGAAAGCTCCTGCGTCGCTCCGGGCGCGACAACGAACAACTCAACCGCCTCGGCGGTCTTCCCCTCGAGCTCGCGCAGCGGCTGACTGAGGATCGCTCCGGCGACCGGCTCGCCAGCAGAACAACCGGAGAGCACCACGAGCAAGACCGAGGACAAAAGATGGCACTTCATGCCGTTTTCAGTAGCATGGCACTTGGCTCCACGCACGTGGCCGACCGTCTTCAAAACCGGCCCACAACCACGGCGCCGTTCGGTGTTGGAACAAAGCCCGCGGATGGACGTCCGCTGCGCCAGTGCTTCGTCCTCAGCGTCCCCTCGCGGAACACGAGCCCGCCGGCGACCAGCGACGTGACCCCAAGGCCGACCCCCACCACTCCACTGACCAGCGCGAGACGGTTGGCTTGGTCGCCATTCGCCCTCCACGTGTCGATGTCGGCCTCGAATTGCTCACACTCGAGGGTCGAAGCGTCCACTGTGCATCCGGCAGCATCTTGCCGGGTCAGCGCGAGCTCCAAGTTGTTTGAGAACTCCCGTCCGCGGACGCTGAAGTAGGCCGCAACGCTCACGCCAATCACGATGCCGACCCCGCCGACGGCCATCGCCGCGACGCCTCCCTGTCTCCAGCTGCGTCCGGGATCCTGACCCACTGCGGTTGGTTTGGGGACGGGGAGCCTGAGAACCGCGGGAGGCGCTGGCTCCTCCTCCTGCGCCTCCTCCTCTTCCGCTTCGGCCTCCGAAAGCGCCTCTGCCATCTGCCCGGCGCAGGCCCGGATCGCACCTTCGAGGACGCGCTGAACATCGCTACCTTCGGGCACGGCGTCGAGGATCCTCTCGTACTCGCGCACCGCCTCGGGACACCGACCGAGCTTGTTCAGCGTCTGCGCGTATGCGTACCGCGTGTTCGGATCGTCGAGCAGTTCCAGCGACGCCTCCAGGGGAACCAACGCAGCCTCGAACTCCCCTTCCTCAAACCGCTCGACCCCTGCGTTGTACAGCGCCTCCGCCTCCAGATCCGCGGCGCTGGATGGAGCGGTCGTGGGCTCCGTCTCCGGAAGAGGCAGCGGGCCCGCGACGCTGGAGACGGTAAGAAGACCGGCGACCGGCAGGCCCAGCAGCATGCGCCGACGATAGCAGGGTCCGCGCGGTCCCGCGCGGGAGGATCCGTGCCCGCGTGGAGTCCTCAGGCGACGTCCTTTCAGCGAACCGGGACCTCGAAGCCAACACCTGTCCGCGTCCCCGGTGGTGCCAGCAAGGGCTGCCCGCCGTGTTTGCGGGCGACGTCCGCCACAAACGCCAACCCCAACCCGGTTTGGGCCTTTTGACCCCGGCCCGGGGCGAATGGCTCGAACAGATGGGGGACCTCGACGGCCGGGATTCCAGGCCCCTCATCACGCACCATCACGGTCGCGATGTCCTCGCGCCGTTCGACGGTCACCTCGACCGCGGTTTCCGGGGGCGCAAACCGCAACGCGTTGTCGACCAAGTTCTCCAGCGCTTGCTCAAACAGCATCGCGTCGATCGATGCCGCGAGTTCGCTGTCGCCGAGTCGCTCGAGGACCACCTGGGCTTGGGCGGCGCGAGGCCGCATCCGAGCGAGCACCACATCGATGCGCTCGGCGAGCCGATGTTCTTGGCGATCGAGTGGCGACGAGCGGAGGCTCTCGAAGTCGAGCAACCGTGTCGCGAGCTTGCCGAGGTGCAACGTCTGCCCACGCGCCATCCGAAGCGCGTCTCGAAGTTGTTCAGCATCCCGGGGCTTCCGCAGCGCGAGCTCGACCTCGGTCCGCAGCACCGAGATCGGTGTTTTGAGCTGATGCGCCGCGTTGGCCAAGAAGCGCTCTTGCGCCTCGTTGTGTTCGGCCAGGGTCGCCGCGGCATCGCGCAGCGCATCCCCGAGTTCGGTCAGTTCGTCGTTGCCCTGCCGGCGAACATCTTGCGTGAGCTTGCCCTGACGAATTGCAGGCGCCCATCGGCGCAGCGTATGGACCCGCGCCACGATGGACCGTCCCTGTTGATACAGCACCGCCATGAGCACGAGCCACACCCCTGCCACCGTGCCCAGCACCGCACGGTAGAAGGTCCGCATCGTCGCGTCGATCGGCCGCAACGATGTCGTCAGAAGCATCGTGTAGTCCCCTTCGGGGCGCACGAGTCGGATCGTCAGCGCCCGGGTGCCTCCTTCGAGGCTCGCGAACCGCATTTGCTCAGGCTCCCCGGCAGCTTCAACCCAGGCGACCCCTTCGGGAAGGTTGGGTGGTGCTTCGAGTGTCGAAAGCACAACATGTCCATCGGGGCCAAACACCGTCGTATCGGGGGCGAACGCGGCCACCTCGTCGGCGAGACTCGAGGTCAGCATGTGCAAGTGCGGGCGCCCCTGAGGTCCGTCAAACATACTCACCGACTCCACGGCGGCCTGCGCCATGAGCCGCTGGTCAACGTCGTCGAGGAGCGACTGACGGAAGAGGTGCCCGGCGATCGCCACGGCGAGCAAGACCCCGACCAGAGGAAGAAACCCGCCGAGCAGGACCAAGCGCGGTACGAGCTTCAAGGGGTCTCCTTTGTCCCGACCACGAGCCGGTAGCCCGCACCGCGAACGGTCGCGATCGACACCCGCTCAGCCTCCAGATCGCGGAATTTCGCCCGCAGGTAGCCGATATAGACATCGACGACGTTTGGTTCGCCATCAAAATGCGGGCCCCAAACGGTGCCGATGAGTTCGCTACGAGAGACGACGTCTCCGACCCGGTCCTGCAACACACGCAATACCTGGAACTCGCGCCCGGTGAGGTCGAGCGTCTGGCCGTCTCGGCTCAGCTGGCGGCGGACTCGAGAGAACTCGACATCGCCCAGCGACGCCCCTCCCGCGGTTCCCCCTGACGCCCGGCGATGCAGCGCCTCGAGGCGGGCCACGAACTCCTCGAAGTCGAACGGCTTGACCAAGTAGTCATCTGCCCCCGTGCGCAAGCCCAGGACCTTCTCCCCCGCGGTGCCTCGTGCCGTGAGCATCAAGACCGGCGTCGCCACGCCCTGCGCCCGCCACTCCCGGAGCAGCGAGAGCCCGTCCACGTCTGGAAGGCCCCAGTCGAGCACCACGACGTCGTAGTCCGCGTAACGCACAAGCTCGCGCGCCGCCGCACCGGTCGCCCCCACGTCCACCGTGTGTCCGTCCTCGGTGAGTCCGCGGTGCAGCAACTCACTCATCCGTGGCTCGTCCTCCACTACCAGCACTCGCACGACGTGTCCTCCAGCGGCTCCGAAACCGTATCGCGGCAACCCGCAAGGTCGGGAGTACCACGAGCGTCAGCGCCGTCGACGTGATCAGGCCCCCGACCACCACGGTGGCCAAAGGTCGCTGCACTTCGGCCCCCACCCCGGTCGCAAGTGCCATCGGTAAGAAGCCCAGCATGTCGGTCAGCGCCGTCATGGTCACCGCCCGGACCCGCGCCCGCGTTCCACTCAAGGTCGCCTCGTCGGGTGCTTGCCCTTCGTCCTCGCGGCGGACGACTTCCGCGTAGAGCACCGTGCCGTTCATCACCGCAATCCCCCACAGGGCGATGAAGCCGATGGCCGCGGAGATCGACAGCGACATGCCCCGGGACCACAACGCGACCACTCCGCCGATCGCCGCAAACGGGATGTGCGCGAGGACCCACGACACCGGCCCCATGCGCCGGAAGTTGATGAACAGCACCGTGGCAATCAGCAGCAGGACCACAGGCACGACCCACATCAACCGATTCCGGGCCGAGATGAGCGTTTCGTATTGCCCCCCCCACACCAGCCGCACACCCGGCGTCTGCGGGACCTCCTGCTGCACCGCCGTCTGAGCATCGGCCACAACCGCCCCGAGCTCTCGCCCCCGGACGTTGAAGCCGAGCAGCACCCGCGGCTCCCCATCGGCGCGATGAAGCGCTATCTCGGCGTCCCTTCGTTTCACCCGCGCGACGTCCTCCAGCAGCACGAGCGTTCCTTCTGGCCCCGGGATCCGCTGGCTCCCGATCAGCGTGGGATGGGGAGCACGCTCGCCGAGGCGGAGACGAACCGGTACCTCGACGGCGCCGTCGTAGGTCTGACCGACACGTAGCCCCAGGCGCAGCGCCCCTGCCGCGTCGAGAACATCCCCAACCGAAAGACCGCGGAGCCCGGCACCGAGCGGCTCGGGCTCGATCTCCAGCATCGGAACCGTATCCTCGGCGAGGACCCGCGGCTCGACGACACCTTCGATGTCGGAGACGACCTCCAGGACCGAGGACGCCATTTGCGAGGCCGCAATGCGGTCCTGGCTGAGAATGCTGAGCACAACGTCGAACGGCGCCCCTCCGAGCAACTCGTTGAAACGCATCTGGATGGGTTGTGTGAACGCGGGGTCCGATCCTGGAGAGGCCTCGTCGACGCGCGCGGCGACTTCGTCGAGCAACGCCTCTCGGGTGAGCCCGTCTCGCCACTGACCGCGTGGCGCCAGTTCGACGAAGATGTCCGCCTGCTCCAGCCCCATCGTGTCCGTCGCGACCGCGGGGCTGCCGATCCGCGACGCGATGCTGCGAACCTCGGGCACATCCAGGACGGCCTTCTCAAGCGCGAGACCCTGCCGGACGGCTCCCCCGATCGATGTGCGTGCGTCTCGAGTCGTCTGGATGACCATCGCGCCCTCGTCGAGCGTGGGCGTCAGCTCCGAACCCAGGCCCGCTGCGAGCACGACCGTCGCCGCCAATGCGAAGAGCGCGGTCGCCAGGACCGTCAGCGGCCAGCGAAGCATCCGGTCCAGCACCCTGTGGTGCAACCACTCCACCCCGCGGACCATCCACGGCCGTCTCTTCGGAACCGCCCGCTCGCCCAGCAGCACCGCCGACGCCGCCGGTACGAACGTCAGGCTGAAAACCAGCGTCACGAGCAGTGCGAGCACGACCGTGGTTGCCATCGGCCGGAAGAGCTTGCCGTCGACCCCCGTCATCGCGAGCACCGGGACATACACGAGGAGGATCACCGCCACCGCGAAGAACGAGGGACGTGCAACCTCGGCGCAAGCGTCCGCCACTCGATCCGACCACGGACGGTCCGAGCGCGCGCCGGCCCGGGCAAACACATGTTCGACGAGGACAACGGCACCGTCGACGAGCAAGCCGAAGTCGACCGCGCCCAGGCTCATCAGATTGCCCGACAGGCCGCCCACCGACATCGCAGCGGTGGCACCCAGCATGGCCACCGGAATCGTCAGCGCGACGATCAGGCCGGCCCGCACGCTGCCAAGCATCAGGAACAGGACCAGGGCCACCAAGGCGCCGCCCTCGGCCAGGCTGAGTGCGACCGTGCGCAGGGTCTGCAGGATCAGCTCGCTGCGGTCGTAGACGACCTCGATCCGGACGTCGGGGGGCATCACGGTCCGCACCGCGTCCATCCGGTCGCGGACGTCTGCGGTGACCTGAAGCGCGTTGGCCCCCATCAGCATCTGGGCCATCACGTATAGGGTTTCGCCTCGCCCATCGCGCGTTGCGGCACCGAGGCGAGGCTCGTGGCCCTCGGCCACCGTCGCGACGTCGCGGACTCGCACGACCCGGTCGCGCCCCACTACAACCGGCAGCTCCGCGATCGTTTCGACTGCCGAGGGCAGGAAACGTCCACGCAGGAGCACATGACGATCGCCCACGTCCAGTGTCGCGCCTGGCTGGTTGCCGATCGACGAGGCCACCGCATCGCGCAGCTCGGCGAACGAGACGCCCCGACGCGCCATCCGATCCGCATCGGCGCGAACCTCGAACGTACGGCGTGCCCCGCCCCAGGTGTTGACCTCGACCACGCCCGGTGTCGCTTTGAGGATCGGAGCCGCGCGGAGCTCAAACAACTCGAGCAGCTCCGAGGGCGTCCGGGTCGCGGACGACACGGTGAACTGAACGACCTCCCCCAGCCCTCCGGTGATCGGGCCCAACTCGGGTTTCTCGATCTGCGGGTCCCCCGAAGACCAACCACCGACACGCTCCGCGACGAGCTGCCGGGCTTCCATCAGCTCCACGTCTTCCTCGAACACCAGCGTGATCGCGCAGAGGCCATAGCGCGAGAGGCTGCGGGTACTCTCCAGGCCCGCCAGGCCCCCGAGACTGCCCTCGAGTGGACGCGTGATGCGAAGCTCGACCTCCTCGGGAGTCATCCCTGGGGCTCGTGTGAGGACCTGGACCTGGTTGCTGGTGACGTCGGGAAGCGCGTCCAGCTCGAGCCGAAGCGCCAGCGTCAGCAATACCGCCGCGATCAGGAACCAGGCAAACAGCACGCCTCGACGGAACTCGACGCTGGCTCGGACGAGCCGCTCGATCACTGGCTTCCCTCGAGCGCCCGCTCGGGGTCCGTCGCAACCCTGGAGGTGGCGCTCAGATCGCCACGCACATACGCCTCCCCGCTGGCGACCCGTAGGACCTCGAGCGGAATGCGACGTCGCCGAGCACCATCGTCCGCGACGATGGCGAACGCGCCCGTGTCATCCCGGCCGACCGCGGTCTCGGGGAGACGCCAGCTTGGGCCCGCCGAGGGCAGCCGAAACGACACCCGCCCGCGCGCCGAGGCTTCGAGCCCGCTGCCGGAGCCGTCGTCGCTCACGAGTTCGAACCAAGCCTGATAGCCGAAGCCCGACGCGTCGGAGATCGACGTCACCAGCCGCAGCGGCACCGGCCCTTGGCCGTCGCGGACGAAATCCTGTCTCTTATACACATCTCCGAGCCCACGAGACCTCTCTACATCTCGT
>CAJXVA010000316.1 GCA_913061055.1 uncultured Pseudomonadota bacterium
ACGAGATGTAGAGAGGTCTCGTGGGCTCGGAGATGTGTATAAGAGACAGCCCGAACCCGGGCGTTCCGGGCCTCCCGTGCTTCCCGATGCACCGGGAAGCGTCGCCCCACCCACTCCCCCTGCCGAGGCGCCCGCGCCCGTGATGGAAGCGCCTCCGCCTGCGACAGAGGGACCCGCGCTGCTCCCTGCGGATGACTTCTTCCAAGAGAGCGAAGACGAGGAGCCTGAGCCCGCGGAGGACCGGCGACTCCTTCGGCCGACGGACAAGCGGCGATTCTTCTCGCTCTCGGGCGGCGCGGCGACCGGGTCCAGTGGATATCTGTCCTACTACGGCGGCGGCTCCGGGTTGGGGTTCGCCAGCGAGTTGATGGTCGGCGCCTATGGCAAACGCCGGTCCAACCTCGGCGGCGCCTTCGTGATGCAATACCGAAAAGGCAGCGTCACCGAGCTGAGCCTTGCCGGCCGCTTCCGAGCCCGAAAGCGGCTGAGCAAAGAGTTTGCGCTGTACACCGTGTTCGACACGACCATGGGCGTGTCCGTCCCGCTCGCCTTCGGAGGATACTTCTACCCCATGCTCCCCTCGGCCCAGCTCGGGATCGGTTGGGGGCTCGAAGCGATCCTCGCCGAACGCGTCACCCTGGGTCTGCGCCCATTCGCCCCGAGCATCATCGCGCCCAACTTCTATTCGTTCCCCCCCGTCAGCCTCCGCTGGGAGTTTGGGGTGAGCATGGGAATCGTCTGGTGAGCTTGCTTGCGCTGACACTCAGTGTCAAACTTGCAACGTGGATGCGCTGGAAAACGGTGGACTGAGCCCTGAATCGATCGACGCGGCGTTCGACGAGATTCGCAAAGACGACCTCGACTGGAGTGCCGGGCGCTGCTTTGCCTACGTGTTCAGCGCAGGCGAGGACGTGGGCGCCGTGGCCAAGCGGGCCTACACGGCGTTCATGACCGAGAACGCTCTGGACCCGACCTCATTCCCCAGCCTCGTTCGCATGGAGAACGAGGTGGTCCAGATCGCAGCCGAACTCGCGCACGGCGATGCGGCGGTCGGCAACTTCACCTCCGGCGGCACGGAGAGCATCCTGCTCGCCGTCAAGACAGCGCGGGACCATGGCCGTGCCGAGCGGGGAATCGAGCGAGCGAACATCGTCGTCCCGGACTCGGTCCACCCCGCGTTTCACAAGGCCGCGCACTACTTCGGCCTGGACGTCACGTCCGTCCCTGTTCGCAAGGATTTCCGTGCCGACCCTGCAGCCATGGCCGCGGCGATCGATGAGAACACGGTCTTGGTCGTCGGGTCTGCGCCTTCCTACGCCCAGGGGGTGATCGACCCGATCCCCGAGTTGGCCGCCGCCGCAGCGGATAGAGGCACCTTGATGCACGTCGACGCGTGTGTGGGTGGGTTCTTCCTACCGTTCCTCGAGCAGGCGGGCCACGCCGTTCCGGCGTTCGATTTCCGAGTCCCGGGGGTCACCTCGATGTCGCTCGACCTTCACAAACACGGATACTGTCCCAAAGGGGCATCCATTGTGATGTACTCGGACCCGGACTTACGCCGGTACCAACTCTTCTCGCACACGCGCTGGGCGGGATACGGCATCACGAACGCTACGGTGCAAAGCAGCCGCGGAGGCGCATCGGTCGCGGCCGCCTGGGCTGTCCTGCGCTACATCGGAGCCGATCGCTACCGCAAGTTGCAGACCGAGGTTCGAGCGTGCGTCCTCGATCTTTGCAACGGGGTCAACGCGATCGACGGTCTCCATGTGCTCGGCGAGCCCGACGGCAGCCTGCTCGCGTTCAGCTCAGATTCGCTGGATGTGTTCTCCCTCGTGGACGCCATGCGAGAGAAGAAGTGGTACATCCAGCCTCAGTTCGGGCACGACCACGTACCCAAATCGGTCCACCTCACCGTCACGCCGATCAACGTGCCCCACCGGGATGCGTTCCTCGCCGACCTGGCCCAATGTGTCGCTGAGCTGCGGGTGTCCACCTCACAGGACAGCCCGCCGGCCGACCCGATGGCCGCAATGGCCGCCGCATTCGTCTCGGGACAGCTGTCGATCCCCGACGCGGTTTCCGCGATAGGTGCCGACCCTGCCCGTACGGCGGGCGATTCAGCAGCGATCAACCGTGTGTTGGATGCGCTCCCAGCAGAGCACGCAGAGGCCGTTCTTCGCGAGTATTTCCATCAGATGTACGCGAGCTCCTGACAGCCCCCACACTGTCGGGGTTTGCAGTCCCCACTCTCCCATTTGCGCCCATAGCGCCCATGCGTCATCCGAGCCCTAGCCATATGTCCGGCGGCGATCTGTAGCCCCGCTTGTGGGATGATGCTGGCGAGGATGGGGAGGAAACCGAACACCGCGTGATCGGCTCATCGCACAAGATTTGCCCACAATGTGGCGGTCGCTCGATCGTGGATTCGCTGTTCTGCTCGCACTGCGGCCAGGACATTGGACACGTCGAAGCGCAGGCCGGCGATCCGTACGAGGGTTTGATCCTCGCGGACAAGTACGTGATCGAAGACCTCATCGGCGAGGGCGCGATGGGCCGCGTGTACGAAGCTCGACAGCTGACACTCGGCAAGACGTTCGCCGCGAAGATTCTCGCGCCTCACTTGCTCAACGACGAGGCCAGTCACGCTCGGTTCGCAAGCGAAGCCCACAACGCTGCGAGCCTGAACCACCCGAACTGCGTCTCGACCGTCGACTACGGCCAGACCCCCGACGGCATCACGTACATCGTGATGGAGTTCATCAAGGGGGACACGCTCGAGCACATCATCACGCGCGACTACCCGTTGGCACGTGATCGCATCGTCGACATCACACTGCAGATTCTCGCGGCGCTCGCCGAAGCGCACGGTCTCCTCATTCTCCACCGCGACCTCAAGCCCGAGAACATCCTCGTGCAGCAGCTGCGCACGCACGGGGAACTCGCCAAGGTCCTCGACTTTGGCATCGCGAAGTTGATGGAAGACCAGGCGGAGGCCGGCACCGGACTCACGAGCCAAGGCATGGTCTGCGGGACGCCCGAGTACATGTCGCCCGAGCAGGCGCGTGGACACAAGCTCGACCAGCGCTCCGACCTCTACGCAGTCGGCTGCATCATGTATCAGATGCTCACCGGACGGCCGCCGTTCGAAAGCGCCTCCGCGGTCGACGTGCTGCACAAGCACCTGCACGACGATCCCATTCCGCCCAGCCAGCTGCTGGGATCGCAGGCCGATCCTCTCGAGGCCGTTTGTCTCAAGGCGCTCGAGAAAGACGCGAACAATCGCTACAGCTCGGCGACCGAGTTTCGCGAAGAGCTGATCGCCGCGACGAGTGCAGAGCTCTCAGGCACGATCATCTGCCCGGCCTGCGGAGCGGGCATGCGCGAGGAGCATCGTTTTTGCCCAGCGTGCGGTTCGGCAGCACCGCCTGTTTCCGGCGCAACGGGCCGCAGCGGCCGTCGGCATCGCAGCACCCGCGGCTCCGGGCTCACCCTGCCGCGCATGGGAGAGCCGACCGCCGAGGTCGTCGTTCGCAACTTCCCGCTTCCCCTCTCTGGCCGCGACCACGTCATGCAGCGAGCCCGGACCCTGCTGACCAGTCCACAAGCAGGCGTCCGCGTCCGTGTGTTGGCGGGACCCCGCGGGATCGGCAAGACCCGGCTCGGCGATGAAATCGCTTCACTCGCCGAATCGCTGGGCTGGCGCTCCTACTACGTCGGAGCGGATCCTTCCGGCGCCCAAAGCCCGCTGTGGCCCGTGCAAAACATGGTGTCATTGCTGCTCGGGCTCGAGACCTCGGCGGTCTCCACACAAGACCTCGGCCGGGTCGCCAACCTCACCGGCATGTCGTTCGAGGTGCTTCCGGGGCTGGCCGAGCTTTTCCAGCTCCAGGGTCCAGCCAGCGACCTCGAGGTCGGCGTTCGCCGCCGCGAGTGCTTCTCCAGCGCCGTTCAGGCGATGATGGCGGGCGGGCGTGGCCAACCGCTCCTGCTGATCTTTGACGACGTCGACACCTTCGACACCCCGTCGCGAGAGATCCTTGGCCGAATCGCGGCCGCACAAGCGCAGAACCCAGTGTTCGTGCTGTGCACCAGCGCCGAACCCAACGTCGAGTGGCTCGGTGGAACCATCGAGCAGCTCGATGCGCTCACCCCCGAGGAAGTCGAGTCGCTCGGTCGCCAGGTGACGATGGAGGTCAACCCGCAGTCTGAGCTGCCCGAGGCCTTGGCCAAGGTTGCCCCCCTCACTCCGCTGAAACTCGAGTGCCACCTCCGGCTCCTCGCCGGAGGCATTCAAGCCCCGGGTACCGCGACCGATCGCGAGCTTCTGCGCACCCGCTTCGGCGAGTTGGGGGCGACCGCTCGCAACGTCCTGGAGTGTGGCTCGGTACTTGGTGAACGATTCCTCGAGCACGATCTCGTCGACATCCTCGAAGCGGACGGTAAGGACGGCCGCGCCTCCGACCTCGACGAGGCGCTCAAGTCTCTTCACGTCGGCGGGATGTTGTTGATCATCGGCAACGGCGAGCGCGCCTTCTCTCAGGGCCTGCTGCACGACCTCGTCTACGCCAGCATTCCCGAGCCACGTCGGCGCAAGCTCCACGCGCTGGCCGCAACGACCTCTCGGGTCGCCCGGGCCTCCCAGACCGTCCGCGCGCTTCACTACCTTCGAGCAACCCACGCCACCGCGTACGAGGAACTCGGTGAGGCCGGCAAGCGAGCCGAGCGAGCCTTCGACGATCCGGCTGCGGCCGAGTTTCTTCGCGCTGCGCTGCGACTGCTCGACGAGCAGGGCGAACGAAACTCCGCCCTGGAGACCGAACTCTGCGTGATGGCAGCCCGCGTCATGCGAGCCAGCGGCTCCACCCAAGAGGCGATCAACCTCATCGAAGCACGACTCTCGCTCGGCGGCTTCCAACCCGCTGAAGAAGCCAAGATCAAAACCGGGCTCGGACAGGCGTACGCGCGCATGGGTGATGGCGCGACCGCACTCGAGACGCTCAAGCGTGCCTTGGGCCCGGCCATGGCCGCCGGCGACCGTCAGATCATGGCGGACACCTACGAAGAACTCGGTCGGACCTACGCCCAGGGCGGAGACTTCAAGCGCGCACTGACCGAGCTCCGCGAAGGGCTCGACATGTTCACGCTTGGCGAGGGCCCCAAGACGCAGCTCGACTTCCCCGTGTGGCGGTACCTGCTCCGGATGTGTGACTACAGCCGGCACGGCGGATCGCTTTCCGAAGCCCGCAGCTGGTGCGAGCACGCGCTTTTCCACGCCGAACGCTCCAGCGATCGCCTGGGCATCCTGCGTTGCCACGCCCACATGGCGTGGGTGTTGCGGGACCTCAACCAGCTCGCGCTGGCCGAGCAGCACCTCGCTCGGGCGTTGGACGAAGCCCGCCACTTCGGCGACCGCCTCACGACGGCCCAGCTGTTGATCGAGCGCGCCCGGGCCCGCGCCGCTCGGGGCCGGCTTGAGGATGCTCGTCGCCGCTGCGAAGAAGCGCTCCGGCTCGCCCAAGGCATTCAGTGGGCCGCCGGCATCGAGCACGCCGAGCGGGCGATCGCGATGCTGTCACGCAACGAAGATCCCCCGCCGACCTCCCCCTCGGAGCACTCCGGGCGCTTCCTCGCCCAGGGGTAAGCGGGCCTCGGCCGAGAAGGAGCGGGAGCAGGAGTACGGATCAGCGGGCGTTCGTGTCTTCGACTCGGCGCTCGACGAGCCACGCTTGGACCTCAGCCCTCGACTCCTCGTGCTTCTGCGACTCGCGGTAGTACGTCAGGGCTGCGCGGGCGAGTTCGAGGCTTTCCGTCGTGACGCCGTCGCGAGGATCGGGCGCGAGCGCTCGCGCGAGCGTGAACTGAGCTCGAGCGCGAGAGACCGAGTCCTCGCCCGGTGCACTGCGAAGGGCCAGCGCCCGCCGAGCGGGACCGACGGCGGCGGCGGGCTTTCCCTCGCTGAGTTCCAGCTGTGCGGCAGCCAACAACGGTAGCGCCAACGCCGGGTCGTCGCCGCCCAGCGCTTGGGTCCAGTCCGCCAAGACCTGCGAATACAACGCACGGCTCCGCTGTGGCTCGCTCGTCAGCTCGTTGAGGCCAGCCAGATTGGTGACGGCTCTCCAGACCGACGCGTGCCCCGGGCCGAGAAGCTCTCGCCGGATCGCGTGCGTCCGCTCGAACATGGCTCGTGCCTCGTCTGGGTGTGCGTCGGTGGCTTCGAGGATGGCGAACTCCTCGAGCGAGTCGGCCACCAGAACGTGGCTGCTGCCGTACACCGTCTCGCGGATGTTGAGCGCCCGCTGAAACAGACCGCGAGCGTGCCGAGTCTCGCCCGTTTCCCGCTCGATGAGCGCGAGGTTGAACAGGACATGGGCAACCTTGGGGTGCCCGGGGCCCAGCGTGGCCTCGAGGCCGAGACGAGCACGCTCGTAGTGGGCCTCCGCTTCGGGGAGGCGGCCCGCCCAGTGGTGAATCGTGCCGATCGAGTTCAGAACGTTCGCGGTCTTGGCATGCAGCGCACCGAACCGTGCCTCGTAGATCTTCACCGAGTGCGTGGCGTGTTCCAGAGCGGCATCGAGCTGGCGCAGATCGAGGTGGGCCGCGGCGAGGTTCCCACGCGCCAAGGCGACGAGCACATGGTCATCACCAAGCGCGGCCTGGTAGGTCTTCAGCGCCCGCAGATGCAAGGCGAGGGCTTCATCGTGGTCCCCCATCGCCCCCAGGGTGTTGGCCATGCCCACCAAGGTTTGGGCGACGTCGGGGTGCGTATCGCCCAGGGTCTCTCGCCGGGTGGAGATGGCCGCCTCAAACTGCGTCATGGCCTCGTCGAACCGAGAGAGTTCCTGGTAGAGGTTTCCGAGGTTGTTGCGGGTGCGAGCGACCAACAGGTGCCCGGGCCCGAGCTCCGCCTCGAGCAGCGCGACCGCCTCGAGGTAGCCCGCCTCGGCTTCGTCGAACCGTTTCAGCTGCTTGAGGAGGCTTGACCGCCGGTGCAGCTGGCCAGCGCGGCGCAGTGGCGTCTGCCCGCGCGCGCGCTCGTGGACCTCCGCGAGACGCATCCACAACATGCCCCGAGTGGGCTCCTCGCGCTGCACGCCGAGCAGCTTGGCGAGCTCGAGAGCGGTGGCGCTCGCGATGTCGACGCTCTGACTGTCCACGGCCTCGAGGTACCCCTCGACAAGGCGGGATTCGGCCGCGTCGAGGTCCCCTCGACCGCTGAGGGCCCGGCCAAGACGCAGACTCAGCTCCGCATGGAACGGCACCCAGCTGGCAGCATCTGGGCGCGCGTCGATGCTCTGAGCGGCCTCCACCGCGGAATCGAATTGGGCGGTGAGCAGCAAGGCATCCAAGCTCGCCAACTCGCTCCGCAGTGCAACCACCATGGACCGCTCGCTCGGTGGGGGCAGCGCGCGGACGCGCAGCGCGTCGTCGTCGAGGCAATCATCGACGCCTCCGAGCTCGGACAACGCGGGCACGAACTGCAAGAGAACAGCGCGGTCGTGTGTCCCCGCCACGGCTTCGAGGGTGGCACCGAGGGTTTGCCTGTGGTCATCGAGACACCACGTCGCACGCTCTCGCACGTCCTCGGAACGGTCTCCGTGCATGGGGGCTTTGAGGCAGCTCTGCGTCCGGGCATCAAACCAAGCACCCGCCATGCCGTCGAGCAAGGTCGTCGCGGACGCCAGCGTCCGGGCGGACGCTTCCTCGCCCAGCGGTTCGAAAGCTTGGCGCAGTCGCGTCGCGGCTTCGTCGTTCCAGACCTCGTCGATGGTTCGGCCGGCAGCCTCGCAGGCCTGGACGCGGCGCCGCTCGGCCACTGAGTTGACCCCCCACGCTGCGGCCGCGCCCAACAGCAGGGTCGCGGCGCCCACAGCCAGCCAGCGGCGTTTCGACTGGCGCCGACCGGACTCGATGGCGTCCAGGAGCGCCCGCATGGACTCGAAGCGCGCGGAGCGATCGGTCGAAAGACCGCGATCGCACACGTGCAGCAGCCAGGCTGGCACACTTGCCCCGCTCGGGACCGGCTTGCGCAGGCCTTCGGTGACGTTCATCCCAAGGGTCAGGAGGGAGTCGCCCTTGAATGGGCGCTCGTCGAACAGGGCCTCCCACAGCGTCACGCAGAAGCTGAACTGATCGCTACGCGCATCGGTGGGCTCGCGCTTGAACTGCTCGGGAGCCATGTATGCAGGCGTGCCCACCATGCTCCCGACCTTCGTCAGGCCCACGTTGGAGGTCGCCGCTCGGACGCCAACGTCCGACCCGCTCTCCCCGACCCGAGTATCCGCGAGGTGCATGTCGAACTCCGAGCCGCTCTCGGTCGCTTCGGGAGGGGAGGTCGGCCCGGGCTCGCCGTCGCTGCGGACGAGGCCGAAGTCCATCACACGCACCCTCCCGTCGCGGCCGACCATGACGTTGTCGGGCTTGAAGTCGCGGTGGACCAACCCCTCGGCGTGGGCCGCAACCAGACCACGGGCCGCCTGTCCAAGGATGTTGACGACCTCTGGCCAGCGAGCGGCGGTGCGCTTTCGCCAGTCGCCGAAGGTCTCCCCGTCGACGAACTCCATCGCGATATAGACGTCGCCGCGGTGCTTGCCCACTTCGAAGACCGTCACCACGTTGGTGTGATCCACCTGCGCCATCGCCTGGGCCTCTCGCATGAGGCGAGCGCGGCCAATGCTCTGGTCCTGTTCGGGCGCGATGCGCAACAGCTTGATCGCCACCTTCCGGTTCAACTCGACGTCGTACGCCGCGTACACGATGCCCATCCCGCCGGCTCCGAGCCGGTCGATGATGGTGAAGTGACCGATCAGGTCGCCGCGTCGGGGAGCGTCGGCCACATCGGTCGGTTCGGCCCGGCTCGGCTCGGACGGCGGTGCGAACTCCCCGGTCACGACGTACAGGGTAGGTCGGTCGGCTGCGTGGGACGAGAGACGATTCGCGCCCGGAGATCGGGCGAGTCGTCATTCGCGCGGGTATCACGGGCTAGAAGCAGCCGCGCGCCCGCGGCCAGTCGAACATCCACTCTTCGATTTTCCGGGTTTGCACGCCGTTCACGGTTGCGATCGTCTCTCGGCGCGTCCGATACGGGAACGTACGCTCGGGGTCCAGCGCTGCGTGCACGGTGCTCTCTCGCGTCAGCGTTTCGATCGCGTCTTCGGGTAAGCTCGGCTTCCCGAGTCGCGCCCGCATCTCTTGGAGCTGTGCGACCGCTGAATCAGCAATGCTTGGATGAGAAAGCGTCTTGTGCTGGAGGAGTCGAAGGCTTCGCTCTGCGTCGAGTGTCCCCAGGTGCTCAACCGACCCCAGGGCGTCCGTCTCGTACCCAAGGGTAGACATCAGGACATCCGGTGCTTCGGCTTCCTCGCCGGGGCGAAGCCGAAGGCCCCTCCACCGCTCGACCCAGTCCGCCCACCGACTGACGGAAACGAGCTCCAGCCAGAGCTCCAACTCGTGATCGGATCCCGCCGCTCGCAGGATCTCCGGTGAGACACGTCCCCGAAGCTTGGCCTTTGCCGCGGCGATCGAACGAGCGACGTCGAGTCCGCGACGGACCGGATCCGATGGGCAGCCGAGTTCCGTCGGCTCCGGCGGCGGCTATCGGACGGCCGCACCGCATCAACTTCCCATGACTGCGGGTCGAACGTCCGCCTGTGTGTCGACGACCATCGAACCGGCAAGGTGTGGAAGTTCCCGCGGCCGAGCCACGAGCGAGAGACGTTTCGCCAGCTCTCGACGCTTCTGTAGCCCTTGATGAGCGAGATGTGGTCCCGTGACGAAGATCCCCGCCGACCTCCGCTTCGAACCACTCCGGGCGCTTCCTCGCCCACGGCGGCATCGGGCTGAACCTCCAAGAACCCCGTACCGCACCGGGTTCGAGGTCAGACCAGCGCGGAAGGCGGAGCTAAGTCACGGCTTTTGCGGCGCCCGCCCGCCGCGCGTGGTGGGTTTCTCCCCGGCCTGATACCGTTCGCGCGTTCGAGGCCCGTCCATGCTCTGGAACTTCCCGACGCAACTCCTGCTCGCGGCCAGCGTTGGCTTGGCCGCCCCTGCGAACGCCGAAGCGCCGAAGGCGACGACCGCCGCAGCGCCCTCTGGCACCGCCAAGACCACCGGTTCCGCCCTTGGCGTGGAACTGACGGTCGAGTCGTTCACACTCGACAACGGCCTGAGGGTCTACGTCGTCGAAGACCACTCGGTCCCCGCATTTGCGATGCACACCGCCTTCGAGGTGGGCTCGCAAGATGAGGAAGATGGCCGCAGCGGCTTCGCACACCTCTTCGAGCACATGATGTTCAAGGGCAGCGAGAACGTGCCCGACGGCGGGTACTTCAAGAATGTCCTGGGCGTTGGCGGAGTGATGAACGCATTCACGAGTGCCGACGTCACCCAGTACTTCGCGGTCTTGCCCAGTCACTACCTGGACATGATCCTGTGGCTCGAGAGCGACCGACTCCGTTCGCTGGTCATCACCGACGAGAACTTCGAGAACCAGCGCAGCGCGGTCAAAGAAGAGCGGGCAATGCGCTACGAGAACCAGCCCTACGCGCAGGCGCTCGCGGAGTTCCGAACCTCCTTGTGGGGCGGGACCGGCTACGGCCACACCACGATTGGCTCGCAAGCCGACCTCACCGCCGCAGGAACCGCGGACGTGCAGGCGTTCTTCGACAAGTACTACGTGCCGAACAACGCCGTCATCACGATCGTGGGCGACGTCGAGGTGGCCGAGGTCAAGACGAAGATCGAGAAGTTCTACGGCGACATCCCCAAGGGCGAAACCCGAGCGGACCGCAAGAACGCCGACCACACCCAAAAGGCGGTCGAAAAGCGGACCGAAGACCCCTACGCACGGCAGCCGCTGTACGTCGTGGGTTGGAAGACGGTCCCCTACGATCACCCCGACCGGCCTGCGCTGGAGCTCCTGATGAGCATGCTGCTGCGCGGTGAGTCGGCCCGCATCACGAAGGTCCTCACCGACGACAAGAAGATGGTCGTCGCTGCGCTGCCGATGGGTACCGCCGGTGGACGCAATGCGGGCAGCGAGATGGCCGGCTTCATCCCGCTGCCAGGGAACTCCTTCGCCGACATTCAGGCCGTCGTCAAAGAGGAGGTCGCAAAGGTCAAGAAGAAGGGCGTCAGCAGCCGCGACCTGACCAAGGCCAAGAACCGAGCCACCGTCGATACCGTCGGCGCACTCGCAACGAACAACGGTCGCGCGTTCCAGATCGTGCAGGGCGCCTTGTTCCACGACGATCCGCTGTTCGTCCTGCGCGACTTGGAGCTGACCCAAGCCGTCACGTCCAAGGACATCAAGCGTGTTGCCAACACCTATCTGGGCGATGACTGGTTCACGCTCGAGATTGTGCCCAAGCCCTAAAGGACTCCGGACCATGCGCACTTCCATCGTATCGCTGTCGTCCATCTGTCTCTTATACACATCTCCGAGCCCACGAGACCTCTCTACATCTCGTA
>CAJXVA010000317.1 GCA_913061055.1 uncultured Pseudomonadota bacterium
GGGCTCGGAGATGTGTATAAGAGACAGCAGGTCGGCCGGCAGCACATGCTCGCTGCCCTCGATGGTCTTCTTCTTCTCGTCGAGGCGGACGCACTTGATGCCTTCGACTTTGCCCGCGCCTTCGAACGCGATGGGCTGGGTTCCGAACGCTGCGCGAACGCCTTCGACTTTGCCCGCCTTCCACTCATGGGCGTAGCCGCTCATGCCGGGCTCCCGCCCACGGTAGGCCAAGGTGACCGACTCGACCCCCAGGCCGCGAAGTTCGCGGACCGCGTCGAGGGCCGTGTTGCCACCGCCGACCACGACCGCGTTCTTCACCGATGTGAGGTCGACCTTGCCGACCTTGAACATCTCGATGAAATCGACCGCCCCGTAGACACCGCTGAGGTCTTCGCCAGCGGCCGACAGCGAGCTGTCGGGGCCCAGGCCAAACGCCAAGACGAGCGCGTCGTGCTTGCCGTCGAGTTCCTCGAGCGTGGCGTCCTTGCCGACCTCGAACCCGGTCTTCACCTCGATACCGCCGATGGAGAGGATCCAGTTGACCTCGTCCACCGAGGCGTCGGCCTTCATCTTGTACGGCGCAATCCCGGTCGTGTTGAGCCCACCGATGACCTCGCGCTTCTCGTACAGCGTCACCGCGTGGCCCAGACGACGGAGCTCGTGGGCGGTGGCCAACGCGGCCGGTCCGGCGCCCACGATGCCCACGTTCTTGCCCGTGTCCTCACCCGCTTCGAAGTACGTCCAGCCCTTGTCGTAGGCCGCATCGGTCGAGTAGCGCTGCAGCTTGCCGATCTGGATCGGGGGCTGGTCCATCTCGTTGAACACGCAGTCCCCGACGCAGAGAACCTCGACGGGACACACCCGCGCACAGCTCATGCCGAGCACGTTGGACTCGAAGATGGTCTTGGCCGACCCCTTCACGTTGTCAGTCGCGATCTTGCGAATGAACGTGGGGATGTCGATCGACGTCGGGCATGCCTTGATGCAGGGCGCGTCTTCGCAGTAGAGGCAGCGATTGGCCTCTACCGCGGCCTGCATCTTGTTGTAGGGCGGCTTGAACTCCTCGAAGACGGTCTCCGAGCGGTCCGGCGTAATGTCGGCAGGTTTGGTCATGGGGGGCGCCTCTATCCTTCGAAGACTTCGTCGGTGATGTCGAGGCCACGATCGATGATCGCGAAGCCCTCGCGCAGCTGCTCTTCGTTGATGCACAGCGGCGGGTTGCACATGAAGCTGCTCCACTTCACGAAGGTGAACATTCCGCTGTCGCGGAAGTGTTTGGCCAGCTTGCCCATCGCGGGGTGCGTGCCGTTGTAGGGCGCGAGCAGCTCGCCCTTGCTGTTCTTCTGCACGTCCATGATGCCGAACAGGCCGATCTGCCGTCCTTCTCGGGCCGACGGGTGCTTGGCGACCAAGCGGTCCATCTCGGCCCGCATGATCTTGCCCATGTTCACCGCGTTCTCGATGAGGTTCTCCTCTTGAAGGACCTCGATGGCTGCGATGGCCGTGGCCATGCTGACGGCGTGGGCGTTGTAGGTGAGGCCGCCCCAGAACGTGTTGGTGCGGAAGTGCTTGGCGATCGGATCGCTGACCGCCATCGCTCCCAGGGGGATGTAGGAGCTGGTCAGCCCCTTCGCCATCGTGACGATGTCCGGAACGATGTCGCCATGTTCGAACGAGAACATCTTGCCGGTGCGACCAAAGCCGGCCATCACCTCGTCGCACACCAGCAAGATGCCGTGCTTGGTGAGGAGCTCGCGTAGACCTTTGAGGTAGCCGGCCGGCGGCGGCATGATGCCGTTGGTGCCGGTCACAGCCTCGATGAACATCGCTGCGATGTTTTGAGGCCCCTCGTACATGATCACCTCTTCGAGGTACTTGAGGTTGTTCCGGGTCTTCTCCTCGTCCGTGTCCCCGAACGAGTAGTCGTACGGACGCGGATCCATCACCCGAACGACGCCGGGCATGCCGGGCTCGTTCATCCAGCGCCGCGGATCTCCGGTCAGCTGCATGCAGGCGTTGGTCGCCCCGTGGTAGCTGCGGTAGCGGCTGAGGATCTTGTGGCGGCCTGTGTACAGACGCGCCGCTTTGATCGCGTTCTCGTTGGCCTCAGCGCCCCCGAGCGTGAAGAAGAACGTGTTGAGGTCGCCCGGCGTGATCTCAGCAAGCAGCTTGCCCAACCGCGCTCGAACCTCGGTGGCCGTCCCTGGGTAGACGTAGGTGAGCTTGTCGACCTGAGCCTTGATCGCCTCGCGGATCTTCGGATGGCCGTGCCCAACGTTCACGCACATCAGCTGGCTGTTGAAGTCGAGAATCTTCTCGCCCTCGGGTGTGTACATGTACACCCCCTCCGCCCGCTCGATGGGCAACGGTGCGACCGCGTCCGTGGCCGCCCAGGAGTACATCGTGTGCTCTTTGCAGAGCCGGATCATCTCTTCGGAATTCATCGATCAGCTCATCCAGGTGGAGTCTTTGGCCATTTCCCAGCGGGTGGTGACCTTGCGAGGGCGCGTCCAGAATCGGTAGCCGTCAAACCCGGTGAGGTCGCCCGTCCCGAGCTTCGAGTCATTCCAGCCGCCAAAGGCGAACGGCTCCCGAGGCACGGGTACCCCGATGTTAACGCCGCACATGCCCGCGCTGAAGCGCTCGACCGCGTAGCGGGCCACGCCGCCGTTGGTGGTGAAGATCGCCGCGGCGTTGCCGTAGACGTTGTCGTTCTCGATCGCGATGGCCTCGTCGAGCGTCTTGGCGCGGATGATCGAGAGCACGGGTCCAAAGATCTCCTCGCATCCCGCCGGCATGTCGGGCGAAACGTTGTCGAGGATCGTGGGACCGACCCAGTTGCCCGGCTGCCCCGCCACGCTCTTGCCGCGACCATCCACGAGGACCTTCGCGCCTCGCTTCTCGGCTTCGTTGATGTAGCCCGTGATCCGCTCCACGCTCGCAGGGTTGATGATCGACCCCATGTCCTCCCCGAGCGTCATCCCCGACGTCGTCTTGACGATGCTGTCGATGATCGGCTGCACGTCACCGACGGCGATCATCACCGAGGCCGCCATGCAGCGCTGGCCCGAGCAACCGTAGGCCGACGCCACGACGGTGTCGGCGGTGAGCTTCAACTCGGCATCGGGCACGACCACCAGGTGGTTCTTGGCGCCACCGAGGCAAACGACCTTCTTGCCGGTCTGCGCCGCGCGGGCGTAGACGATCCGGGCAACCTTGGTGCTGCCCACAAAGCCCAACGCCTGGATCGTGGGGTTGTCGCAGAGCGCTTCGACGGTCTCCTTGCCACCATTGACGATGTTGAGCACGCCATCGGGAAGCCCGGCTTCCTTGAAGACCTCGGCCAGCCGCATCGAGCTGTACGGGACCTGCTCGGAGGGCTTGAGCACGAACGTGTTTCCAGCCACGAGCGCTTGGGGAAGCATCCACAGCGGGACCATCGTCGGGAAGTTGAACGGCACCACGCCCGCGCACACGCCCACGGGCTCATGCGTGACCGCGCAGTTGATGCCGCGACTGACGTCGAGCTGCTCGCCCTGCCCCAGGTTGGGGATCGAGCAGCCAAACTCTACGCACTCGATGCCCTTGAGCACGTCGCCCTTGGCCTGCGCCAGGGTCTTGCCATTCTCGTGGCTGAGCAGCCACGCGAGCTCGTCGAGCCGTTCGGTCATGATGTTTTTGACCCGGTAGAGCACCTGCGCGCGCTCCTTGAGCGGGGTGGCCTTCCATCCTTCGAACGCTGCTGTGGCTGCCGCGACCGCACGGTCCACGTCGGCGGCGTCGGACCAGGCGACCTTGCCCATCTCCTTCTCGTGCCGCGGGTTCATGACCGTCTGTGTCTTGCCACTGGCCGCATCGGACCACTCGCCGCCGATCCAGTTCTTGCAATCGACGTAGGGTTTGAACTCGTAGCTACGGGGGGTGAAGATCGTGTCTGTCATCGGAATTCTCCGGGTTGTTCTGGTGAACCTGAGAGGTTCAGGCGGACGGTCCCGCCGAGAGGGGCACTTCGACATCGGATCCGACATCAAAGTGTGCAAGGCCCCGCTCTTCGTCGGTGCCGGGAACGAGGTTGTCGAGGACGACGGCGATGACCGCTCCAACGGCCATCCCGGTCGAACACAGGGTGTTGACGATGCCCACCAGGGCCTCCACGACCCAGTGTGCACCCTCAATCGTGAGTGGGGTGGCGCCAATGTACGCCGGGAGGCTCAGCCCCATGAAGAACGCGAACCCGATGATGAACAGGTTTCGCGGGGCGTTCATGTCGACGTACTGCAGGTTGGAGAGCCCGATCGCGACGATCATGCCGAACAAGGTGCAGTACATGCCGCCGACAACGGGCTGGGGCACGGTGGTGAACAACGCGCCGAACTTGGCGGTGGTGCCGAGCACCAACATGATGACGGCGCCGGCCTGCACGACGCGCCGCGAGCCCACCCGCGTCAGCCCGATCGCGCCGATGTTCTCCGAGTAGCTCGTCGTCCCGTTGCCCGAACCGATGATGCCGGCGATGACCCCCCCGAGGCCTTCGGTACCAATGCCGCGGCTAACAACCTTGGCGGTCGGGATCGGCGCGCCGCTGAGCCGCGCACAGGCGTAGTAGTCGCCCACCGACTCGACGATGGACGCGGCAACGCCCGCCAGCATGCCGACGATGGCCGCCGCGCTGAAGACCGGCATGCCCCACTGAAACGGCAGCGGCACGCGGAACCAGTCGGCCTGCGCGACCTTGTCCCACGAGGTGTACGCCGGGTGACCGACCTCGAACACCCCAGCCTCGGTGAGCACAATGGCGGTCAGCCACGCGCCGCCCATTCCCAGAAGGATCGGGAACAGCTCGAACACCCGATGCTTCTTGCGAAGGATCTGCGAGAACAGGATCACCAAGAAGATCGTCAGCCCGCCGATGCCCCAGTGTTTTCCGGCCGTGGGCGCGCCAAACGGAAACAACGCGAGCCCGATCAGGGCAATCGTGGGCGCGATCGTGACCGGCCCAACGAAGCGGAGCAGCTTCCCGATCAACCCCGAGTAACCGATGGCCATCTGCGCGAGCCCACCGATGATCACGGCCCCCTGGATGTGCTGCATCCGGACCTCAAACCCCGCCGTCTTGAGCGAGGCCATCCCGCAGATCGCGATCGCTGGGGTCAGGAACGAGAACGTGCCGCCTTGCACGATCGGCAACCGGTTGCCGATCGTCGTCTGCAGCAGCGTCGCGATGCCCGACACGAAGAACATCGTGCCGATGAGCCAGCCGACCTTCTCCGGGTCGTTCTCGATGCCAAGCGGCTTCGCCATCATCAGTGGGATGGCGACGGTCGAGCCGAACATCGTCAGGTAGTGCTGAAGACCCAGCACCGCCGTCTCGCCCAGCGGCGGAACATCGTCGACCCCGTAGATCAGGCCCGTACCGGGCTTGTCGGAAGATTTCGACATGCTAGCCGCGGTCGACCGGCGTGGGCTCTGCAAGCGTGTTTCGCTTGGACTGGCCGGCCCAGTAGTCCGGGAAACACGGGCGCTCGATGTGCTTGCCTGCGCCCTTGACGGTGCGCAGCTCGCCGTTGGTCCAGACCACCGTGCCGCGGCTGAGCGTCGTCGCAGCGCCGCCGGTGACCTCCATGCCCTCGTAGATGTTGAAGTCTACGTTTTGGTGGGAGGTTTCCTTGGAGATCGTGCGCGTCTGCTCGGGATCCCAGATCACGATGTCGGCATCGGCACCGGGCTTCAGCGATCCCTTGCGCGGATGGATGTTGAAGATCTTTGCCGTGTTGGTGCTGGTGACGGCGACGAACTCGCTGGGTGTGAGTCGGCCGGTCCGAACACCGTGGTGCCACAACACGCTCATGCGATCCTCGACGCCGCCGGTCCCGTTGGGAATCTTGCGGAAGTCGTCCTTGCCCGCGGCCTTCTGAGGCGTACAGAAGCAGCAGTGGTCGGTTGCCGTGGTCTGCAACATGCCGCCCTGAAGGCCTCGCCACAGGGCGTCCTGATGCTCCTTGCTTCGGAACGGCGGACTCATCACGTAGTGGGCCGCGTGCTCCCAGCTGGGGTTGCGGTAGTGGGAGTCGTCGATGACCAGGTGCTGCGCCAGAACCTCGGCGAACACCCGCTGGCCCTCGAGCCGCGCCCGCGTGACCGCCTCGAGAGCATCGATGCAGGACGTGTGGACCAGATACAGCGGTGCGCCCAACACCTCGGCGATGCGGATCGCCCGGTTGGCGGCTTCGCCTTCGACCTCGGGAGGACGAGACAGCGGGTGTCCTTCGGGACCCGTGATGCCCTTGTCGAAGATCTCTTGCTGCAGCCGGTAGACCAGCTCGCCGTTCTCGGCGTGCACCGTGGCCAAAGCGCCAAGATCACGCGCGCGCGAGAAGCTGTTCACCAGCACCTCGTCGTCACACATGATGGCGTTCTTGTAGGCCATGAAGTGCTTGAAGCTGTTGACCCCGTGCTCGGTGGTCAACGTGCCCATGTCGTCGTGCACGCTCTGGTCCCACCAGGTCACGGCGACGTGAAACGAGTAGTCGGCGGCCGACTTGGCGGCCCACTCGCGCCACTGTTTGTACGCCTCCATCAAGCGCTGCTGCGGCGCCGGAATGACGAAGTCGAGGATCATCGTGGTACCGCCAGCAGCCGCGGCCGAGGTCCCCGAGAAAAAGTCCTCAGACGCCACGGTGCCCATGAACGGCAGCTCCATGTGCGTGTGCGGATCGATACCGCCGGGCATCACGTACGCGCCGGTTGCGTCGATGACCTCGGCCCCGTCCGAGGCGAGGTCGGTCCCAACCGCGACGATCTTCTCGCCCTCGATCAGGACGTCCGCCCGCATCTCGCCTTCGGCCGTGACGACCGTTCCACCCTGAATGATCTTCAAGTTCGTCATGCGCCCGTCCTACTTTCCGTCGACCAGCTCGTCGTACGCGTCGGGACGACGGTCCCGGTAGAACTGCCAAGTCTTGCGGACCTCGTCGATCAGCGACAGGTCCAGGTCGGCGACCACGAGTTCGTCGTTGTCCTCGGAGCCCTCGGCGATGAACTCACCGCGCGGGTTCACGAAGTAGCTGGTCCCGTAGAACTTGCCGATGTTCCACGGGGCCTCGGTGCCCACGCGGTTGATCGCGCCGACGTAGTAGCCGTTGGCCACCGCGTGTGCCGGCTGCTCGATCTTCCAGAGGTACTGGCTGAGTCCGGCCACCGTCGCGCTGGGGTTGAACACGATCTCGGCGCCGTTGAGGCCGAGACAGCGAGCGCCTTCAGGGAAGTGGCGGTCGTAGCAGATGTACACACCGATGGTTGCGTAGCGGGTCTTGAAGACCGGGTAGCCGCCGTCACCAGGTTTGAAGAAGAACTTCTCCCAGAAGCCGGAGGTCTGCGGGATGTGCTGCTTGCGATACTTGCCGAGGTAGGTGCCATCGGCATCGATGACCGCGGCGCTGTTGTAGTAGACGCCGCGCATGGCCTCTTCGTACAACGGCACGACGATCACCATCTCGTGCTTCTTGGCGTACTCCTGCATGATCGACGTCGTGGGCCCGGGGATGGGCTCGGCCGCGTCGTACCAGCGCTTGTCTTGGCCAGGGCAGAAGTAGGGTCCGTTGAAAATTTCCTGAAGGCAGAGGATCTGCACGCCCTTCTTCGCGGCGTCTTCGATGAACGGAATGTGCTTGTCCAGCATCGCCTTCTGGATGTCCGCCACCGGGACGGTTTCATCGTTGATGGGGTTACTGCACTGGATCAAACCGCAACGGACCGTATCGGACATCTTTGAGTCTTCGCCTTGTCGGGCCGAGTCGCTCCGGACCACGGAGAACTCGGCGAAAGAGCGCAGGTATACCAGAACGGGACAGTTCCGGACAAGACGACGGAACGCCGTTCCACGTCCTCCGCGGCGACGCCTGCACCGTATTTCGCGTCGCGGCGCTGCGGCGCGGGCAGGCGCCGTGCTCTACGCTGGGCGGGTGCGCTCGACCCTCCTCGTTGCGCTCGGCTTCGCTGCGACGACGTGCTCCGCCCCACCGACCGAGTCCGAGCCACGCCGCGATGTTGTCGAGCCCGCCCCGCCGCTCGAGGGTGGGTCCCGCTCGGAGATCGACATCGCGATGCTGCGAGACCTGACCGCCGAGCTGGCGAGTGATTCCTACGAAGGCCGCGGGACAGGGACCCCGGGCGGACGCCGAGCGACGGAGTTGATCGCCTCGCAGATGCAGGCGCGAGGCTTGGTCGCAGCCGTCGGGGGGTTCGCGCAGCCCCTGCAACTGCAGGGCTCAACCCTTGGCCGGGTGTCCCTGCGACGGACCGACGGGCGCCACGCTTCGGAGCTCACCGGCTTCATCGCTCAGTCCGAGTCTCCGAGCGGCCCGCACGCATGGAGCCGCGAAGTCGTGTTCGTCGGCTACGGCATCGATACCGAACCAGGCTGGGACGACTACGCCGGTATCGACGTGACCGACAAGATCGTGGTCGCACTCGTCGGGGAGCCCGATGCCTCCCCCTTCCGCGATCGTGCGCTGTCCCCCGCGGGGCGCTGGACGTCCAAGCTCGAACGGGCGCGCGCCCACGGGGCCGCGGGCTGCCTGGTCGTGCACACGGCCGATGCCGGCTACGACTGGTCGGTCGTGCAGACGAGCTTTTCAGGCGAGCGCTTCGAGCTCGTGCCGATGCCGCCCGCACAGCTGGCCCTTCGAGGCTGGCTCTCATCGGAGAGCTTCGAGCCACTCACCGGCCTGTCGCTTCGGGCTGCACAGCGCGAGGCATCCAAGCCCGGCGGCGCAACGCGCTCGCTCGCACAGAGTCTGGAAGTGTCGTTTGAGCAGACCACCCGGGAGCTCGAGGAACACAACGTCGTGGGTACCGTCGGATCCGGTGCCGCCCCCTTCGTGGTGGTCACGGCACATTGGGATCATCTCGGACGCGTCCCCTCCCCGGTGCCACCCGAAGACCCGATCTTCAATGGGGCGGTGGACAACGCCACCGGCGTGGCATCGATGCTGGCGCTGGCGTCGGCGGTCGCGGGGCGGCATCGGGAAGACCCCTTGGCCGGAACGGTGTACTTCGTCGCGACCGCGGCTGAGGAGCAAGGTCTCTTGGGCAGCCGCGCCTTCGTTGTGGACCTGCCCGTTCCGGTCGAATCGGTCGCGGCCGCGGTCAACCTCGATGGCATGAACGTGCAGGACGCGACGCCGAGCGTCGAGCTGGTCGCGGCCGGACACTCGACCCTGGACGCGCTGTTTGGGTCGGCCCTTGCCCGGCAGGGACGCATCGCGGTGCCCGACCGAGCCCCCCAAAGCGGCGCCGCATACCGCTCCGACCATGTTCCCTTCCTTCGGCTCGGCATCCCGATTCTGTATCCAACCCCCGGATTCGCAGGCTCAGCGGCACTCGTTCGGGCCGGGCAGGAGCGCGCAGCCCGCTATCACGCGGTCTCGGATGACTTCGACCCCGCATGGTCGTTCGAAGGCGCAGCTGCGGACACCCAAGCCATCTACGAGGTGGTCATCGACATCGCTGACGGCAAGGTCCGCCCCCGCATGCTCCCCACCGGACCAGGCCTACCAACCCCGTGAACCGGTGCTATCGTCCGGGATTCATGGCCCGGCGCGTTGTCACCAAGGGCTCCGGTCGCCGTACGGTGGCTACGAAGAGCACCCAAGAAGTCGTCGACCTGGACGACCGTCCGCTGTCGCTTCGGCGAAGCCGCGACGGCAAGCGCGTCGTCGTGTCTCTCCCCTACGAGGCTTGGGTCGTCAACCTCAGCTCGCTCGAGATCGAAAAGACCATCGAACTCACGATGCCCCGACCCACCGCGTACGAAGGGCACGAGGATGGCGTGCTGTGGTTCGGCGGCAGCCACCTGCATCGCGGAAGCCTGTGGAACGCCGCGACCACCAAGGTCGGCACCAAGCTCGGCGGCGTGGTCGACCACGTCTGCATCGTCCGGCCGCGGCTGCTGTGTGGTGTCGGGTCTGTCGGCGAAGTGCTGTGGGACACCGAGAAGCAGGAAGAGGTCCACCGACGCAAGGCGAGCGAGCGCGATGTCCATGCGCTCGCGGCCAGTGCGGACGGTCGGGCGATCTTCGCGGACGGCAGCCCGCACGTGTGGGTCATCGATCCCGACCATCCCTCGGGCTACATGAAGCTCAAGTTCAAGCACACCAGCGCCATCGACTTGGAGCAGGAAGGCATCGTCGCCGTCACGGTCAACCACAACGGCCGCGCGCTGCTGGGCGCGCGCGATGGAGGTGTGGCGTGGACCAGCAAGGCGCTGCGGGTCGTCGAAGAGCGCTTCCCCAAAGGGGCCCAGCGCCCTCCGCTGGCGCTCGACGCGGACAACGGCTGGGTCTACGCCTTGCGGACCGGCGGTGTGCTCGATCGCTTCGCCATCCCCCGCAAGGACGAGGAGGACGATGCCCGCCCTCCTGCACAGACCCTCCGGCTGCAGCGCTCCGCCACCTGCATGGTGACGGCGCCCGGCGGCGTGCTGGTGTTGGCGGGACCGCAGTCCGACGACCAGCTGGGACGACTGTGGACCGTGGAGGCCGAGACGCTCGAATGGGAGTCGCTGGCGCTTCAACAGCGCACGCTCGTCGAGGCGCCGCCAAGCGACGAGGGCGGTCGAAAGAAGCCCGACTTCACCCAAGTGCGAAGCAAGCTCGCGGGCTCAGAGGTCTCAGAGATCTCCAAGGTCTCGGTGGACGCGGTCATCACGGCCACGCCCGCGTTCTGGGTCACGCGCGACACCGGCGCAATCCTCGAGCGGCCGACCACCCTCATGGAGTCCGCGGATGTGCTGCCGGCCGACGCCCTGTTGCTGCCCGCCATGTTCCGACTGCGGGAGGGCACTGCTCGGCCCGGCCTCGTCGTCTGGCCGGGCGCACCCAAGGGACGTCGACGTAAAGACACGCAGCTGCTGACCTGGGGTGACGAGCCGCGGCAGTGGCTCTCGCTGGACACGCCATCCATCCGCACCCAGGGTTGGTCACGCCGCGACGTGTTCCCGCTTCAGGTCGCGCTGCGGAACCCCCTCCCCGAAGTCCCGGGCCAACGGCCGCGCATTCCGGGTCGCTGGGTCGACGCTGAGCTGTTCGATGCTCTCGCCGCCGAGTGCAAGAAGCTGCTCCAAGTCCTTTGGTAGGTCTCGTGGTCGGTCCTGTCGTAGGGCCTGTCCTGGGCACGGACTCGGGAACCTTTCGAGGCTGCATCCGCACGTGCGACTCGATGAAGTGGCCCTGCTCCGCGTTGGTGTCCCTGCTCCTGCTCGGTTGCGCGCAGCCGAACAAGGACGGCGCGGCATGGGAGGGGCTCACCGAGCCCCCCTCGGGCTCGAACGACGGCGGGCAAGGCACGGACGATCCAGACCCGAGCGGGAGCCCCACTTCGACCACGTCGGGTTCGGACACGACCCCTTCGCCCACGACCTGTCTCTTATACACATCTCCGAGCCCACG
>CAJXVA010000318.1 GCA_913061055.1 uncultured Pseudomonadota bacterium
CGAGATGTAGAGAGGTCTCGTGGGCTCGGAGATGTGTATAAGAGACAGGCGTTACGTCGCTGCCACCGGCTACGACCCCGGAGGCGTGCCCGAAGTGTTCGCGGTGCTGGCCGGCGTTTCCGAGACCGAAGGTCGGGTCCCCACGTGGCTGTCCACGCACCCCGAGCCGGAGCTCCGGCGGCAGCGGGTGGCGCAGAAGATCGGAACATCGGGTCTCGAGGGGCCACAGCCGGAGTGGGTCGCGCTGCTCGAGGACGTGGTCTACGGCACCGACGCGCGCGATGGCTTCATGAAGGGGCAGCGCTACGTTCAGCCCCGAGCTGGGTTCCGAGTCGACCTCCCTCCCGAGTGGACCGCAGCCGTCGAGCCCTCCGGCATGGTCGCGGTGTCGCCCGACGACGACGCCTTGTTCATCCTCGGCCCCAGCGACGAGGAGACCGCCGCCGAAGCGCTCACCGCATTCTTCGACGAGACGAAGCTGTCTCAGGGCGAGGTTTGGGAGGGAAACATCGGTGGGAGCAACGTCGTGACCGCGGCGTTCTCGATCAAGGCCAGCGACGGCAGCCTCACGGGTCTGGTCGCATTTGCAGAGCGCGGTCCTCAGGTCGTGGCGATGATCGCCGCCGCACCGGATGAGATCTGGGCCAAGCAAGCCGACGCCATCGCGACGACCGTTGCGAGCTTCCGCCCGCTGACCGACCCCGCGCTGCGAAACGTGCAGCCGACCCGGATCAAGCTGCAGACGCTGACCGCTCCCACCACCCTGGTGGCACTCAACGCATCCGCGCCGTCGTCGATCCCGGTTGTGGAACTCGCCCGCATCAACCACGTCGAGGCGGACGAAACGATGGATGCGGGCCGTGTGGTCAAGCGAGTGGAGGGGTTCAACCCGAACCCTGCTCCGGCTCCGGAATAGGCGGCGCCGGCTTTGGCAGCAACCCCGGTGTGGCGCTCGGACTGGGGACGCTCGGCGTCCTCGCGGGGATGGTGATGGCGCAGATCGGCACCTTTGTGGTCCGCCCCAAAAAGATCGGGTCGATGAACTCGCAGCCGTCCCGACCTACGGGCTCGCCAGATCGCGTCGGCGGTACATCAGCCAGTGCACCCCGGGCTCGATCTCCGCGTCGTAGATGTCGTACGCAGCCCGGCCCGCCTTGATCTCCTGCAGGAGCAGCCAGTCGGCGTAGAAGCCCGCCTTCACCTCATCGAGGTGTCGCCACGGCTGGTCCCGGAACTTCGTGGTCACGATCAGCTCCGGCGCCTGCCCGAGGACCCAGGGGGTGTTGTGCCGTTCGTGTCCAAGCCACGCGCGGCGCACCAGCTCGGGGGGCAGCCCGTTGCCGCTGCGTGCGACTTCGGCGGTGGTGATGCCAACCAGGTCGAGCGTGTGTAGGCCGCTGGTATAGGCCATGGCACCGACAGGAATCGTCGCCATCGTATCGCCGCGATGGTGGGTCCGAAGCCAGCGGCCGACGCGGGTCCAACGTTGCACATTGGAGAATCCGTGCGCCTCCGGGACGTGGTGGCGGATCCCCGCTCGGAGTCCGGTGGCAACTGCGACGGCGCCGAGCAGAGCCAACCGAAGGCGTGGATCTGTGGGACGCGGCAGCGTGGTCAGTCCGACGAACGCGAGCGCTGTGGCGGCGGGAACGAGGGGGACGACCAAGCGCGCGTATGCGAAGTGATCGCCACCGGTGCGGAAGAAGTACGCGCACCACAGCGCCATGCCGGCCAGGAGATACGCGTGTTCCCGTCGGCGCTCACGCACGAACAGCACGAACGGGGCGAGCAGCAGCAACGGGAACGTGCGCACACATTCCGCGAGGTAGGTGAGTCCCAGTTCAGCGTGCTGCGGGGTGCCGCCGGCCTTGGCCCAGTAGGTGTTGGGCAATACGTCCCCGAACACCAGCCAGCGAATCGCCGTCATCGCGGCCAGCGAGGCAACGACCGCGGCGACGCTGCGGCGCGTCCGCATCCACGGCAGCATCGGCAACAGAAGCACGAACACGCCGCACTCGGGACGGAGCAGCACGCCCGTGAGCACCCAAACCGCGGTCCAGGTGTTGTCCTTGCGGAGTACCGCGCCGGCAAGCGCGACGATGCACGCTGCCGCCAAGGGGGTCTCCAGGCCGCTGACGGCGTTGAGCAGCAGGTGATGGTCCGCCGCGAGCACTCCGGCGACCGAGAGGGCACACGCGGCGCCCAGGGGTACGGAGACCGTCTCGCCCCCGGTGCGCGCGAGCCGGATCGCAAGCACCAACGCGGCACCCAGGCTCAGCGTTCCCAGGATCTGCGACCAGGCTTCGACGTCGCCGGTGAGCAAGGCGCCCAGCCACAGCAGCGCCAAGTACAGCGGAGAGGTGAACCCCTCGACCGGCGCGTCGCCGCAGTTGAACGCGGGGCCACACCCTGCCGCCAGGTTGTCGGCGTACCGGAAGTAGATGTACGCGTCGTCGTAGATCGAGAACGCGTGCTGGGCGACGAACAGGACGAGTGCCGTGAGCGCGCCCGCGGTGGCGACCCAGGGCAGCCACGTGATCCAGCCGGCAGCGCGCTCGGTGGGCGGCATCGTGCTGAGGCTACTCGCCGGCCATCGACGGGTAGCGCCACTGGGTGGGCGGCGAGAAGTTCTCTTTGATCGTCCGGGTGCTGATCCAGCGCATGAGGTTGAGGGCCGAGCCCGCCTTGTCGTTGGTCCCCGAAGCCCGCGAACCGCCGAACGGCTGCTGACCCACGACGGCGCCGGTCGGCTTGTCGTTGATGTAGAAGTTGCCGGCGCTGTAGCGCAGGGCGTTCATCGCGTGGTCGATCACGTGCCGGTCGGTCGCGAAGACGGCTCCGGTCAGCGCGTACTCGCTGGTGGTGTCGACGAGCTTGAGGGTCTCGTCCCACTTGTTGTCGTCGTAGACGAAGACCGACAGGACGGGGCCGAACAGCTCCTCCTTCATGGTGCGGTACTTCGGATCGTCAGCGACGATCAGCGTCGGACGGATGAAGTAGCCCTTGCTGTCGTCGAACTCGCCGCCGATGACTTCGGTGACGCCCGAACCGACGTTGCTTCGCGCCTCATCGATCGCGCCGGTGAGCTTCTTGTACGACTTGGCGTCGATCACCGCGCCCATGAAGTTGCGGAAGTCGGAAACGTCGCCGACTTGCACGTCGGCCATGAACGCACCGAGTCGCTCACGAATCTGCGGCCAGAGGCTCTTGGGGATGTAGGCCCGCGAGGCCGCGGAGCATTTCTGCCCTTGGTACTCGTACGCACCGCGCAGCAGGCCCACCGAGACAGTCTCGACGTCCGCGCTGGGGTGCACGAGCACGAAGTCCTTGCCGCCCGTCTCACCGACGATTCGGGGGTACTGGCGGTAGTTGCGGATGTTCTCGCCGATCTGCTGCCACAGCGTTTGGAACACGCCCGTGCTGCCCGTGAAGTGGAGCCCGGCGAGCTCGGGAGAAGCGAACACGGGTCCACCGATGGCGGGTCCGTCTCCGGGGACGAGGTTGATGACCCCCGGAGGCAGGCCCGACTCGGCGAGGATCTTCATGATGAAGTGGGCCGAGAGCATCGCCGTGGCGGCGGGCTTCCAAACGACGGTGTTGCCGCACATCGCCGGCGCCGTCGGAAGGTTGCCGGCGATCGCGGTGAAGTTGAACGGCGTGATCGCGAAGACGAAGCCGTCCAGTGGGCGCGACTCCACGCGGTTCCACAGACCCGTCGGGGAGTCCGGCTGGTCGCGCATGATCTGCGTCATGTAGTGCGCGTTGAAGGCCAGGAAGTCGATGAACTCGCAGGCGGCATCGATCTCGGCCTGGTGGGCCGTCTTGCTCTGGCCGAGCATCGTCGCGGCGTTGAGCGCTGCCCGGTACTTGGTGCGGATCAAATGCGCGGCGCGCAAGAAGACCGACGCGCGGTGCTCCCAAGGCAGCGCAGCCCAGGCGGGCTTGGCTTTTTGGGCGGCGGCGATCGCTTGCTGGGCCTGCTCGGGTCCGGCTTGGTGAACTTGGCCGATCGGCGTCGCGAGGTCGTGCGGAGACAGCAGCGTCTCGAGCGTGCCGGTGTGGACGGGCTTGCCGTCGATGATCGGCGCAAGCTCGAAGCTCTCGGCGCGCTGGCGCTTCAGCTCGGCTTGCAGCTCGGCACGAGCGGGGGAGCCGGGCTCGTAGCCGAAGACGGGTTCATTGACGGGCGGTGGGGTTTCGAACAGTCCGTGCGACATGGGGCCTCCGGGGCGGTGAGATGCCGCGGCCACGGTAGGCGCGACGCCTGTAGGAGGCAACGCCGAGGAGGAAGAGGACCGACATCAGCAGCGGTTCGCGGGTGTGAGGCAACCCTGCGACCGACGCTGCGCAGCCACGGCGCTCGGGCTGGACCGGCGGCGGTGTGGCTGCGGTGGGGACGATGCGAGGCGCCTCGACGTTGCTCGGGGTCTCGTCATCCTCGGGAAGCCCCTCGGGGGCCAGACCCCCGCCGAGGACCTCGAAGTCGACCACCGCCTCGGACGAGCGCCGGGTCCGAGAGCACAGGTTGTCCGCCAGGCTCCCGTTGGATTGGTAGGCGTAGACCAGGTAGGTCTCCCCGGGGACGTAGCGGCGTCCACACGCCGCCGAGCTGCTCATTGTGAGCACGTCCACATAGATCCCGGTGTTGCCCTTGAAGGTTCTACTGACCTCGAACGTGGTCCGGATCCGCATGCCCTCGGTGGTCGGGGCGCCGGCCCGACCCTCGAAGACGACATCGGCCTTCTCCGCGGCGGCAAGCGGGGGAGGGGGCCTCACGCACGAACACGCGCGTACAGCGCTCGGTAGCCCCCAGGCGACGAGGACCGTGAGCACCAGCGGCAGCACGCGATGCATCCGGGCCGAGTCCACGAAAGCACCGTATCACGCGGTGTTTGGGCCGTGAGCCACCCCTTTGCCAACGGGCTCGCGTTGGCCTACACGTAGCCCCGCAAGGTCGCCATGCTTACGGTTTCGGAAGTTCGCAAAGCTTACGGGGGCAAGGTCCTCTTCGACGATGTCACCACCACGTTCGACCCGGGAAAGCGCTACGGCCTGACCGGGGCCAACGGCGCCGGCAAGTCGACGTTCATGAAGATCATCTCCGGGATGGTCGAGGCCGACGAAGGAACGATCTCGATTCCCCCCAATGCTCGGATGAGCATGCTGCATCAGGATCACTACCGGCACGAGAACGATCGCATCCGCGACGTCGTGCTCATGGGCAACAAACGTCTGTGGGCGGCGATGGCCGAGAAGGATGAGCTGCTCGCCGCCGGCAAGTTCGACGACGAGATCGGCATGAAGCTCGGCGACCTCGAGGTCGTGATCGCCGAAGAGGATGGCTACAACGCCGAGAACGAAGCCGAGCAGCTTCTCATCGGTTTGGGCATCGCCAAAGACCAGCACGAGGAACCTCTGTCCACGTTGGACAGCGGGATCCGTCTGCGCGTCTTGCTGGCCCAAGCGTTGTTCGGGGAGCCCGACGTGCTCTTGCTCGATGAGCCTACCAACCACTTGGACGTCGACTCGATCCGCTGGCTCGAGGACTTCCTGCACCAGTTCCGAGGCGTGCTCGTGGTCATCAGTCACGACAGGCACTTCCTCAACGAGGTCTGTACCCACACCGCAGACGTCGACTACGAGAACATCATCGTCTACCCCGGCGCGTACGACATGATGCTCAAGCAGAAGGTCCAGTACCGAATCCAGGAAGAGAAATCGAACTCGGCCAAGAAGAAGAAGATCACCGATCTTCAGGACTTCATCCGTCGCTTCGGCGCCAACGCGAAGAAGGCCTCTCAGGCCAGCTCTCGCAAGCGCCAGATGGAGAAGATCCAGGTCACCGACCTCAAGCGCAGCAACATCGAGCGGCCGTTCATTCGTTTCGAGCCCAAGATCCCCGGTGGCAAGCTGGTCCTCGAAGTCGACGGTGTGCACAAGAGTTTCGACGGCGAGACCGTTCTCAAGGACGTGTCCTTCACGCTCCAGCGCGGAGACAAGCTGGCCATCATCGGCCCCAACGGCATCGGCAAGACCACGTTGGCCAAGCTGATCGCGGGCGAGGGCGGCGACTACGTGGCTGACCGCGGCAAGCTGAAGCTTGGACACGAGGTCAGCGTGGCGATGATGCCGCAGCAACACGAAGAGGGCGTGCACAACGACGACGACCGGACCGCGTACGACTGGCTCTACCAGTGGGACGAAAAGGCGACCGTTCAAGAGATTCGCGGGCTGCTGGGGCGGATGCTCTTCCCCTCCGAGGACGCGGACAAGCCGGTCAAGGCGCTCTCCGGTGGCGAGACGGCACGCCTGTTGATGTGCAAGCTGACGCTGCTCGGCAGCAACTTGGTCATCCTCGACGAGCCAACCAACCACCTCGACCTCGAGTCGATCCGGTCGCTGACCGAGGCGATGCAAAAGTGCGAGGGCACGCTGGTGTTCGTGACCCACGACCAGTGCATGCTCGAAGAGGTTGCGACGTGTGTGCTCGAGCTCAAGGGCGACGGTGGCTTTGACTTCTTCCCCGGCGGGTACGAGGAGTTCTTGACCAAGACCGGCCGCGCCAAAGAAGGCGTCTACGCCCACTGAACCGGTTGCTACGGGCGAACGCAGGGACCGCCTTCAGCGACGGTCCCTGTAGTAGTCGGAGGCATGGTCGAGGAACGCGCGGACCCGGGCGGCGGCGCGTGCTTCGGGGTGCACGAGCAGCCACACGTCATACTCGAACTCGGGCTCGGTGGGACGCAGGCACACGAGGTCCTCACCGGCGTACATGCACGGCATGAAGGCCGCCCCCACGCCGGCTCGGACCGCCGCGTGCAGCGACAGCGCGGAGTCGTAGCGACCGACGACGCGGTCTTTGGGGGTGTGCTCCCGCATCCAGGGCGCGGTGATGACCGTATCGAGGTTGCTCATCCACGCGAGCCACGGGAATGCTTCGAGCGGGGCGTCTGCGCCGATGCGTTCCACCAGCTCCTGGCTGGCAAAGACGGCGTACGCCACGGGTCCGATGCGACGCCCGACGAGTGGCTTGGATGGATTGTTCGTCCAGCGAATCGCGACGTCGGCTTCGTCTCGTCCGAGGTCCCGGGTGTCGAGTCCCGTGGATAGCTCCAGGGTGATTCCGGGGTACCGCTCGTTGAATGAGCGGAACAGCGCGACATCATAGTGCGCGACCATGTCGACGGTGGCGACACGCAGGCGGCCGTCGAGGCTGTCATCGCGGCTGATGAGCATGCGGTCGAGTGCGGCGACGCGTCCCTCGATATCGGTCGCGGCCGAAGCCACAGCGTGCCCCAGGTCGGTGACGACGACGCCTTGGGAGGTGCGGGAGACCAGTCGAACACCGAGCTGTTCTTCGAGGACGGCGAGGCGACGCGTGACCGTGGTCTGCGTGACGCCAAGCGACTTCGCGGCTTCGGTCAGGGTCGATGCACGAACAATCGCGAGCAGGAACCGAAGATCGTCCCAGTTCATCCCTCGAAAAATAGCAGAACAGTCCTTCGTTCTTTCGGGTAGCGGAGCGGGGGCTACGGCGCACCCTCTGTCCATGGCAGCCTATCTGCACATTCACATCGACGTCTCCGACCCCGAGCGTTTCGGTCGCTACCAGGAACTCGCACGGCCCACGATGAAAGCCTTCGGCGCCCGCCTGCTGTCGAAGGCCAAAGCGCCTGAGATGCTGGAGGGCGAGCGAAGCCACGCGGTGACCGTCCTGCTCGAGTTCGACGATGAAGCGGCCGCGAATCGCTGGTACGCGTCGCCCGAGTACGCCGAGGCCATCGAGGCGCGCCGGGGCGCCGCAACCTTCGTCACCACACTCCTACCGGGCGTGTCGTAGGCACCGCTAGGCACCGTTCTCGGCCAGCCACGCGTCGATCTTCTCGATGTACGGCGCCCATTGCTCCGCGCCTTCGGCGTAGATCTCTCGGGATTGGCGAGCGAGTGCACGGGCGCGGTCCTTGGTCGCGGCCGGAACGCTCCCGTCCTTCCACAGGGCGTGCGTCGCGATGAAGCGAGTCTCGGCGAACAGTGTCGGCGGGACCTGAGCCTTGCCCACGAGATCCAGGGCCTTCTTCGCGTAGACGTACGCCTCGTCGTAACGCTTCTGATCGACGAGCGCCGAGGCGGCGGCATTCGCTGCGTACACGATGTGCGGGTGCTGTGGACCGCTGACCCGCTCGGCCATCTCCAGGGCCTCGACGAACGCATCGAGGGCTTCGGGCCACCGGCCCGCGGCGTTGAGCGTGTATCCGATGTTCATCCCGGAGACGACGAGGGCGGGGTTGTCTCCGCCGTGCAGGTCCTCGAGGATCTCGTAGGCCTCGCGGTGCTTCCTGATCGCCGCGTCGAGATCTCCGCCGGCGCGGGCGAGGCGCCCGAGGTCGTCGAGCAAGTGCGCGACCTCGCGGCTCTCGCGGCCTCGAGCACCGATCTGGATCTCGAGCGCCCGGCTGAGTTCGACCTCGGCCGCCTCGAACTGCTCGAGGGTGGACAGCGTGGTCCCAAGCTCGCGCAGGGCGTTTGCAGTGAGCGGATGGTCTGGGCCGTACGCGGTCTCGTTCAGACTCACGGCCTTTCGCTGGATGTCGACGGCCTCGTCGGCGCGGCCGGTGGAGGCATAGACCGACCCGATGTCGAGGAGCGAGGCGGCGAGCGCGGCCTCTGCGTCCGGCTGCTGCGCCCAGTAGTCGCGGACCTGTCCGTGCAGGACCAGGGCCTTGGCCATGTCGCCTTGGGTGACGGAGATGGCGCCTTCATGCTTGGCGGCCGTGATCTCGAGGCGGTCTCGGTCGGCGGAGTTCTTGGCGAACGCTCGGGCGATCTCGAGTGCCCGCAGGCCTCGGGGAACGTCCGCCGCGAGGTGACCGGCGGTGAGGCCGAGGTTGATAGCGGCCTGGGCAGCGGCGGTGGGGTCTGCGGACTCGATTGCGGCGTGCAGCGCCTCTTCGTAGGCCTCGAGTGCGCCCGCGTCCGCCCCAGCCTCGGCCTCGGCGTCTCCAAGCACGGTCCATGCCTTTGCGCGCATGGGGGCGAAGGGCAGCGCGGCGGCGTCCTTGGCCAGGACCCGCGCGGGCTCCAGCGCAGTCTCGTAGTGCCCCAGTCGCAGCTCGACCGAGAGGGTGGCGTGGCGAGCCTCGAGGCGTTCGAGGAGCTCGAGCGTCTCCGCTTCGACCGGCCGGGGTGTGGCCTCGAGCAGTCGCTTGGTTTGGGCGCACGCCGCAAGACCGTCCAGTTCTGCGACCGCGTCTCGGGCGTGGTTCACACCGACGCTGTCGACCGATTCGAAGGCGTGCAGCGTGGCATCGACGCCCCGAAGTCGAGCGTCGTAGCAGGCGATGCGACGGTCGAGCAGCGCCTCAGACTGTTCTGATCGCACGCGGGTTGCCTCGCACGCGTCGGTTCGCGCGCGGACCCATTCGCCGAGGTACGCATCGAGCTTCGTTGCGGCGTCGGCCCAGACTCGGCGACCTCGTTCGCCCGCGCGCATGCTGAAGGCCGTCTCGATGACCTCTTGGCGGGCCTGTGACCACACGGCAGCCGCATCGTCTTCGGCGCCTTTGCACGGGGGTGGTGGCGCAGCGGACCCGTTGCCGCGCGCCAAGGCCACGGCGCCGATCGCCAGCCCCGCGCCGCCGACCACGATGCCCAATCCGCGGGACCCCGAGCGGCTGCGCACGAGTTTGGCCAACAACGCCTCCATTGAGGGGTGGCGGTCCTCAGGCTCGACGCTCAGCCCCCGAAGGATCGCTTGCATGACCTTTCGAGACACCGGCGATTGATCCGGCAGGTCGACCTTGCCCCGGGTGACCGACGCGGCAAGGGCCGTGAGCGTTCGCCCCTGAAACGGTCTGCGGCCGACGAGCGCTTCGAACAGCGCGACGCAAAAGGAAAACTGGTCGCTGCGCTGGTCTGCCGCCGCGCCTCGGTACTGCTCGGGACTCATGTATGCCGGGGTTCCCATCAGGGTCCCCGCTTCGGTCATCGATGCATCCAGGGAGATCGGTCGCTCCGCGCTTCGCAGCGATTGGGTGGTCTCGTCGGCGTCGGTCCGGTGAGAGGTTCGGGCCAAGCCAAAGTCCAAGACGCGCGGGAGGTCGTGGCCATCGACCATCACGTTGTCGGGTTTGAAATCCCGATGGATGAGCCCTTGGGTGTGCGCAGCGGCGAGTCCTCGGCCCGCGGCTTCGAAGACGCGCAGCACATGCTCCGGCGCCCTCTTGGTCACCAGCCACTCCTTGAGCGTCACGCCGTCGACGAACTCCATCGCGACGTACACGGCGGCGTCGATCGTCCCGACGTCGAACACCTGGATCACGTTTCGATGACTGACGCGTGCCATCGCCTGGGCTTCGCGAAGGAGCCGAGCTTGTTCGTTCGCGCCGCGGCTCGACCCGTCCGCCCTCTGGCTCACGACCTTGAGCGCCAGCGTCCGGTCGAGGTCTGGGTCGTACGCTCGGTAGACCACGCCCATCGCTCCGGCACCGAGCGTGTCGACGACCAGGTAGCGACCGATGCTGTGTCCGCGTTCGATGGATGGCGGCACACCCTGCGAACCGGAGGGCTCGCTATCGACGAGTGTCGCGGCTGGGTCCTGCTCGACCCGCGTCACGTCCGTGGGATCGGTCGGCTGCGACACGGCCCTCAGTACACCGCATTCTGGGCGAGGGCGCGAGCCGGCGGGGGCGTCAGTCGAGCACGGAGGGAAGCTTTCCCTTGCCGACGTTCTTCGGCGGCCTGCTTCCCGCGCCTTTGGACGCGGTCGAGGGGGCCGGCGGCCGCGCGTCGGTCGGCTCGGGCTCGGGTTCCAACTTCGGCTCGGGTACCTCTTTCGGTTCCGGAGTTGGCGCGGGTCGTTGCGTCTTGGGCTTCGCGCGCCGAGGAGGCTCCGGCACGTACTGGCGCTCGGGTTCCACCGCCGCTGGCTGGGCGACCTCCGGAACGACCGCCTTGGCGAGCATGGTGTCCGTTTGGGTCAGGATCGCATCGTGGTGCTCTTCGAACCGGCGCTTGGCGTCGAGCACCAACTGGACGTACTCCAAGGAGCGCGGCGGAAGGTCGGCTCCGTGCTTGGTCCACTTGTCGACGTTGCCTGGACCGGCGTTGTAGGCCGCGAGCGCGAGCTCGAGGTCTCCGTCGTAGCGGTCCAGCATCTTGCGGATGTAGAGGGCGCCGGCGGTGATGTTGAACTCGGGGTCGTAGCTCGACGCCCGCGGTCGTCCCAGCTTCTGCGCGAGCTCCTTGGCGGTCGGTGGCATGAGTTGCATCAGGCCCTGGGCGCCTGCGGGGCTCGTCGCCCGCTCCACAAACCGGCTCTCCACCCAGATCATGGCGTTGAGGAGCCCGGGCTCCAACTCGTAGTCGTACGCGGCGGCGTCGACCCACGGCTGTACCAGTGCGATGCGCTGCCGCTCCGGGGCATTGAAGGCAG